>JBDUCR010000431.1:0-4889 GCA_040003345.1 bacterium
GTGCGGGCGCTGGACCCCACGAGCTAGCGCTATCAGCGACACCTTCACTTGATGTGCAGATAATGAATGATGCGCCGATCCGGCCGGCAGCCCGCGAGGCCGGGGCCGTACTCCCCCACGACTATCCCTTCCTGTTCATCGATGAGGTGAACGAGATCGTGCCGGGCGTGCGTGTGGTGTGCACGAAAAACGTTTCGATCAACGAGTGGTTCTTTCAGGGGCACTATCCCGGTCACCCGGTGATGCCAGGTATGCTCGTCGTTGAGGCAATGGCGCAGGCGGGCGGCATTCTGCTCCTGAGCGATTGGCACGGCCGCACGGCAGTGGCGTACTTCTCGTCCATGGACAAAGCAAAATTCCGTCGGGCTATCCGGCCGGGTGACGTGCTCCGGCTCGAAGCGACGCTGCAGCGCTCGCGCAGTTCGATGTACTGGTTTCGGGGCGAGACGTTTGTCGGCGACCAGCTTGCCGCCGAGGCGGAGTTCGCAGTTGCAATCGTAAAGACTACCTAGACGGAGAAATCGCATCACTCAACGCAGCTAGACTTTTCCGAGACATCGCGAAGGCACCTTGCTCAACGGCGGCGCCGCAGTTGAACCTTATCGTGATTGCGGTCGTGTCTATGGCATCTCGGAGCACTCCGCGTAGTCGTCATCTTCATGTGTTGCGGCAAGCAATACAAATGACCGACCCGGTCGGCGCCCGCCGGAAGCCTGAGGTTCAGGCGCACCGCGCGAATACGGAATATGGAGCTGGTAGTGGACGGTAACCAAAGTTCAGCTAGCACGGATGCGGTGCTTGGGGTTGTTGTATGCCCAGCGGATCGGCTGACAGGTTTTGTTATGCAGACGGATGTACTGCATCAGCTTCCGCCGGAGATCGTCGGTCGAGGTGAGATGCCGCGCGCGATCAGATCCCGTTCAATCTTTGCAAACCAGAGTTCCACTGGTTGAGCCACGAACTGTAGGTCGGCGTGTAGTGCAGCGTGACGCGCGGATGGGCCGCGAGCCACTCGGTGACGGCCTTTGTTTTGTGCGCCGACAGATTGTCGGCGATCAGATAGATCTCCCGGCGTGGGGATTGGGTAGCGATCACGCGGTCCAGGAAGCGGAGGAACGGCGCGCTGGTGTGCCGGGCCGCCGTCATGCCTTCCACTGCGCCCGTGGCGACGTTGAGCGCGGCGTAGAGGGGCCAGCGTGCCCTTCCCTTGTACTCGAAGCCGTGTCGTTCGGCGCGCCCGGGTGAGAGAGGAAGTACGGGATCCAGTCGGTCGAGGGCCTGAATGGCGGTCTTCTCGTCGACCGAGAACACCACCGCGTTGGTCGGGGGGGGGCGAGATACAGGCCGATCACATCGGCGGCCTTCGCCTCGAAGTCGGGATCGTCACTCGTCAGGTAGCGCTCCAGCCGATGGGGCTTGAGCCCCGCGCGCTGCCACACGCGCGCGACGGTCACATGGCTCACGCCGATCAGCGCGGCCATGCGGTGCGTGGTCCAGTGCGTCACCGGCGCGGGTGGGGGCTCCTGGGTCTTGGCGCCGTTCGCGAGACGACAGCGAGCATTCTCATTCGCATCGAGGACAACGGCGTCGGCTTGTCACACGACTGGCAGCAGCGATGCCAATCCGGTCTCGGCGTTTCCAGTGCGAAAGCTCGGCTCGACGCACTCTATGGCGCTGATGCATCGCTACATATCGCCACGGGTGCCGAAGGAAGTGGCACGACTGTCGACATTGCCATTCCGCACCGGCGCGCCATGATCCCTGCAACAACACGTTGATCGAATGAACCCGCTACGTGCACTCATCGTCGATGACGAGCGTCTGTCGCGTCTTGCCTTGCGACAACTGCTGAGAATGTCCACCGACGTGGTGATCGTGGGTGAATGTTCTGGCGTATCGGAGGCGGAGGCGTATCTCGCGGATACGGACGTCGCCTTTCTCGATGTCCAGATGCCACTGCGTTCCGGCCTGGAGGCAGCGAGCAGCTGGAATCGCGGTGCTCACGCTCCGTTCATCGTCTTCGTCACCGCGTTTGACGAGTTCGCCGTGGCGGCATTCGAGACTGACGCCGTGGACTACCTCACTAAACCAGTTAGCGCTCCACGTCTGGAGCAAGCGCTCACGCGCGTGCGTCATCGCAAGCGCGCTGCGCAGGCATTGACCGCCGAGTCCGGAACGAGCGGCGGGCACTCGCGTCTCGTGACTCGCGTGGGCGACACCGAGATGGTCATCGTGTCGGACAGCATCGACTGCATCGAGGCGGATGGCCTGTATGCCGCGGTGTGGGTCGGCCGGCGTCGCCTCCTGGTTCGGCAGTCGTTGGATTCCCTCGAGGAGCAGCTGTGCGCTGCGGAGTTTCTAAGAGTACACCAATCCTGGATCGTAGCGACGAACAGAGTGGTGGCCATCCGACACTCGGCGCGCGGAGGGCGCGCGCTTGCACTCACGACGGGACGGCTCGTACCCGCGAGCCGTCGGAGACAGGCGCACGTAGCGCGCAGCTTCTCGTCGCCCAGAAGCGCGGTGCAGAACGAACGCATTCTACACCCTTGACTCTCGGCTCCGGGCGCTGCGCAAGGGCACTCCTCCGCGGCGTTTCCTGTGATGACGACCGGCATCGGACTACCATTGATCATGACTCGTGTCGGCGGCAACGTCACCGCATAGCTGCGGTGGGAATGCTGTCCGGCTCATGCGGGACGCTCATGACGCCAATGGCCGCCAACAACATCATCGTACCCACGGCGCTCCTCGACTTGACGCCGGAGATTGCGTCGACATTTGCGCAGTGCGCGCTTGCGCACGTCGAGCGGGAATTTCCCAACAAGCTCGATCACATTCTCAACGACGCTGACGACGTACGCGGACCGCGCTCGCTGCATCCGATCTTCTACGGCAGCTTCGACTGGCACTCGTGCGTGCACGGCCACTGGCTGCTCGCGACGCTGCTGCGTCTCCATCCGTCGTTCCCTGAAGCACCGGCCATTCGTGCACTGTTCGATCGTCAGCTGACGATCACGAACGTCGCCGCCGAGGTTGCCTATCTCAGTCAGCCGTTGCGTGGCGGTTTCGAGCGGCCGTACGGCTGGGCGTGGCTGCTGATGCTCTGTGCCGAGCTTGCCCGACACACCTCGACGGAAAGTCGGGTGTGGAGCACGACGCTCAAGCCGCTCGCGAGCGCGTTCGTCACGCTGTTCACTGGATATCTCCCGAAGGCGACCTACCCAATTCGCGTCGGCACACACTTCAACTCGGCGTTTGCGATCGCGCTTGCGCTCGAGTATGCGGACGAGACACACGACAAGCGCTTCGGTCGGCTTTTGCGCGGACGCGCTATTGCGTGGTATTCGAATGATGTTGATTGCCAGGCGTGGGAACCTTCCGGCGACGACTTTCTTTCGTCCGCATTGATCGAGGCCGAGTGCATGCGGCGCTCGCTCGACACTGATCTGTTCTCGGCGTGGCTGGCGCGTTTTCTGCCACGCATATCAGAGCGAGATCCCGCCACGCTGTTCACGCCAGCAATCGTGAGTGATCGCGCCGACGGCAAGATTGCGCATCTCGACGGGCTGAACCTGAGCCGCGCGTGGTGTTGGCGCTCGATCGGCCGAACGTTCGGCGGCGACGATGCTCGTCGCGCGCCCGCGCTCGATGCGGCGTCGGTGCACCTGCGGGCGAGCATGCCGCACGTCGCTGGCGAGTATGCGGGTGAGCATTGGCTCGCGAGTTTCGCTCTGCTCGCACTTCTGGCGTAAGCCGTTTGTCATCCCGAACACACCGAGGCATATGCACCTCCGATGATCATGCACATGGCACTTCCGATTGCTCCAATAGTCCTGCTCCCGTTCATCATTCTCTTTTTTATCATCGTCTTTCCGCTGTGGATCGTCGCCGTCGCTGTGCTGGGCGTGTTGCTCGGGCTGACGCGTGGTATCGACTGGTTACTTCACGCCGCTGGAGTGCAGGGCGGAATCTCGGCGCCTGTGTCGAGTGCGTTTCACTGGACACTGAGCTGGGGTGGTCTCGCGCAGCGGCGCGATCGTCCAGGCGTTGACGCGCCGGAATGACCGTTTAGCGTTCATCGTGTGTATATCCCGCGACTGAACGCAGAGCATGACACTGGCGCCCTCCACGCCTTCATCGAGGCGCATCCGTTCGCGACGCTCGTCACGTCGAGCGGCGGACTGTTCGCCACGCATCTGCCGCTGATCCTTCGTCCGAGCGATGGAGCGCTCGGCATACTCGAGGGACATATCGCACGCGCGAACAAGCATCATGAACTTGCGCGAGGAGCCGTGGATGCGATGATGATCTTCACTGGTCCGCATGCGCACGTGACGCCGACGTGGTATCCGTCGAAGAGTGACGATGGTCGAGTGGTGCCGACGTGGAACTACGTTGCCGTGCATGCGTATGGCGTCGTTCAGTTCACGGACGACGCGTCGTTTCTGTCAGCGCACGTCACGCGACTTACCGCACGACACGAGTCGGCGCGAGCGAGTGAGTGGCGGGCGTCGGACGTGCCCGAGGATTATTTCGCGCAGCAACTGCGCGCGATCGTCGGCGTGGAGTTCGAGATTTCGCGGCTCGATGGCAAGTGGAAGATGAGCCAGAATCGATCTGCGGCGGATATTGACGGCGTCGTCAATGGGCTGCGAAAGAGCGGCGATGCCGGCGATGTCGATGTTGCGGAGATCGTCGAGGCACGGCGACGGCCTTAGGGAGTCCGATAGTGCTCGCGCCGAGCATGCGCTGTGTTCGCGACGCGCTTTGATCAACTGAATGCAGGGAAACGGCGGATCGTGGGGAAACGGCGGATCGATCTCGAGCGATAGAGGAGTCGATCCGCTGGTTCCAAATGATCCGCTGTTTCCGTGCATTCTGTTTGA
>JBDUCR010000349.1:0-4885 GCA_040003345.1 bacterium
CCCATCTTCGCCAGCTCCTCCGCCACGCCGATGTTGTAGTCCCACAGCTCGTGATGATACGGATTCACCCACGCGAGTCCCTTCTTGTCGCGCCACACCGAGCCGTCCTGCTTTCGGATTGTCCACTCGGGATGCACTCGCGCCGTTACTGAATCCTTGAACACGACCATGCGTGCAATCGGAAGAATCTTGTGCGCGCGCAGCGTGTCGAGCAGTCCAGGCAGATCGCGAATCGTCCCCGATGTTCCTGCGTTCTTCTTGAACTCCGCATTCGATGGCGAGTAGTTCAACCCGAATTCGTCCTTCAGGTCGATGACGAGTGCGTTGATCTCCGTCTCATCGGCAACCTGGATGAGCTGGCGCATCCGCTTCGAGCTCTGTGCCGCGAATCGGTTGACGTACAGCGCGCGCACGACCGGAAACTCCTTGTCGACGTCGATCTGCGCGACAGTACGATTCGTCGTCCCTCCGGATGATTGCGTCGACGGCGCTGGAGCCGATGCGTGTTTTCCAGTGTCGGCCGTAGTGGTTGCTGCCACCGTACCACCGGACGCCGTGGTAGTGCCGCGACCCGAGCCGTCCTCCGTGCTTGCTGAACTCTTGGCGCGCTCCGATGGAGTACACGCAACGAATGCCACGGCGAGTAAAAGGGAATAGCGAGCAGACACGGCGTATCAGGGTAGAGGTTTCGGGGAAATCTACTGCAAGACCATTCCTTTCCGTTGGCAGCTTTCGCGCCGGGCTTCCAGAGTTCCGCGCTATATTCCAATTCGCATGCGCCAGCCGTTCCGTACACGGGCTTTTCTTCTCCTGCTCCCGCTCATCGTGGGATGCCGAGATGTCTCCCGCTCGAGCACCAGGCAACCTCCCGCTCCCGCCGCCGAATTCGTTCTGGCCGCGGGCGACTCGGCGTTCTGGGTCACGAGTGATTCCGCCGGCATCCGCACGCGCGGCGCACCAATCGAGCTCGCGCAATACGGCGGCCGCTTTTTCGAGCTGTATGTGGTGGACGACGACCACTCCTTCCAGGGTGCCGATCTCGTCGGACAGAGCGTTTATCGTCGCGATCTCCGCAGCGGCGACTCCGTCATCGTCTTCACCGACAGCCTCGTCCCCCAGCTTGCCCGCGAATACGCGAGCACGCATCCGGACGATCATCCGCTCGAGACCGACGACGAGCCAGATGACGATCCAGAGCTCCGCGCGACCGCAACGCTTGACCTCGGCGTCGCGCATGGGCCGTTCGTTTCGTACTCGCTTCACACTGATGTCGAGCGGGCGCGCGAGCCGCTGTGGCATAGTAGCCGGCGTGGCGTTCTTGATCTGAGAACTGGTCGACCCGCGACTCTCAGCGATGTGGTCGGGCCGCAAACGCCGGAAGTCGAACGCAGCCGCGATCTCGCGTTCAGGAGCGCCATCGACTCGGTGCGCACCGGCTCCGACGAGCGCGGAATTCACGCATCATCGTTCCTGTCGCACTACCGGCTCGACGCTCGCAGCTTCGCGATCACTACCGTCGATGGATCGCCGGCGATCGCCTACGCGCTGCCTGGCTCCGGTCACGGCGACGCCGGTCATTTGCTGCCGCTTGCACCGATCCGAATCGGCGAGCCGATATGGTGGCGCGATGTCGCGACGTCGCTGCCCACCACGTTTGGCGAGGGCACGCGCGAAGTCTGGCGCCATGCTGGCTACGCGGTGGTCGTGCGCTATGACTCCACCGGCGATGCGAGCCTGTCACTCCGCGATAGCACGTCGCGCGAGTGGAAGGTTGGCCACGTCTCCTCCCCCGCGACACGCATTTATTGGCTCGACCGCCCCGCCCTCGACGGCGCGACTCGACATGCCCTGTCTCGCGCGTTCAGCGAAGCGGCGGGTTACGGCGCCGAACATCGCGTCGCCATGCTTGGCACTCGTCGGTTCACACTTGCTTCGCTTCGCCGATGACGACTTCAGCCAGACATCGCACTCCGCACGCGTCCGAAGCCATCGTCGCCGACCTGATGATGCCGCATCAGGCAAACGGTCTGCGCCGGCCATCAGTGTTCGGCGGAGTCGTGATGAACATGGTCGACCGCTGCGCCGCGTTGAGCGCCATGCGTCACGCGAGCGGTCAGGTCACCACGCTCTCCGTCGATCGTATTCTCTTCAGGCAGCCGATTTATGTCGGTGAATTGGTCGAAGTTCGCTCACGTGTCGTACGCGTTGGACAGACGTCGATGTCGGTGCTGGCGAACGTCTATGCCGAGCATATTGCTTCTGGCGTGCGTCGTCATACCAACGAGTGCTGGCTCACCTTCGTTCACCTGGACGAAGAAGGAAATCCCGCTCCCGTACCTCCGCTCGTCCTCGAGACCGACGACGATCGCCAGATGAACGAGACCGCCAATCGTCGGCGCGAGCAGCTCCTCGCCGAACTCCCCTGAGCGCCGTTTTCCCACCGCATTAGATTCTCCACATGCAGCTCTTCACAGTTGATCACGCAAACCGCACGCTGCCATACGTGCGAAAGATCGTCGAGGACATCGTCCGCGAGCATCGGCGCTGGCAGGAGTCGGTCGTCGAGCTCGATCTGCTGACCTCCTCCCTGCATCCGGAGCTTCCAGATCCGCGCGCGGTCGCGCTGGAAAAGAAGATCCAGCGGATCGCCCGCGAGATCGACGCCTTCCAGGCAGAGCTCGAGTCGATCGGCATTCAGCTCAAGGATCGGAAAATCGGATTGATCGACTTCCCGAGCGAGCTCGATGGCCGCCCAATGCTGCTCTGCTGGCAGCTCGGCGAGCCCTCTGTTCAGTTCTGGCACGAGCTCGACACCGGCTTCGCTGGACGCCAGCCGCTCGCACCAACACTCGTCGGCTGAACTCACCACACCGAGACAGATGAAGTCCATCACCACCTCCGACGGCACCGTCTGGACGGTAGACATCCAGGCGCCCGGCTCCAGCAATTCGATGATCATCTTCCGGCATCCCGATGGCCGGAGCTCGCGCCTCGATCGCTACAATTGGGTCATCAACCAAGGCCCCGAAGCACGCAGCGTGACGTCTCGACTCGTCCCCGAAAACGTCCTCGCCTCACTCGACGACCCGACTATCGCTCGCCTCTTTGCGCGGTCGATGCCGGTGAGCCGCCCAGATCCGCTCGCGTCGCGTTAAACGCCAACGACATCGCGGTACGGCACGTCGAGCTCCATGCCGTCCTTCCCCACGATCGAGCGCTCGAAACACTGGCGCGCTTCCTTTCCCAGATCGCTCGCGTCGCGGGAATAGCGCGCTGAGAAGTGCGTCAGCAGCAACGTGCCGACATCGGCATCCCGCGCGACCATCGCCGCTTCCCGCGCGGTCGAGTGGCCAGTCTCGATCGCGCGAGCCGCCTCCTCGTCACCGAACGTCGCCTCGTGTACGAGTACGTCTGCATTCCGCGCAGCCTCGATCGTCGCTGCGCACGGACGCGTGTCGCCGGTGAACACGACTTTGCGCCCAGTGCGTGGCGCCCCCACGAGCTGACCCGGCTGGATCACTCGTCCATCGTCGAGCGTGATCGCTCGCCCGCGATGAATCTCTCCCCACAGCGGCCCTTCGGGAATTCCAAGCTCGCGCGCGTGGTCGGGATTGAATCGTCCTTTCCGCTCATCCTCCACGACGGCGTAGCCGAGCGCTTTCGCTCCGCGATGATCAACGGGAAACGTCACGATCGCGTAATCCTTCCGGGCCACGCGCTGTCCCGGTTCGAGCTCCGCGACTTCGATCGGGAAGGAGAGATGATCCATGCCGAATTCCTCGGCGCGCTTTAGAATGCGCACCGCACCACGCGGGCCCCAGAGACGAAGCGCCTCTGTGCGACCCTGTAGTGACATGGTTCGCATTAATCCTATGACGCCGATCACATGATCGGCATGAAAGTGCGTAAAGAAGATGTCTTCGAGACCGAACGAGACTCCGTAACGCATCATTTGACGCTGCGTTCCCTCTCCGCAATCGAAGAGCAGCGTTTCACCTTCACGCACGATGGCGACGGAGGCGACATTGCGCTCGACGGTTGGACGCGAGGCGGAAGTACCGAGAAGACGAATAGAGAGCGACATGGCCGCGAAATATACTCCGAGCGGCCCGAGCCTTGCCCTTCATCATACGCGAGAGCATTTCAGTGGCGCGCGAACAGTCGGCGCAACCACGCCCACACACTTGGGTCCGTACCTTGCACTAGAGAACGGTATCGCAGCCTCGGTACGGAGGCTGGCAGGGGAGGCGCTACTTCAGGAGACGCTGGGGCGTGCCGAACCGGGCAGGGGGCCCAATTCTTCAAGGAGGAGTTGTAATGGCGATCAGACCGAATGACGAAGAGCGCAGCTTTGGCGCAGATCGCGAGCGACAGCGCGAAGTGTCGAATGAAAGCGCTCGCTCAGCGCGTCCTTCGACCGGCGAGAACGTCGAGCGCGATGACAGCACGTCAGAATCCGGGTCTGCCCAGCGCGGGCGCAGCAACCGCGGCTTCGCGTCGATGGACCGCGGCAAGCAGCGCGAGATCGCCAGCAAGGGCGGTCGCGCCGCGCACCAGAAGGGCACCGCACACGAATTCGACTCGGGCGAAGCACGCGCCGCCGGCCGTAAGGGCGGCGTGACGGTCAGCAAGAACCGCGAGCACATGGCGGCCATCGGTCGTCGCGGCGGCGAAGCCCGCGGCGCGAATCGCGCCGCTCGGCTGCAGGGTCAGACAGGCAATGAGGCGAACGCATCGCCCAATGGAAACAATCGCTTTCAGAGCGATCGCGAAGTGGGCCTGGGAAACAACGCACAGCCGCAGCGTGCGAATGCCCAGCCGCAACGCCCAAGCGGGAACTCGCTGGGGGGCGAGCCGCGGGGCGTGTCGAGCGACGAACGCAACG
>JBDUCR010000055.1:0-4880 GCA_040003345.1 bacterium
GATATAATCGCAGCGAAAGTAGATCCCGACACTCGCTCGCTGCGCGTCGCTCCTGCGGGATGACACCAGCACCATGTCTTCCCGACACTCGCTCGCTGCGCGTCGCATGACAACAGCAGCACACGCTACCAGAGCGCCGTCTCCTCAATGCGCACATCCGACGGAAGACTGTCCGGAAAGTACGCGTTGTGGACGTACTGCCGCACCATCCGCTGCGTGTTGAAGAAGCTTCCGTTCAGCGCGATGGCCCAGCGCATGACTTCCGCGTATGCGAACGGCAGTCCGTAGAACAGCGGCAGAATCACGCGCTCCAGCTTGATGTACAGGTCGAGCGCATCGGTGCTCGGCGCAGTCTCGGCATCGGGTCCGCCGATCGACCAGCCCGTTACCCCCTCGACATGGCCCTCCACCCACCAGCCATCGAGCACACTGAATGACGGCACGCCATTCATCGCCGCCTTCATGCCGCTCGTACCCGACGCTTCGAGTGGCTTCATCGGATTGTTGAGCCACAGATCGACGCCAGCAATCATCTTCGCGGCGAGTGCCATCTCGTAGTTCTCGAGGTACACGACCTCCACGAGGCCCTTGAGCCGCTCGTCAGCCGCGAAGATGCGACGAATGAGCTCCTTGCCGCCGCCGTCCTGCGGATGTGCCTTGCCGCCAAAGACGATCTGCAGCTTGCCAACCTTGCGCGCGATGTTCGCGAGACGCTCGACGTCGGAGAAGATGAGATCCGCGCGCTTGTACGGCGTTGCACGGCGCGCAAAGCCGATCGTCAGGACTGACGGATCGAGCTTCACACCGGTGCGCGTCAACACTTCCTCGAGGAGCACCGTCTTGCACTCGGCGTGCGTGTCGCGAATCTCCTCGAGGGGAATGCTGACCGCATACCGCAGGTAGAGATTGTCGCGCCGCCACTCGGGAATTCGTTTGTCGAACAGCGCCGCGAATGCGGGAGCAGCCCACGTCGTCGCGTGGACGCCATTCGTGATCGAGTTGATCGGATAGTCGGGGAACATGCTGCGCGACACTTCGCGATGCCGCATCGCCACACCGTTCACGAAGCGCGTGAGATGCAGCGCGAGGTGCGTCATGTTGAGCATGCTCTCGTGCACACCACCACATCCCTCGAGCAGCTTCACACGCTCTTCACCGAGAACGCTACGCACCATGTCGAGCGGAAATTTGTCGTGGCCGGCGGGCACCGGCGTGTGCGTCGTGAAGACGCAGCGCTGTCGCACGGATTCGAGGTCAGTGTCGTCGAGCTCGTAGTGCGGACGTCCATCGATCTGGCGCTCGAGCAGCTGCAGAGTGAGGAGCGCCGAGTGTCCCTCGTTGAGATGATAGATCACGCCGGCATCGTACCCGAGCATCTGGAGCATTCCTGCTCCGCCCATGCCCAGGACGATCTCCTGGCACAGCCGATAGTGCTCGTCGCCGCCGTAGAGATAGTCCGTGAGCGCGCGATCCGCCTCGCTGTTCTCGTCGAGCATCGTGTCGAGCAGGAAGACAGGCACTTCGTGTCCGCGGATTCCCTTCACCGCGTACTTCCACGCTCGTATCTGCACCGTGCGACCTTCGATGCTCACGGACGTGCGTCCCTCGACAGCCTGGAGCACCTCCTCCGGTTTCCACGCGACCGGCGACTCGGACTGATGCCCGGTGCCGTCGAGGTGTTGTGTGAAGTAGCCCTTCCGATGCAGGAGCGTGACAGCGACGAGCGGAACGCCGAGGTCGGCTGCGGAGCGGAGGGTATCGCCGGCAAGGACGCCGAGGCCGCCGCTGTAGGTGGGGATTGCCTGTTCCAGGCAGATCTCCATTGAGAAATACGCGACGATGGAACGGGTGGGGCCGAGCGTCATGAAAATCCTCGAGCTGTATCGAAGCAGGTATGCAACGCCCGCTCAGGGGTGTGACCTCGAGCGGGCGCCGATCCGAAGTTGATCAAGATGGGTGAGAGAATTCTACCCCGCGAACGCTGAGGTTCAACCGACCAGTTCGTCAGACCTCACGCTCGGCGACCAGAACGGCCACGGGAAGTGCTGAAAAGGCCTCTCCGAGTCGAATTCTGCCCTCTCGAGAAGCGATCCGCGTTCCATGAATCGCGCAGTGCCACCCGTTCGAGCTGTCGCCAACGTTCACGCTCGTGTCGCTCCATGCAGCGCCGATGGGTGCTTCTCCAATCGACGCGGTGCCGCGGCCCGTGAGGACGAGCGCTTGCTCGCCAGTTGGCAGGGCGCGCCGAAATGCCAGCAATCTGCCAGCATGCTCACCAGTTGCCGACAGTGGTTCGAAGCTGCCTGACGCGAACAGCGCTTCATGCGCACGACGAAGCCTGAGCAGATCGCGCGTGAGCAGCATCTTCAGCTCACCGGCCTGCAGCGCATCACGACGAGCGGCCAGAATCACGCGGCGATCAGGTGCGCTGCCTTCCTCCTCGACAACGTCGAGTGCGTGCTCTCGCGCTGCCCAGTCGACCGGTCGCCGGTTGTCCGGATCGACCAGAGCAGCATACCAGAGCTCGTCGCCCTGATAAATGTCGGGGACGCCCGGCGCGGTGAGGTGGGCGACGAGTCGTGCCAGCGTGTTGTAGAGTGCCTGCGGCGCTATGGTCGCGATGAAACGCCGGAGGTCGGTCTGGAACTGCGCGCTCTCATCGCGGTCGAGCAGGTGCGAGATGAATTGCGCGATCGCGTGCTCGTACTCGTCGTCGGGATCTGTCCAGCTCGTGCTGATCTTCGCTTCGCGCATCGCTTTCTCGAGATACTCAGTGAGTCGTGTGCGAAGGGACTCACGAGTCTCAGGCACATGCGCGCGAGTCAGTGGCCAGATTCCGATCAGGGCCTGATAGATGAAGTCGTCGGTGAAATGCGACGGTACGCATCGGCCCTTCACCGGCACTCGCAACGAACGATGCCAGCGACGCCAGCGACGCAGCGCCCGCGCCCAATCGTCGGCGTGCTCACTCAAGGCGTCGAGCCGAGCACGTGCGTCGGCGGAGCGCTTGGTGTCGTGTGTGTTCGTCGTATTGAGCGAGCGCGGAGAATACTGCGCACGCTCGGCGAGCCTGCCGTGAAGTCGATCCACCGCACCTTCGACGGGCAGTCCCGGATCGCCTCCGACTTCATTGCGAGAGGTCAGCGGAGCGTAAATGTACAGTGCTGTGTCTTCGATTCCCTTCGCAGCGGAAGGACCAGTGATCTGCTGCCAGCGCAGGACGAACGAGAGACGTGCGTGCGCAAGCTTGGGCTCTGCGCTGCGCCACTCACAGAGGAGGCTCTGCTCGAGCGCTCTCACAGCGTCGTGATCCAGCGTCGCATTGTCGCGCAGCCGCGCGAACGCTTCGATGAGCACGGCGCGATCGCGTTCGTCCGGCTCCGGATGTTCGGCGTCGAGATAGGTGCGATACACGGGCAGCGCGACGATGAGCTCGACGATCGCGGCTGCGTACGCGGCGATTGGACGCTCAGGCCATCGCGCACGCTTCGCGACTGACGCAAGCATCGGTGCAATGCGCCGGACATCCGCGTTCAGCGCGGTGCGCAGCACTCGTCGCTTCGAGGCGGTGGCCACGGAACTGAAATCACTTCCACCGCGACGATAGCGTTGTTCGATCATCGCGTGACCCTCGGGATCGACGAAGACATCCTCGAGCGCGGTGAGAAATTCATAGCCGGTCGTGCCGTCCACCGGCCAGTCGCGGCGCACGGTTTCCGTCGACGCGAGAATCTTCTCGACGAAGATTGGAAAGCGCGGTTCACCCGCTCTCGCAGGCCGACGCACATCGACCGCACGGCGCAATCGTTCGAGATACCGCCGCGGCTCCAGTAGTCCGTCGACGTGATCGACACGCAACCCGTCGACGATTCCGTCGGCGACGAAGTGAAGCACGGCGCGATGTGTCGCTTCGAATACTTCTTCCCTCTCGACGCGAAGTGAGATCAGCTCATTGACGTCGAAGAAGCGACGGTAGTTGATGTCGCGCTGTGCGGCGCGCCAGAACGCGAGCTCGTAGTGTTGATGCGCGAGGAGCGCGCGAAGTCGCGCTTGTCCATGCTCGCCTGCGCACCAGCTATCGAGAATTTCGCGAGCCAGGGGGTCACGCTGTGCGACCTCGAGCTCCGGCGGCAGCGTGGTGGGATCGATCGGGAAGTGATGGTTGAAGTAGTGCACTCGGACGCCGGCCGCGCTCGCGCGAAGCGTGAGCTCGCCGCGCTGCATCACTTTCTCGAGTGTCTCGCCGAGCACGGGGACGAGAATCTTCCCCGCAAGGCGCCTCGTCGGTGCGCGCCAGGCGACGTCGAACCACTCGGCGTAGCGCGACGCGCGTCCACGCGCGAGCACGTCGTCCCAGTATGGATTGTCGGGACCGATGCCCATGTGGTTGGGCACGATGTCGAGGACGATGCCCATGCCGTGCTCGTGCGCTGCGTCCGCGAGCGCAACGAAGGCTGCCTCACCGCCGAGCATTGCGCTGACCTGTGTCGGGTCTGTGACGTCGTATCCGTGCGTGCTGCCTTCGCGCGCGGCAAGGACGGGCGAGCAGTAAAGATGAGATACGCCGAGGCGTTGCAGATAGGGCACGCGCTGTCGTGCGTCGTGCAGCGTGAAGTCAGCGTTGAGCTGGAGCCGGTATGTGCCGATGAGGGTTGGCATCGGCTCTCGTGTGGGGCAAGAGGAGCGCCTGCGGCGCTGCTCTTGCGCCCGCATCGCGCCTTCGGCGCTCGCTCTTCCGCTATTCCGCCCGCATCGGCGGCTTCGCCGCCTTGCTCTTCCGCCCGCATCGGCGGCTTCGCCGCCTCGCTCTTCCGCTATCCGCTATCCGCCATCCGTTACCTGCTACCTGCTACCTGCTACCTGCTACCTGCTACCTGCTA
>JBDUCR010000186.1:0-4876 GCA_040003345.1 bacterium
CGCGCTGGCAATCTCGCGCACGATCGGCTCGTCCTCCGCGCGCGCGAACACCGCGACAGTGCCGCCGCTGCCACCGCCGGTGATCTTCGCACCAAACAGCTTTCGCTCGGCGACCATGGCGACGAGACGATCCGTTCCGTCGCTGCCTAGTCCGCAGGCGGAGTAGCTCGCGTGTGAGGCGCGCATGAGATCACCCATCTCAGTCGCGACGCTCGGAGCGTGCTCGAGACTGGCAAGCAACGATGCGAATCGTTCGACGCGTGCGTTCTCGTGCACGGGGTGCGCGGTGGCCTGACGCACTGGGTACACGCGGTCCGGGCTCACGCGCGTAACGTCGTCCGTGATGCCGTCGAACCGCGCGAGGAATTCGGCGCCGAGCATCTGTTCGGGAAGATGGTGCTCGAGGTGTGTGGTGAAGTGGTCGGGCGATATGTTCGCGAGGTAGCCGTGCCAACGATCGTCGTGCACGTGAACGCGATCGCCGGCGCGCGAGGCGGCGAGTCCCTCGATCGACGCGATGATGCGATAGCCCATGAACGCGGCGGTGCGCACGGTACCGTAATCCGCGCCGGTAACGGCGTGCCGAATTCCGGAATCGATGCCGTAGAAGCGAAAGCCGAAAGGGATCGCGACGTGGCCTTCGATGCTCGCGGGCTGACAGCGGAGGCGCAGCAGATGATCGCGTCGGCCGCAGGCGCTCGTCATCTGATCCATGATGCCGCACGGCGCGCCGGCGACGTGATTCTCGGCCCACTGGCTCGCGTGCGCGATCTCTTCCGCGCTGAGCTCGACGTCAAATGCGCTAGCGATGACGGCGAGTGAGGACACTTCGAGTGCGGCGGATGAGCTTACACCTTTGCCTTCTGGTACGGTGGACTCGATGAATACACTGAAGCCCTGCGCGGGGCGGCGCACTCGCGTCGCGTTGCGCACGAGACACGCGTGTGCGACGCCGAGCACGTAGGTCGCCCAGTGGTTGCTGTTGTCGTTGGCGTAAAGTGCGCGCAGTGAGTCGGGGGTGCTGCGGAGAAACTCGTCGAGAGAGAGGGCGACATGCGAGTCGCGACCGTCACGCTTCGATGTGATGTCGATCGTTGGTTCATCGTGCAGCTGCAGCATTGCGACGGTGTGGCGGTCGATCGGCAACTGCAGCACGAGCGACCCGCTGTAGTCGGCGATGCCGCCCATGACGTCGAGGCGTCCTGGCGCGCGGGCGACATAGATGGGTGCGTTGGCGACGAAAAAGTTGCTCGGGGGCGAGTTACTCAAGGTGCAGATCCGTCGGCTTGGCTCAGGATGACGGCAACGGCAACGGCAACAACAACTTCAACAGCAACAGCAACAGCAACAGCAACTTCAACAGCAACTGAATGCACGGAACCGGCGGATTGTGAGGAAACTGCTGATCGATCTCGAACGATCCGGGAGCAGTCCACCGTTTCTCAACAATCCGCCTTTGCCATTAATTATTTTCACGAATCGGATTTTGGTAGATGGCGCTTTAGCGCGGCGCGGAGCGCGGGCTCAACACGCGCGCGAAGCGCATCGTTGGCGTAGCCCACCCACGCAACGTCGGTCTCGAGATCGAGTGGCGTGTCGAGCAGATCGCCATTCGCATCCGTGATCGAAAGCCCGAGCTCCTCGGCGATCAGCACCGTGCACAGATCATACGGATGGCAGCAGAGCGGATGCTGCATCCCGCGCGCGAGCAGCACGTCGTGCAGCAGTGGACGCAGATCAGCGATGAAACGATCGTGGCCCATCATCAGCTCGTACAACTGTCCGCCGGTGGAGATGTACTGATCCTCGAAGCACAGCGCCTTCCCCGCGACGGACGGACCACCGACTTCAATTGCGATCTCGTCGTCGATCGCGGCGAGAACATCACGCGCGCCGGGAAAGAAGCGGCTCACCGACGCAAAGCCATGCGCGATGGTGCTCGCTCGCGATGGATGGGGAACGATCTTCGTCGATTCACCGGTGAGACGATTGATGCGGCGCATGTCGCCGCCATTGCCACGCACGGCCCACATCTGATCGCAGAGATGCTGCTTCACCAGCGGAATTTCCGTCTGTACCGCGAGCACGATGTCGCGCAAACGAGTGTCGTCGCCACGATTCGGCGCGACGCCGGTGAGGATCCACGCCGGCCGCTTCTGATACATCAGGCCGCGCGTGCCGTCGATCGGATCGACGAGAAAACGCCACCGACAATCGCGCTCGGATGCACCAACGGGAAGGACGAGACCCTCCGGCGGCAGACCTTCGGCGATGAGCACAAGCGGCTCTTCGTCCGCGAGCTCCGTCAGTCCATCGATGAGCGTCTCTTCACTGACTCGATCGACGGCGTAGATCGTGTCGCCTTCATCGTCGTGCGCAACGGCGGACATCGCATCGCTGCTCTGCGCTTCACAGGCGGCGACGACAGAAGCTCGAATGCGATCGTGCAGCTCGGCGATCGACGGAAGGAGCGCACGCGGATCAGTCGCCATGTTCGTCAGCGGAATAGTGAACGCTGCGCACTGCACGCAGCTCCGCGGCCTTCTCTTCGGGCACAGTATCGTTCAGAAAGTTGCCGCCGCCGATCTCCGGGCCCGCGAGGTACTTGAGCAAACCCGGCTTTCGCAGCGGTGGATGGATCTGCACATGAAAGTGGAATCCGGGATGCTGCTCGCCGTCTGTTGGCGCTTGATGAAACACCATCACATACGGAAACGAGATGCGCCACAGGTTGTCCATGCGCACGAGCGTTTCGCCGAGGACGGCAGCGAAGTCGTCGAGCTCCGCTGCTGAAAGGGCAGCGAGACTCGCATGTGTCGCGCGCGGAGCGACATAGGTCTCGTACGGATAGCGAGCGAAGTAGGGCACGAAGGCGAGCGCACTATCACGCGACGCAATCACGCGACGACCATCCGCCTCCTCGGCGTCGATGATGTCGCGGAAGAGCACGCGGCCGTGTTCGTCGAAATGCGCAGCTGCGGCCTGCGCTTCGATCTCGATGGTGCGGAACACGAAGTTCGTCGCGTAAATCTGACAGTGCGGGTGCGGATTGCTCACGCCGACAACTTCACCCTTGTTCTCGAACATCAGTACGTGGCGCACTTCGGGTCGCGCGCCAAGCTCGCGGTACTGCTGCTGCAATGTCTCGAGGAGACCGACGATGTCCGCATGCGGCAACTCGGCGAGCGTAAGATCGTGGCGGGGCGTGTAGCACACCACGCGTGCAACGCCGTCAGCTTTACGATTGCGAAAGATCGCCGACGACGGAAGCTCGACATCGGGCGCCGAGGGAGACACGCACGGATGATCGTTGTCGAACACGAACACCGACTGATAGTCGGGATTCGTCTGACCTGAGACGCGCGTATTGCGCGGGCAGAGGTAGCAATCGCTGAGGTGCGTGGGCAACGCCGGCCGAGAGTCGCCTACGGTCTCGCCGAGCCACGGACGATTACTGCGGTTCGACGAGACGACAACCCACTCTCGGCGGAGTGGATGCCAGCGCTCCTCGAGCGTCACGGCGTCAACACGCCGAGCACGCGAGGGCCGCGAGCGCCCGTTGCCGTTGGCACGTTGCCGGGAATTCCCTCGAGGAACAGATGTGCCAGGAGCGCAAAGGCGACGGCCTCTTTCGCTTCGCCATCGAAGTAGCGTGCGTCGAAGGGCACGACCTCGAGCGGCGCGACGGCGCGACCGAGCATCGCGAGTAGCACGGGATTCTTCGCGCCGCCGCCAGAGACGAGCAGCTCTTCCACCGGCTCGGGAAGAAAACGACGATACGCGTCAGCGATGCTCGCGGCTGTAAATGCCGTCGCGGTGGCGACGATGTCCGCATCGCTCGTATCGGCATGGTCGCGACAAAGCGTAATGAAACGCCGCACGTACGCAGCGTCGAACAGCTCACGACCCGTGCTCTTCGGTGGCTCCGCAGCGAAGTATGGATCGGCAAGCAGCGTATCGATCACCGGTTGAATCGGACGCCCCTGCGCGGCAATGAGACCATCGCGATCGTAGCGCAGCGACGGATTCAGTACGCGCACAACGGCATCGAGCACACCAACGCCTGGCCCGGTGTCGAAGGCGCGCACGCTGGCGAGGGTGCCATCGGGCGGCACGACCGTGACATTGCCAATGCCGCCAATGTTCTGCAGCGCGCGCCAGCGTCCACCGCCGAACAGCAACGCATCGGCAATTGGAACGAGCGGCGCGCCCTGCCCTCCGGCAGCGACATCACGCACACGAAAGTCGCTCACTACGGCGAGTTTGGTGCGCTCCGCAATCACCGCCGGCGCATCGAGCTGCCAGGTGGAATGACCGGGTTCGTGCCAGAGCGTCTGTCCGTGCGAGCCGATGGCGCGAACGTCGGCGCGGGCAACACCCGATTCGGCGAGCACTGCGACCGCCGCGTCGGCAAGCCATCCGCCGAAGTCCACCGCGAGGCGGCAATAATCTCTCGCACTGCCTTCGCGCATTGCGTTGAGCAACCGCTCGCGCTGCGACGTCGAATACTCGTGCACATGAAAGCCGAGCAGCTCGACGTCGAATGCGTCGCCAGTTGTTGGCGTGAAGCGCGCGACCGCAGCGGAGATTCCGTCGAGCGACGTACCGGACATCAGCCCGACGTACGTGCCCCCTGCATGCGTCGACGTCATTCGACCGGCGGCGGATCGCCGCCAATGACACGACGGACGACGCCACCGCCTTCGTCGAGCTTTCGTTGCGCATCGGCTTTGTCGACGCCTAGCGCGTGCATGACGATCGCGAGCTTCACGGACTGGCCGGCGCGCTCGAGCAGCGCACGCGCGTCATCGCGTGACACGCCCGATACCTCGGACACAATGCGCTCGCTGCGATCGACGAGCTTCACGTTCGTCGC
>JBDUCR010000239.1:0-16512 GCA_040003345.1 bacterium
TGTTCCGGAAGCTGCCGTCCGCTTCTGATTTCCCTTGGTGATTCTCGCGATTCGGTGCAGTGATCCAAGAGTGGCCGCTGATGTCCGATATCGGAAATCGGACTTCAGAAATCAGCGGCCACGCTGAGCCCTGCGCGCCCAAGCCGGCGCCGGCGGCGATGGGAAATCAGAGGCGGACGGCGGACATGTGACATCAGCGGATGTCCGAGCTTGGCCGTTTCGGCATTGTTCCGAACCCTGCCGTCTGCCTCTGATTTCCCTTGGTGATTCTCGCGATTCGGCGCAGTGATCTTAGAGTGGCCGCCGAACTCCGATATCGGAAATCCGACTTGAGACATCGGAAGGACGTCAGCGTCCGCGCCGACGCTGTGATGGTGCGCACAGTGCTGCGTGCGTGCTTAGACACGCATGAGAAAATCATTATGTGAATTGACTCTTGACTATACATCTGAACAGAGCAACAATTTGCGCGAGCGCCCACCTCTTCTCTCCAGCCGACAACACGACGCGATCTCTTAACGCGTCGAAGCTCTCGACGACACGGGCGCCCGCTAGTGTCGACTGGATCGCTGGTCGCTCAGCAACGTCGCTCTGCGCAGCTTGGCTGCTCCCCTGACGCGGGAGATTGCAATGCGTCGCCCCACCCATGGTCTGCTGTTCCTCACCCTTCTGACCGTCGCCGCGTGCGAACGTCAGGAAATCGCCACGTCCCCTCAACCCCCGCTCCAGCCCACAGGACCATTAGCCGACTTCCAAACCGCGCTCGACATGTCGAGCGTCAATCCGGATCCACTCTCCGGCGGTGCGACCACGGTGTTCGACTCCTCCGCAGGCGCTTTCGGCCTGCCGGCCCCGAACCTCGACGCAACGGCGCTCGCGCAACACACCCGTGGTGACGTAGCGTTCGATCAGGACTTCGTCGCCGCACCCGGACTTCCGAACTCCGGACTCGGCCCGCTGTTCAACAACAACTCGTGCTCTGCGTGTCATGTGGGCGATGGACGCGGACAACCGCCCGCTCCCGGGCAGCCGTTCACCACGATGCTCTTTCGCGCGAGCATCCCCGGCTCGGATGCGGTGGGTGGACCCAAGCCCGCGGGGCAGTTCGGTGGCCAACTGCAATTGATGGCGATACCTGGCTTTACGGCCGAGGCGTCGGCGCAGGTTTTTTACGTCGACTCGTTCGGTCGATTTGGCGACGGCACGCGCTACTCGCTCGCAGTTCCGCATTATTCCTTCGCGGGAAACATCGGACCGCTCCCCGGGAACCTGCTTACGTCGCCACGCGTCGCACCTGTCAACTTCGGGCTCGGGCTGTTGCGCGCAATTCCCGAAGCGACGCTGAACCAGCTCGCTGATCCGTTCGACAACAATCACGACGGCATTTCGGGCCGCGTGAACACGGTCTTCGAGGCGACGATTCAACGGTACGTCGTCGGCCGCTTTGGCTGGAAAGCCAACGTCGGCACGTTGACGCAGCAAACGGCGGGCGCCTACAACGGCGACATGGGTGTCACCACGGCACTCTTCCCTGCTGAGAACTGCGAGGGCGAGTTCACTGGATGCGCTCGTCACGCTCCTGAGATCAGCAGTCAGACGGTCGACGACGTTGCGTTCTATACAGCGACGCTCGGCGTGCCTGCTCGGCGCAACATCAACGATCCGACGACGCAGCTGGGTGAAGCAGTGTTCAAGGCCGCAGGATGCGGCAGCTGCCACACCCAGACGTTGACAACCGGCGTGCTCGCGGGTGTGCCGTCGGTGTCGAATCAGAGAATTCATGCGTACACCGACCTGTTGCTGCACGACATGGGCGCAGGCCTCGCGGACAATCGTCCCGACTTCGACGCGAATGGTCGAGAGTTCCGTACGCCGCCACTCTGGGGCGTCGGCCTGATTCACACCGTAAACGGCCACACGACGTTCCTGCATGATGGCCGCGCGCGAAACCTCGAGGAAGCTGTGCTCTGGCATGGCGGCGAGGGCACGAACGCACGCGAGCGATTCAAGTCCTTCCCGGCGAACTACCGTCGAGCGCTGGTGGCATTCCTCCAGTCACTTTAGGGAAATGAACGAAAGCGCGACGCACCTCATGGTGCGTCGCGCCTGCTTGTCATCCTGAGCTCGCCGAAGAAGCGGCGGAAAATTCGTGCGTAACACTCGTGCCGCAACAGAGTGATCCCACGCCGCGTAGTTGTTTAAGAGGACGCTGTCGCGCGAGATACATCGAACAACGTCGCGCCGACCCCCTCGCGGAATGGATCACCTTCGCCCGAGCGAGAGCCGTATGTCACGCTTGTTGAAATCATCCTGCACGCTACTCGTGCTTTCCATCGCGTGCGCCTCCCACATTCCCTTGCCGATGACGTCGGCACAGCTGGCGGAACGTGGAGACGCACGAGCACTCATCTCGTATCTCGGACAACGCGATGCAAGCGCGAGTGTCTGTGATCTCCGGGCGGGTGGTCCGCACGTACCTTCCGTCGATATCAGCGCTCGCGACGATCTGCTGGACGGCCTCCGCGACGGACGCATCGCGCCGGAACTCTGGCGCGATTGCGTTGACCGACTCGTCCGCAGCACTGATCGGGAAATTGCCTCGTCCCTTCTCGACGCCGTAGCACGTTCGTACGTCGTCGTGATCGACGATGATCACGTCGAGGACAGTCCGCTCGCGCAGGCACAGTTGTCGGCGATGCAGGCTGTGCTCATGGATCGACAAAACGGCGTCGCGCCGCACTTCGACGTCGCGATGCATCTGCTTGCGTACGCGCGGAGCGCGATCGCGAAGCATCGCATCGGCCCGGTGGCTACACGCAACGTCACCGAGCTCGTTGGCGCGCTGGAGCTGGAGAATGGCCTGCGCGACGGGCGACCGGTCGACGTCGCCGCCCTCGACGCCTTACTCGAGCAAGGTGACGAGACAACCTTGCGCCACGCCGCACTTCGCCTGCCTGACGCGGCGCTTCGCGCGGAAGCGCAGCGTCGGGTCATCCGCCTGCACATCCGTGTGTCGCAGTATCAACAGGTGCGCGGCAACGCCGCGGCCGTTGAAGAAACGGTGCTGCGCATCGGCGCGAATCCGGTCGCAATTGCGGGGCATCGGCCGATACGCGTATGGATCGATACAATCGCGCTGTCGGCGCGTGGCGTACGCGTTCGTCAGGACGTCGAACACCGCACAAGCACACTGCTCGGCGACGCAATCGGTGGACGCGGAGTCTCCGTGCTGCCGCGCGTGTCACTGCGTGGGGCGTTCAACGCGGAGCTCGAGGGCATCGATCATCCAGTGACCGTGTGCGCCGCCGCCGAGGACGCGGATCCAGCGCCATGCGTGCAGGCGAGCGACATAGGAGTGGACAGCCGACTCGTGACTCTCGATCCCGATGGCACGCTTCGTTTCGCTGAGCACCTGACGGCACGCGAGACAGCATCGCTCGCTGCCGCTGGTCGTCGCCTGGTCGTTCCGCTCACGCTCGGCGGCACGCGCGCTGCCGCGCTGGATTGGGATCTCCAGTTCGAAACGCCGGCAGACCTCGTGTTCACCGCCAAGGGACGCCGCACGGAAGGACCGGACCTCCAAGTGCGTGTTGAGCAGATTGGAACGACTGGCCGCGTTGGCTACACGGTCGGCAGCGCGGAGAACGAGTACACCGCGATCGTCGAGCGTGGGGATGTGGGTAAATTTCACGTCGTGAGTCGAGGCGCCGATGGAGACCGCGGGTCGGATGGCTCGTCTGGTCACGACGGATCCACAGGTACCCCGGGCAACAGCGCAAGTTGCCCGTCGACGGATGGAACGAGCGGCGGTCGGGGTGAGGACGGTGGCGCCGGAAGCGACGGGTCGAACGGTTCTGCTGGAGGTCGCGGCGGAAACGTCGTCGTCGATATCGTTCACGCGGATGCTGCATCTACGGAGCTGCTCGCGCTGCTAAGAGGCACGATGTTGAGCGAGGGTGGTTCTGGCGGCGCAGGCGGGTCTGGCGGCAGTGGTGGTCATGGGGGTGCGGGAGGCACAGGCGGCTCGGGCACCACGTGCTTCGACGCACAAGGACATGCCACCTCGCTCTCCGGAGGGATACAGGGTACGAGTGGAAGCGATGGACGCAGCGGCATGTCGGGAAGTCCCGGTTCGAGCGGAGAGATCGGAAGCGTCACCATACGCGTCGTCCCATAGAGTCACGCGTGGCTCACTAAGAAACGCACGCCGCTCGCTGCAGAGCGGCGTGCGCGCAGTTGCGCCGCTGGACACACCCGCCAGATTCAGGAACGTTCAGGGTATCGGCGCAACACATGGCCACCGATGATGCACGCTGCGTCGGCGATATCGCCGCGCAGCGTGACGTCTCGCACTCCACATCGCACGGGAATTTCATGAAACACATTGTTTCGGCTCTGGCCGTCGTCGTCTCTGCCGTTGCACTCTCGCCAGCGCGGACCGCCGCGCAGGAAGCACCGGCAGTCTCACTCACCCGACTGGATTGCGGTACGAGCGCTCCTCCCACTGACGTGGGCCGATTCTCCGACACCTACGCGTTCAACGGCCTCAAAGTACCGTTGGTATTCAGCTGCTATCTCATCAGGCACGGTGACGACTACATGGTGTGGGATACGGGCAATCCCAATGGCACGGCTCCCACCTCTCCGAAGACGAGCCTGATCGACCTGCTGGGCCAACTGAACGTGAAGCCCGAGCAAGTGAAGTACGTGGCCATCAGTCACTTTCACGGTGATCACACGGGACAGGCAAGCTTGTTTCCGAAGTCGACGTTGCTCATTGGCAAGGGTGACTGGGATGTGATCTCGGATCCCAAGTCCACGGCAATGGCGACCCTGTTCGCGAACTGGTTGAGCGGCGGCAGCAAGGTAGAGCCGCAAGCAGGAGACAAGGACGTGTTCGGCGACGGCACCGTGATCATGCTCAACATGCCCGGTCACACGCCCGGTCATCACAGCCTGCTCGTTCGGCTGAAGGACATGGGCAACGTGCTTATCACCGGCGACCTCTCGCACTTTCACGAGAACTACGACGGCAACGGCGTTCCGACCTTCAATACGGACCGCGCCGCTTCGCTCGCATCACTGGACCGCTTCAAGAAACTCGCGTCGAATCTCAAGGCAACGGTCATCATCCAGCACGATGCGCGTGACGTCGCGAAGCTGCCCGCCTTTCCAGCGGCGGCAAAGTAGTCGCGATCACCGACCGAGGCGATAAACGACTTCGCGCTCGCGAGTGACGGTGTGCAAGACGTTCCGTCCACTCCGCCAATGATGCAGCTGGTGAGGAGTGGATCGGAACGTCATACACGCCCTTCTTGGCCGAGGGCCCGTCTGTTCGTCGTGATGCGGTGATGTTGGCGCTTAGAATCGTTGCAAGGACTTCGCGACGACGCGTGAGCCAACCGCTTTCATGATTCCGGGAATGGCCGCTTGCGCTGCGATATTTCCCTCGACTGCCGCGAGCGTGAGCGCTTCCACGAAATCTTTCCAGTGTTCCTGCGGCTCACCGGGCCTTCCCTTGCCGCTCTTGGTTCCCTTCTTGTTGACGATATCGGCGGCGGCCTTCACGCAGGCGTCCATGTACGTGTCATACTCCGGCGCGAGTGTGACGATGTCGCCGCGCATCTCGATGTTCACCGCATCCGAAAACGATCGGCCCAGTGCGTCGACCGCACGTACTTCGACGCGGATCTCGTAGTTTGCGTCGTCGTGTCGCGCAAACACACTCAGCGAGGCGCCGGCCAGTCGATACGCCAGCTTGATCGCATGGCCCGGAATGGCAGTTCCATTTGGCGGCGGAAGCTCTTCCGTCACCGTCCCCGTGAAGTCGAACGGTGTGCGCCCGTTGCCGCCGATCACCACGACCTTGCTGGATTCCACGAGCGGCTCACCGTCGATCGTCCACGTATAGGTGAGCGGTTCGAATACCCAGTCGGTCTCCAGAGTCAGCGTACACTGATCATCTTGCGCCGACCGCACGTAGTCAAACGACATCGGAGCGCACGTCGGACCCTGCACGACGACGCTGCCGCGTCCGACCTCATGCAGATTCTCCGGCGTACGGCTCGTGCGCAGATGAATCGCAGCCTGCTGCGACGCGGAGACCACTCCGCCGCCCGTGCGATCTCCGAGAAGAATGAATCCTTCGTCGGATACCAGGAACTCCGACCAGATTACACCGCCCAGCGCCAGTCCCGGACGTGTCTGTGTGGGAGTATCAGGCACGGTAAAGTCCCTCTTGATGCCGAGCGCCGGACCGAACGTCGGGCCGAAGAGGATGAAGAACGCCTGCGTCAGTGTGAAATCGAGGAAGTCGATCGCCGCTAGCCCGATCAGACATGCTTCCTTGATGTGCAGGTCAAAGTCGAGTTTCGGCTTGGCCGGCACCGGGATAAATACGAAGTTCTGGCCTATCAGCAACGGAAGCAACAGCTGACTGAACGTGCCTCCACTCACGCGCCAACAAGTATCATTTCCGTCGAACACGCCCGTCACGTCGATACCGTTGTCGTGAAAGGCATAGTTCACCTCGAGGACTGTCACGTGCGATTGCGACAAGTCCGCGGGCGTCGGCAACTGCGGGAGGATTTCCGTCGTTGAGATGGCGTACGACACCGACGTCGTTGCATCGACCGTTGGCGTCAGCGTCCCCGCATCTGCACCATGCGTGTGCGAGGCGAAGGTGTTTGCATCGAGATTCTTGTTGGCGCCGGTCAGGAAAAACAACAGCTTGATCGGACCGGCGTCGGGATAGATATCGACATCCACCTTCTTCTCGGCGGTTACGATCTTGTCCACCTCTGCATTGGCGCGCTTCGCAAAGTTCGCAATGCCGGCAATCACCGGTGTGTTGGGTGCATCGAGCGTCGCGCCATGGGTTCGCGCGATGATGAAGACTTTATCAAGGAGCTCGAGCTGCACGTTGACAGCGCCGCCAGTGAATGCTGCTACGGGCGCACCGGGCAGTCGTATTACGCCACCCTCGAGACGGAGGATCAGCGTGCACCGGTTCGTGCCCACCTCGAGCGCCAGGTCTGTCGACTTCACCAGCAGATCCACAGTGTTCGGCGCCCCAGACACCGTGCTCTTGACCGTGAGCCGAAATGGCGTGACGAGAGGATTTCCCTGTACGGTGAGTCCGTTTTCCTGCATCAGGTCCAGCAGCTTGTCTCGTCTGATCTGACAGACGAAGCCGAAGCCTCCGAGTCTGGTCATGACGCCACCTTCTTGAACAGGCCATCTATCGTCACGCGGATTGCACCCTTGCCGCTGCCGGCAGCGATCCGCGCATACGCACCTTCCCCTCCGGTCGTCGCAAAAAGCGCAGGATACGCCGCATGAGTCTCGGCGATTGCTTCTGGCGTCAACTCGACGCGGATATCCTTGAAGAGTCTCCGGCTGTCGACCAGCAACAGATGACCGCCGTTTCGTGTTGAGCCGATGCGATGCACGATCTCCTTCTCATGGCTCATCAATTCGCTCAGCGAGCACACGTGCAGGACTGCGAGCTCCTTGTTTTGATATGACATGCGTCCTCCTCCCGGGCAGCACTGTGAAAGGGACGCCCGTGTGACATCGGCGCCCTACCCATAAGCGCGTAACTGGAGGGGAAAAGAGGACAACCGTCTATCGCGGTCTACTCGCGCGCTGCAGTTGTCCGGCGACTCGTCAGAGAAAGACGCTGCAACGCGCTGTCGGCCTCGGCCGCGAGGCGCGGCTGCGCGCGCCGCTGGCCATCGAGCGATGCGCGCGCCTGCTCGAGCAGCGGTCTCGCGTCCTCGAGCTTCTTCACCGCCACAAGACTCTTGCCGAGCGCCAGTCGCGCTTCGGCGATGTGCCAATTGTCCTTCTTGTACTGCGTGACGACCATGTCGTTCGCGCCGCGGAGCACGTCGATCGCCTCCGCATCGCGTCCCTCGGACGCCAGCGTTCGCCCCAGACCGACGCGTGCGGAGATGAAGATTGCACGTTGCCGCTTTTGAGTGGAATCGAGGTGCGTTGCATTGTCGCGGAAGATCTGCTCCGCTTCGTGTGTATGTCCGCTCTCGCGCAGCACGCGCGCGTACGAGTTCGCGACGCTGAGCGTCGACATGTGCGCAGGGCCGAGAAGACGCTTGAACTGTGCATGTGATTCGCGGAACATTGGAATCGCACCGTCCAGATCGCCCTTCAAGTGGCGGATCGCGCCAATGGCGTTCATGTCCAGCGCCAACGAGCTGTGGTCCCCGGTAAAGAGCGACCGGTCTACGTCGAGCGCCTCGCGCGCAGAACGCTCCGCCTCTTCGAAGTCGCCCTTCATTCGCAACACCGCGGCCAGATTGGTCAGACTCGCGGAAACGTACCCGTGCCTCTTACCGAACATCTGACGATCGAGCGCCAGCGCTTCCCGGATGAGCGGCTCACCCTCCGCAGGACGCTCGAGTTGCGTCGCCAGCATGATGCCGAGGTTGTTCAGATTGACCGTTACCGTCGGATGCGCGTTGCCGAGCACCTTTCGTTTCGCCGCCAGTGCGCGCCGATAAAAAATCTCGGCCTCGTCGTAATGACTGCGCATCTCCAGCACCTGCGCGAGATTGTGCAGCGTCTGCGCCGTTGCGACAGCGTTCTCTCCCAGCGTACGCGTTTCTATCGCCAACGCGCGGCGCAAGATTGGCTCAGCTTCATCGAATTTTTCCTTCCACCACAGCAGCAGCGCAAGATTGACCAGGCTCGTTGCGTACTTCGGGCTCTCGTCGCCAAATGAACGACGGCGCGACTCAACTGCTTCGTGCGCGTAGCCCAACGCGCGATTGAAATCGTTTTTCTCCTGATAGAAATCGGTCAGGTGATCGAGACTCTCCGCCGTCGCCGAGTCGTCGGGGCCGAGAAGCGCTCGGCGCATGGCGAGCGATTCTTGCAGCAGCCGCTCGGCTTCGGGCAACACGTATCGTTTTTGCAGCACGACCCCGAGCTGATCCATCGCCTCCGCCACGCTGGCGCTATTGGTGCCATAGAGCGCGCGTCTACGGGCAAGCGATTGACGTCCCTGCGCTTCCGCTTTGTCGAAGACGCCGAGACTCGTGTACACGCGACCAATGACGCCACGCATCTCCGCTTCGACTTCAGGCTGTGTGGCGAGCTCCGCTCCGACTCGCTGCGCACCGCGGTCGAGCAGCGCGCGCGCCGTCAGTTCCTCACCGGGACGCGCCGCTTCGGAAAACGGATCCGAGCCGTCGAAGATTCCGACGACGTACGCCTCCACCGCCTTGGCCTTCCGCGTCTCTCCCTCGGCGCGTGCGCGCATCACGCGCTCGCGGGCGTACGCCGACGTGAGCAGGAGGAGCATCGAAGCAGCAACCGCGAGCGCGCCACGATGGCGGCCGGCGAACTTCCGGAACCGATATCCCGCGCTGTTGGTACGCGCAACTACGGGCATGCCGTCACAGAACCGACGCACGTCGTCGACGAGTGCCGACGCCGACGGATACCGGCGCGCCGGTTCCTTGCGCAGCGCCTGCATCGTGATTGCGTCGATGTCGCCGTGCAACAATCGTCTGAGCCGATCTGTCGTCGAACCGCGCACGCGTGCACGGTCAGCACGCGTATCCAACGCGTTGTCGTCAGCTCCGAAGGTCGTCGACGGTTTCGGTGGCTCGAGATCACACACCGTATGCTCGAGTTCCGCTGGCGTAAGACCGCGCAACTCGTAAGGCCGCTGTCCGGTGACGAGCTCGTAGAGCACCACACCAAGTGCGTACACGTCGGTCGCGGTGCTCACAGGCTCGCCGCGCACCTGCTCCGGCGCGGCGTACTGTGGCGTCATCGCGTGCCACGCGGTCCGCGTCGCGTCGTCGCCGGAGTCAAGTGGATCCACCAGCTTCGCGATCCCGAAGTCCAGTAGCTTCACGACGCCGTCGTTGGTCACGAGAATGTTCGACGGCTTGAGGTCGCGGTGAACGACGAGATGCTGATGCGCGTACTGCACTGCCTCGCACACCGCGCCGAACAGGGAAAGCCGTTGCTTGACCGAGAGGCCGTGCGTGTCGCAATACGCGTCGAGCGGCTCGCCGTCGATGTACTCCATCGCGAACCACGGCACGCCCGTATCCGAGACACCGCCGTCGAGTAGCCGCGCGATGCCCGGATGCTCGAGGACGGCGAGAATGCGCCGCTCCTCCATAAAGCGAGCGGACAGCTCGGCGCTGTTCGCAAGCGTGTGACGCACGAGCTTGAGCGCAACACGTTGTTCGAACTGTCCGTCGTCACGCTCGGCAAGGAATACCGCGCCCATTCCACCATGCCCAAGCTCGCGCACGATGCGATACGGCCCGACGCGTTCGGGGGCGGCCGACGTTCTGAACGCGTTGTCTGCCTCCCGTGATTCGAGAAGCAGCGGCGCCGCGAGCTCGATCGCTGGACGCTCGAGGAAGTCGCCGGATGCTCGATGCGCATCGAGACGCCGCCACAGTTCAGCGCGCAGCGACGGATCGGTCGCTGTAACGCGGTCCACGAATGCATCGCACTCTTCAGCTGGAAGATCGAGCAGCTGATCGAGCAGCGCATCCAGCTCGTGAAAGCGCGTCACGATCAGCACGCCTCGCTGACGTAGATCTCCTGATACAACCAGCTCTTCGCCTTCGCCCAGTCGCGGCGTGCAGTGCGCGCATCGATGGCAAGCGCTTCGGCCGTCTCCTCCTCTGTCATCCCCGCAAAGAATCGGCACTCGACGACTTTCGCCTGTCGTCCATCGAGCGTGCGAAGCCGATCGAGCGCTTCGTCGAGGGCGAGAAGCAGCTCAGCGCGTTCCTCCGTAGCCAGCTCGACCGATTCCATCGGGACGCGACGCAGCAAGCCACCTCGCTTGTGACTGCCGTGACTCCGCGCGTGATCGACGAGTATTCGTCGCATCGCCGTCGCTGCGATGGCCATGAAGTGGGATCGTCCCTGCCACTGCACGCGCGTCTGGCCGACGAGGTGCAGGTACGCCTGATGGACGAGGTCAGTCGTCGCGAGCGTGTGTCCCGTCGGCTCGCGGCGCAGGTGGCGGTGCGCGAGTCGGCGCAGCTCGTCGTAGATGAGCGGGAATACACGCTCGACCGCGCCGACTTCGCCCGCCTGGACGAGTAGCAATAGCTGCTCGGTCGTGTCCCGCTGTTCCATACCCCGCCGAGTCTCGGATATCGCGTCCTGCGCGCTCGGCAACGACCATCATGGCCGGCAGCTCGATCACGTGGGGCGCCGTGGCTCGAATATCGAGGCGGCTCATGCCGAGCGCAACCACTCTCTCTGAGTGAACGCTTATCGATCACCATGGCAAGGTTCGCCGGACGCGTGTGACGTCTAAGCGTCGCGAGCATGCATGTGACGCAAACGGACAGGCGCAGGTTGTACGTGTTGCTGAAGCACGCCATCCACTCTCACGCCTGCGTCCGATGCGCCTGAACTCGACACCTCGTGCGGTTAAACTCGCCATCGTGCTTGCCGTCGCCATCGCCGCATGCAGCTCCGATTCATCCACCACGCCGAGCACGACACTAACACACGTTTCGCAGGTCTCGATACTCGACCTGCCCGACACACTTGGCCTGGGCGACATATCGCCATTCAGCGTTCGCGTGCAGGACCGCAACGGTCAGGACCTGGCTGGGCTGCACATTGAGCTCGCCTCGAGCAACCCCGGCGTGGCGCTCATCGATCCGTCAGGGCGCGTACGAGCGGTAACTGCAGGGACGACTGTTATCACTGCAACGGTTGATGGTGTCGCTGGCACGTCCTCTCTCGTCGTGAGCGCAGAGCCGGCGCTTCTCACCCTGCGGCGCTCGGATGGCAAACCCGTTCCCACGCTCGTTGAGGGCGACTCGGGTCTGGCGAATGGTGTTGTCGAATATCGCGAGATCTATCTCGAGAGTGGGCATCTCACACTCACCGGCGGCGATCAGCCCACATTTGAAACGACCCTGCACTACGCGTGGTACGTCGTGACGTTCGACGCCAATGGACAGCGGCACTTCGCGCTCAAGTCGACGCTCGACACCCAGGATCACGGAGCGGTTCACTACGACGTGCATGGTGATCTGGTCATGACATCCGCAGTGGAGACGGACATCTCACACGACGCGAGCGTCGAGACGGGCGGCTTTACGATGCGCTATCGGTTCCTGCCGAACACGAATCTGATCGTCCAGCCGTCCGCATTCTTCTTCCGTCGCGAGCCGAAATGAGCGCTCGCTGCATTTCACACTTCGCGTAGGCTGGTACGCTCGTCCCGTGGGCATTTGAAATCCGTACGAGTGGTGGAACACGTGCGTCGCAAGGGCAACGAATACTACCTAATCGAGCCCCAGCATCAGACGACGTGCGCGCTCGTCGCTCGGTCCGAACGGGCCAAGGCCAACCAGATCCGGAAACCCTCGTGGATCGGCCGCGATTTGCGGGAACACCCGGCTACGTCGTTCGTCTGCCTCCGGACCGGGCGTCCACGTAAGATCCGTCATCCAGTCATGAATACGATGCAGCGCGCCGTAGTATTCATCATGCTCGAGTGCGTACTGCGCGATCGCGATGTTCCAGTCCGAGTTTGCACGGAGCGCGTTGGCAAGCACTTCGACGTCAACGAGCGTCAGCGAAAGCCCCGAGCCCCACGATGGATCCGACGAGGCCGCCGCGTCGCCGATGAGGACGACGCCATTCTGTGCCGGCGTCGCAACCCATCGAGGGGCTCCATCGAACTCCGCGAGCGGTCCGATCGATTCGACGCCCGACAGCCACGCGCTCGGCACACCCGCGGAGCGCATTGCGTGTATGAAGGCGTCAACCTTCCTCCTTCCCGTATATCCGCGCCGGCCCTGAACGCCCGGGTAGACGAAATACGCACGTGAGCGCTTACCTCCGAGCGGAGCCCAGAACGACGCGACTCCTGCGCCGATGCAGAAGAACGCCGATTCCTCGGGGACATCCGTGCCAGAGATGAGCGTGCCAGCGATGGTGAGCAGATCCGGACTTCGCTGTACCTGAAAACCGCCCCACGCACGCATCTGCGACGCGCGGCCATCCGCGCCGACGACGATGCGCGTTGTAACAGTATGACGTGTGCCTTCATGCTCGAAGGTCACCGAGGGTGACGAGCCCGGACGTGCGTCCACGCCCAGCACCGCGGCGCCGAGTCTGACTGAGGCGCCGGCGTTTATTGCGCGTGCAAGCACAGCCTCCTGCATGTCGGGATGGTAAATGTTCAGCATCCCATCGCCGGTTGGCGTGGTCGTTCGCAGATCTCTCGCGGGCGTCGGCGAGCCCATCTCATATTGCACCCAGTTGGGCGCGGGATGTCCGCCGGCCGCTATGAGATCCTCGTACAGTCCGAGGCGGCGCGCGGCGGCAACTCCCCACGACAGCACGTTTTCCCCGCGCACGCGATCCCTGAACTGCGTTTCGCGCTCGAGCACGAGCACTCCGTGCCCCATCCGCGCAAGCTGGTCTGCCAGCGCCGAGCCTCCAAGGCCCCCACCTACGACAACCGCATCGTAAATCATAGTGCTCCTGCTTATCCCGTGAATGTCGCTGTCGCGTATGACCCATATCGCTCGCTAGTCCCCACGACAGTGTCTCCGGCGCTCACCGAGCGGAGTGCGTGCACCATGCATCAGTGCAGTCACATCAATTGCGGTGTACGCGTCGGTCGCGTTTCGCGATCGTAGCTCGGCCTAAGACACGTCGATGAGATCACGGCGTCACACTGTTGCGTGACCGGACACCGACGCCCACGCGTCGCGGCGAGGACGTTTGCAGATCACGATTTCCATCGATCGTCCGTCAGCCGCGCGTCACGCGAGCCGACGCTCGAACAGCAACAGAAGTCGCCCGATGACACCGCTGAGCCGATCGCTCAACAGAGCGGGACCTCGACAGCAGCCCGGTGAGCCCGGCAACGCTCACCGCGTCACCTCAGGTGAGCAGCGCCTCATACTGCGTCGCAGTTCGAGCGAGCGCAGATCGTCTCGTCGTCCGATCCAGTAGCGGCGTAATCGCGCACATCTCGGGCAAGGTATTGCGTGCCGGTCATGACACTGTTCTGAGCGGCCTCACTCACGGCGCACAAACCCGGATAGCGTGCGCCGTGAATGAGCACCCTCAGTTACCGTCTCGCTCGCGGCTCGCCGTAGATGAAGTCGTCCATCGCGACGATGTCATGTTTTTCTCCCACGCCGGTGATACGGTCGACGTTGGTGGGCCCGATCGGCAAGTCGCCCGAGGTAATACGGACTCGCGCCACGACGCGCTCGGCAAACACTGCTCCGACAAATGAGAGTCCTGCGGCGTCGGTGCGCTTCGGTGACGCAACGATCAACAGCGATCGTCCGGCGGCGTCGAAGAATTCGATCGTCGTTTTCCGCTCGCGGCCGACGTCGGCGAACACCGAGCCAAAACCTGTCACCAGTGCCGGCGTGTTCGCGCCCGCCACTCTGAACTGCACGTCGACAATCGTGCTGCCGCGAGCGACAAACAGCTTCGGCGGGCTGAACACATTGAATTCACCGGCGTAGGCCGCATTGACGTCGACGTATCCGTTGTCAGCAATGCGGAACGCGGATCCCGGCGTGGTGAATACTGCACCGCGCGGGGAATTGACGTTGAAGAAGTTGCCGGGAAAGAGATCGTTGTTCGTGAAGGTCGCCGGAATGGCGTCCCAGTTGATCTCGCGACGCCCACCCGGCTGTTCGCCTGCAATGTTCGGATTCAGCGTGCCAAGCAGTGTTCTGAAATTGTTGACGGCGACAGTGATGTCACCGTTCGCAGCCACGACCTGAGGGGCTGCTCTTTCATGCGCACTGCCGTCGTTCGTGTTCTTGTCGGCTGAGGCAGCGACACCACCCGAGGGCGGAGCGTGCTCAGTTGGAGCTGTTGCCAGTGGCGTTGGTACATCACAGGCGGTGAGGACGGTTGCACTTAGCAGTGCACCCATCAATTGCGTCAATGGTCGCATCGGTCGTCTCTTCTGCAAATGTTGTTCGTGAGTGTATTGCGCGCTCGTCGTTGGCGCGCAGCGGTCCGCATGATCAATAGCCGTAAATCGCGGACAATCGGCTCACGCGTGAAGTGGCCTTTCCCGCATCACGCGCGTCGTGACGACCGACTGTCTAAACGAGTCATGGTGTGCTCGGCTTGACTGGCGCCGGCTTCGCCAGGGTCATATAGTTAATGCTATGAAACTATTCTATATGCTATACTAATATGCCAGTCAGTACGCTCGATCTGGGAACACTCCTGCAGGAGCTCGTCAACAGAATCTCACATCGCGGAGGTCACACACTGGCCATCATGAATACGGCCGACGTCACGCTGCATCAGGTGCTGCTGATGACGCGGCTCCGCGAATCCGGCCCGTGCAGCATTTCGCAGCTCGCCGAGACGCTCGGCCTCTCTCTTCCGGCGGGGAGTCAGGCCATTGAGCGATTGAGACGCCTCGGCATGGTCACGCGACTGGAAGACCCCGCCGACCGGCGACGAAAAACCGTGGCCACGACGAAGAAGGCGCATGCGCTGCTCGACCGGCTGCTACAGGCCCGGTCACAGGAATACGCGGCGGGTGTTGCGGTGCTGCCTGCACCGCTGCGCGATGACCTTGCCAAAGTTCTGCGAAAAGTTCTCGGCCGGCTGCCGTAACGACGACCTGGATTAACCATGCAACTTTCCAATGAGCTCAACGATCTCATCCTGCTCTTCGCTCTTGTCTTCGCGCTCTATCGCGTTGGCGACATCTGGACCTTTCAGGTCGTGCTCTTCCCACTCTGGGCACTTGTGAGTCCGGACGACTTTCCGACGTATCACAACGCGCATTTTCGCAGCATCGTCGGCGTCATCTTCGTGCCGATGGGATTGTCTGCCGTGAGCGCAGTTCTTCTGTGGTTCTTCCCACCCGCAGGCGCGCCGACATGGCTCCTCGGCGCTGCACTCGCGCTTCAGGCCATCCTGCTCCTCTCGTTGATCTACTGGATTCCGCTGCAGATGCGCATTGCGCGCGAGGGTAACAAACCAGCACTCATTTGCCATCTCGTGGCAATGCACTGGACGCGCGTAGCGAACATCACGCTGTACGCGGCGGCGGTCGTCGCGCTAACCTGGATTCGGCTGCGCGCGTGACGAGCGTCGCGTGTCATGTGCGATCTGCCGCGTTGCGGATGTCGAGCGGGGGCGACGTGGGCCACCAATACCGTTCTCGCTTCCGAATCCGTAAAACGGTTTACGGTTTACGGTTTACGGTTTACGCGTGGACGTTCCTCGCTCGGGCAGACGGAATCCAGGTTTGGGGTTTGACGGTTTCGGGTTTGCGGTTTCGGGTTAACAGCGTTGAATGGTTCGGCGCGGGGTACAATGGTGACGCACTCCCTTGGCGGTGTTGTCACTATATGTCATGCAAGACCACCAGAAACTGCGGGTGTGGAAGCAGGCTCACGAGCTCGCGCTCGCAGCACGACGAGCCACTCGGCAGTTTCCACGGACGGGGTACGGCTCGCTACAAACGCAGATCACTCGCGC
>JBDUCR010000096.1:0-4871 GCA_040003345.1 bacterium
ACTAGATCCCGACACTCGTTCGCTTCGCTCACTCCTGCGGGATGACAACATCCGTAATCCTGCAGGAGCGATAGCGAGTGTCGGGACGATCATCAAAACGTCGTGCCGAGCGACACGAACATCAGTCTGCGCGGTCCGGCCTGCAGCGTCTGCAAATCACCTGACACCGTGAACCCGCCCGTGCCCATCGGGCCGATGTACGACGCGTCGAAGACATTCTGCACATTGAACTGCAACGTCAGCTCCTTCGCGCGGCCAATCTGCGAAAGACGATATCCGATGCCAGCGTCAGCAGTCGTATAGGCCGGCACCGAAAGATCATTCAGAATCGTGAAGTAGCGCTTGTCCACGTGCCGCACGCTGAAGTTTCCACTCCACTGACTATCCGCGTAACGCAGACCGCTCGTCGCCATCACCCGTGGCGCATCCACAGCATCCTTCCCCTTCGACGGAATGAGCGTCGAACCCGTAGACGTCCCCGTCGAATAGTCGTCGTTGATCACCGAGCTGTTGTACGACGCCGAACTGTTCCACGTGATCCGCGGCGCAATCTCCCACACGAGCAAACCCTCGAGCCCCTTCGACGTGATCGTTCCAACATTGGCGAACACCGATGCACAGAATGCCGTGAGCTGACAGTTCGCCACGCTCACGAGTCGGTTGCGGTAGCTGATGAAATACGACGACAGCGACGCCTCCACACCATCGCGCTTGGTCCGCACGCCGAAGTCCACCGACTGCGCACGCTCCGGCTTCACATTGGCCTTGAAGTAGTCGAAGCCAGCGGGACTCAGATTGTAGATCCCTTCCTGCGGGCTGAAGGGATACTGATTCATGTTCTCCGAGTAGTTCACGAAGACCTGATCGTTCGCATTGAGCAACAACACGGCGCCCGCCTGTGGGAGAAAGCTTCCCTTGGCGGTGACGTCGAAGTCCGGCCGACTCGGATCGCCGAATGCCGGCGCATTGAGCGTATTGCCGTTGCTGTGGAACTTCGCGTCGACGTTCAGATACTTGCCGCCGTACGTCAGCTTCAACCGGTCATCGAGCAGCGTATTCGTGTTCTGCACGTACGCCATCGTTGTCGTGATGTCACCCTGCCGATCGAAGTTCAGACGAATGACGTTGTTGAAGTCCACCTCGGGGCCCGTCTGCCAGTTCACGAGACGCCACGCCGGACGCATCATGTGCGTCGAGTTGCTCTCGTACCACACGCCGGCTTCGAGCGCATTGTTTGCAATCGTCGTCGCGAGCTTGGCGTTCGTGCCGTAGCGATTGTTGTTGTACTGCGTCTCACGGAAATACAGCGGATCGGGACTCCAGCTCGCACCGTAGCTCGGTGCGGTCCAGTCGCCGCGCCCCTTGTCGCGATGCAGGTATGGCTGAATCGTGAGCATCGCATGCTCGCCAAGTGTGATGTCGTCGCGCACATACGCGAGATGATCGCGCCGCGCGCCGAGCGACGACTTCCAGTACGCCTCGTCCTGCTGATCCGTCGACGTCGCGTACGACTTCGCGTCTTCCCAGTTGGTGAACTCGTCCCACATGCGGCCGCTCTTGTTCCAGCGCGCAAGCGAGAAGTCCACGTAGTCCGACTCCTGCCGATTGTCGAAGGAATAGAAGCCGGTGAACTTGTTGACGCCGACGAACGCGACGGTCTTCGCGTTGACTTGCTCCTGCCACGTCTCGCCATCGTGCAGAAGGCCGTGCTGTCCGAGCACGCCGGAGAACGACGACGACGCCGGCAGTCCCGCACCCTTCCACTTGTCGTTGTCATGACGCGTGAAGCTCAGGTAGCCACTCGCGCCATTTTCGCCGAACATGTGCAGCCCTGAGTCCCAGCGTCCGGACGTGCGATACGTGTTCGCCGCACCGACCGTCTGGCGCAGTGAGAAGCCGCTCGTCCCATGCGGTGCGTCCGACAGATATTGAATCACGCCGCCGAGATTGTTCGCACTCGACGTACCGATCGCTCCACTTCCCTGTGCGACTTCGGCGCCAGCGAGATTCTCCGGATCAACGGCGCGACCAATGCCGAGTCCATTGAAATTGCCATAGCTCATGTCGCCGAGCGGCAGACCGTCGAACGTCTGTCCGATCTGGCGCGTCTCGAAGCCGCGGATCGTGAGGCTGTTCGCCCACTCATAGCTGCCCCACGGATCGGAGCTCTGCGTGTTTACGCCGGGCAGCTTCTCGATGACCTTGAGCGCACTGGTCCCGGCCGTGCGCTCCTGCAGCTCCTGCTTCCGCACCGCATTCTTGCCGCGCGTCTCACCTCGGCCCGACGCCGTCGCGACGATCGCGACCGCTTCGAGCTTCTGCACGGAGTCCTTCGCTGCTCCTTGTTGCTTTGCTTGTTGCGCCACAGCTGGCGTCGCGCCGAACACAGACGGCACGATGATCCACGTGGCGAGTCCGATGCGGCAACGCATGACGGCTACTCTCCCCTGAGACGTACACAGTGTCCGAGAGACAGTCCCCTCGGCATCGCCGAATAAGTGCGATCAGGGTGTCACGAAGTCGCGACGGAAAATGCCCGTCATTGTATCGAGCTGCCGACAGGCGAAAACGCGTCAATTCGTGAGTGATTAGTCCTTCACTTCGTGCATCTGGTGATCGGCATCGTATGTAACGCACGCGCCGTTGCGAGATGTGCACGACGGCGTGCGCTCGAGCGCGTACATGAACGCGCCGACGAGCACCACCGTGATGACAGCAGTGCCAAACGCGGCCGCGCGCGTGAGTGATGCCAATCCAACGCCAGGAGCGGCCGGCGGCGCCACGTAGTTGGGTCGGCTCGCGATCGTCGCGCGCAGGGCAAACGAGTGATCGCTCGCGCTGGCGAACGCCGACGCGTTCGACTCCGCGGGGCGGAGGATCACTCGCTGAGTTTCCTGATCACTGCTCTCGACCAGGAGGTTCCCGAGACTGTCGTACGAGACACGCATGGGGGCAGCTTCGTTTGAGGGACGGCGACAATGCCTGTCTCTAAAGCTGGCCCCGCATCATCAAGAACCCGTGACCGTCGTGTAACCGACGGTCACGGGTTATGCGGAATTGTGAGCGGCCCTAACGCTAGACCGGAAGCTCCGTGACGGCGTCCGACTCTCGCGTCATCGGTACAGCCGAACTGGATTCGTGCGGAGGCTCATCGCGCTTCTCCGGAATCTCCGGCTCGTCGCTCACGGCGGGCAACAGCGCGAGACGCAGCACCTCGTCCATCGTCGCAACGAAGTTGAACGTCACCAGCTTCTTCACCTCATCGGGAACTTCACGCAGATCCTTTTCGTTGGACTTCGGCATGATGAGCTGCCGGAGCCCGGCGCGATATGCAGCCAGCACCTTCTCCTTCACGCCGCCGATCTCGAGCACCTTGCCACGCAGCGTGACTTCACCGGTCATGGCGACGTCGCGACGCACTGGTCGCTGCGACAACGCGCTCGCAATGGCCAGCGTGAGCGAGATGCCGGCGCTTGGTCCGTCTTTCGGAATCGCTCCAGCCGGAAGGTGCACGTGAATGTCGTAATCCTTGAACACGCTGTCTGGAATCCCGAGCTGCCCAGCACGTGAGCGCACATACGAGTACGCGGCGTCCACACTCTCGCGCATGACATCGCCGAGCTGGCCGGTCACCGTCATGCGCCCACTGCCAGGCATGCGCAGCGCTTCGATGACGAGCAAATCGCCACCCGTCGACGTCCACGCCAGGCCAGTGACGACGCCGACCTCTGGCACCATGTCCGCTTCCTCGACAGCATAGCGCGGAGTGCTGAGCACTTCTTCTACCTTCTCGATGTCGATGATCCACGCGCCTTCTTCACCTTCCGCCTTCTTGCGCGCGCGCTTGCGCATGATCGACGCGATGTTGCGCTCGAAGTTGCGGAGACCGGCTTCGCGCGAATAGCGACTGGAGATGAACGAGAGCGATTCGTCGGTGAACTGAATGTCCTTGTCGCTGATGCCGTGCTCCTCGAGCAGCCTCGGCAACATGTAGCGCCACGCGATCTCGACTTTCTCCTCGATGGTGTAGCCGGCGATGCGGATGATCTCCATGCGATCGCGGAGCGGCGCCGGAATGTCGTACAGATTGTTCGCCGTGCAGATGAACAGCGCGCTGCTCAGATCGAACGGAAGATTCAGATAGTGATCGACGAATGCGTCGTTCTGACTGGGATCGAGCACCTCGAGCATCGCAGCGGTCGGATCGCCGCTTGGGCCGCCACCCGACATCTTGTCGATCTCGTCGATCATCAGCACCGGATCCTTCACCTGCACGCGACGCAGCGCCTGAATGAGCAATCCCGGCATCGCGCCGACATACGTGCGGCGGTGGCCGCGAATTTCCGCTTCATCTCGCACGCCGCCAACAGAGATGCGATAGAACTCGCGCCCGATCGACGTCGCAATCGCTTCGCCGAGCGACGTCTTGCCCGTACCCGGTGGCCCGACGAAACAGAGAATGGGCCCGTGCGGATCTCCGCCGCGCAGCTTGCGCACCGCGAGAAACTCGATGATCCGCTCCTTCGCTTCACTGAGGCCGTAATGCCGGCCGTCGAGCGCACTCTCGACCTTCGTCAGCGCGATTTCGTCGTCGCCGCTGCGCTTGTTCCACGGCAGCGAGAGAATCCAGTCGAGGTATGTCCGAATGACCTGATACTCGCTCGACGCGGCGCTCAGCTGACGAAGACGCTCCGTCTCGCGACGCGCTTCCTGACCCACGCGCTCGGGAAGCTTCGCTTCGTCGATCTTCTTCAACAGCTCGACGGCTTCCTTCTCGCCCGGATCCGCTTCGCCAAGCTCTGCCTGAATCGCGCGCAGCTGCTGCCGCAGATAGAACTCGCGCTGATGCTGCTCGATCTTGATCTCGGTCT
>JBDUCR010000184.1:0-16486 GCA_040003345.1 bacterium
TCCGCTGCAGTAACCGGAAGAGCGAGCGCCGAAGGCGCGATGCGGGCGGAATAGCGGAATAGCGGAACAGCGAGGCGGCAACGCCGCCGACGCGCGCGTTATTTTCCCTCCCATGGATCCACGCACCGCCGCACACGTCCTCGCGCAAATCGCCGCCTTTCTCGAGCTCCGCGGAGAAAGCAAGTTCAAGGCGCGCGCGTACGAGCAGGCCGCGCGCGAAGTCGCCGCGCTCGACGGTGATGACATCGCCGCGCTCGATCGCCAGGGAACTCTCGCGCAGACGCGCGGTGTTGGGCCCGCCACACTCGCCGTGCTGCGTGACCTGATCGAGAGCGGCGAGTCGCGCTACCTCGAACAACTGCGCTCCGAAACTCCCGCCGGCCTCCTCGATTTGCTGAACGTGCCCGGACTCGCCACGCCGAAGATTCATCTGTTGCACGAGATGCTCGGCATCGATTCCGTAGACTCGCTCGAAGCAGCCGCGAATGACGGGCGCCTCGCCAAGCTCAAAGGCTTCGGACCCAAGACCGCCGCCAAAATACTTCGGGGCATCGAGTTGTTTCGGACATCGGGCTCGCTGTCGATGTACCATCGCGGCGCTGAGAGCGCACGCACAGTGCTCGACGCGGTGCGCGCGCATCCAGATATCGTCAAGGCAGAAATAGCGGGGTCGGTACGTCGTCATCGCGAGACGATCGGCGATGTCGACATCGTTGCCGCATGTGGAGAGCCGCTGGCCGTCGCAACGTCGTTCACGCGTGCGCCCGGTGTGCGACAGCTCTCGCGGAACGGCACGGCATCACCCGGCATCACCTTCGCCGACAGTACACATCTCGATCTGCATTGCGTCCTGCCGCGCGACTTCGCCGTTGCACTCTGGCGTGCGACCGGATCGAAACAGCACGTTGAGAGCGTTGCTGCGAAGCTCGCTGAGCGCGGAATTCAGCTCGACGGCGACACACTCCGTGACGCGGGCGGCAAGCTCCTCACCGTTCCCGACGAAGAGAAGATCTACGCACTCGCCGGCTTGCCGTTCATCGCGCCCGAGATGCGCGAAGAGGGACACGAGTTCGAGCTCGCCGCGTCGGGAAGCATGCCGCAGTTGCTCGAGCTCAGTGACATTCGCGGCGCGCTGCATTGTCATTCTGATTATTCAGACGGCAAGGCGACCATCGCCGAGATGGCGGAGGCGGCGCGTGACCGCGGGTGGAGCTATATCGGGATCACCGATCACTCGCTGGCCGCGTTCTACGCCGGCGGTCTCACGCGCGAGCGCGTGCTTCAGCAACACGCCGAGATCGACGCGCTGAATGCGACGCTCGCCGGCGTTCGCATTCTCAAGGGGATCGAGGCGGACATACTCGCCGACGGCGCACTCGACTACGATGCGAAGCTGCTCGACCGCTTCGATTTCGTGGTGGGCTCGATACATTCACGCTTCTCCATGGATCGTGCGACGATGACCACGCGCATGCTTCGCGCGCTCGACGATCCGCATCTGACCATCCTGGGCCATCCCACCGGACGACTGTTGCTGTCGCGTGATCCGTATCCCATCGACCTCGACGCCGTGCTCAGGAAGGCAGGCGAACGCGGTGTGTGCATCGAGCTGAATGCCGATCCCAAACGCCTCGATATCGACTGGCGATTCATTCCCCGCGCGCTGGAGCTTGGATGCAGGATCGCCATCGGTCCTGATGCGCATTCGACGAAAGGCCTCGATGTCATGGGGATTGGTGTAGGCATGGCGAGAAAAGCAGGCGTTGAAGCGAAGGACGTTCTCAATGCGGGGAGCGTCGATGCAGTGCTCGATTTCGCACGCGCGCGTCGAGCGAGGTCAAGCTGATGCCCGCACGCAAAGCCGTGGCACGGAAAGGCGCGAAGAAGAAGGGCTCTGCACTCAAAGCGCATGCGCAGACGATCCTCGATCGACTGCTTGCCGAATATCCCGACGCACACTGTGCGCTCGATTTCACGAATGCCTTCCAGCTGCTGTGCGCGACGATTCTCAGCGCACAGTGCACTGACAAGCGCGTGAACATGGTCACGCCGACGCTTTTCACGCGCTATCCGAACGCGGCTGCGCTCGCGGCGGCAAAGCAGGAGGATGTCGAGGAGATCATCAAGACGACAGGCTTCTTTCGCAACAAGGCGAAGAGTCTCATCGGTATGGCCACGGCACTTGTGGAGCGTCATAGCGGTGATGTTCCGTCCGACATGGAATTGCTCGTCAAGCTCCCGGGCGTTGGCCGGAAGACCGCGAACGTGATCCTTGGCAATGCCTTTGGCCGGAACGATGGCGTCGTGGTGGACACGCATGTCACGCGTCTCAGCAATCGCCTCGGGCTGGCCACCGGAACGGATGCGGTCAAGATCGAACAGCAGCTCATTCCGCTCTTTCCACAGCAGCACTGGACCATGCTTTCGCATCTTTTGATCGAGCATGGTCGTCAGATATGCGACGCGCGCGTGCCGCGCTGTGGTAGCTGCATCCTCGCCGACATCTGTCCTTCCGCGCTCGTCTGAGCGCCCCATCTCCAAAGCAATGAACGGAACTGCCCTCAGCAGGGTCTCGCTGTTTGTGCCTGTTGCACTTCTGACGGTCTCGCTGGCGTGCGCCCACAATCCCGAGCCGGACGCGGAGCCGGACATGGTCGCTGAGACGCCCGTTCGCATCGCGCCGCCACTCGGCGCGGTGAAGCCGGGTGACTGCCCGGAGGCAGTTCGTCGCGCGGTGGAGAAACCGGATATTGCTGTCGACCGGTTTGCGACGCCACGCGCAAACATGGGCACGGCGCTCGTCGACAAGGCGATGCCTGCCGCCGTGCGTCGCGCGCCTTACAACGACGTACGCGTCACAGTGCTCATCGATACCCTCGGCAAGCCGGTGATGAACACCTTCGCTGTCGTGAAGACGACACATCCCTGGCTCGCAACGAAGTTCAAGACCTCGATTGCGAAGTGGACGTTCGATCCCGCGCAGCTCGCCGGCTGCAAGGTGCCGAGGTTGTGGCTTGGTGTGCTGACGTCGGGCAAGCCGCCGGTTGCGGCTATCAAGGGGTGATGCGTTTGCAGGAGCGTGGGCTCAACAGCGTTGTCCGTGACCCAAGAAAGCGCGGATCGCGCTGATTGAACGGATGCCACGGATTGTGCTCCACACTATTTCGCGAACTTGTTTTCCTCTGCGTTCTCTGCGGCTGTTTCAGTTCCCTCTGCGTTCCTCTGCGATAAATGCTGGTACGTGTTGTTCCCGACAGTGCCAAGGCAACGGCATTTTACGCAGAGGATGCACAGAGAGGAATGCAGAGGCCGCAGAGGTTGACGCGAGCGTGAACGTGCATGAGGGCGGAAGTTCGCATAATCCGCGGGCATCAGCATGATCGGCGTGCATCCGCGATTTGTTGATGACGAACAACACCAAACGCGCCTCAGTCGCTACTGCACTCTCAGCACCGCGATCCCGATAGTTGAATTTGGCGACAGCGCTGCGCCTCCTCCGGCGTGAAGATCGAGCAGCTGAGTGGGCGCTGACGGCGTGCCCGACAGCCTGATCAGCATTGCTCCGCCACCGCGCAACGCATTTGCCGACGTGAGGAACGACGATCCAAACGTCGCCTGGCGCATCACGAGCGGCGACGACGGACGCGAGGTCGGAAAGTCGCTGTTGTAGCCCGCAAAAATGCCAGGCAGGTTCCAGCTCGCCTCCGTGTACGGCGCGTTCACCGCGGTGAGCTCGTCCGCCGCGAGCATCAGCGTGAACTGCGACAGCAATTCCGCCCAACTCTTGCCACTCGGCGTCGTCACATTGTCGACGCCCGTCGTCGTTACGCTCTTCACGATGCTGCGAAGGAAGTTGCCTTCATCAGCACCACCGTAGGTATCGGTGAGCCACCGCGTAAAGAGCCACGCGCTGCCGTAGATGTCGTTGTCGTCGCTGCCGCTGAGTATCGATTTCGTGTCGAAGTTCTCGAGGAAATCGGTAAGAAAGCTGAAGTGATTGCCCATGACGAAGGTGGCGCCGTTGCAGCCAGCGGTGGTCGGACGCACCTCGCAATCGAGCGTGCCGAAATACGTGGCGTTGCTGCGCCACGAATTGCCGTGCAGTGCGCGTCCATACAACTCGCTCGCCATTTGTGCCGTGGCTTCCTCGAGCCACACTTGCTCGTTGAGCGCGGGTCGCGGATCAGCAAACCGCTCGGCAAAGGCGGTGATGTGCTTCGATTCGTGGATGAGCGTACTCGGCATCTGTCGCTTCCATCCACCGCGCGCGTTCAGCGATGTGCTCGTCGACGACGTGTCCGTCACGGCGCGTGCGTAGAAAATTTCCGCCTGGTTGCTCGCACTCACATTGGGTGATGCGGTGGGCGCGAAGAAGTCGCACGAGGAGACGAAGCCGAGCAGGTTGGACGCTTGATTGTTCACCTGCGGCGTGAAGAACATGATGAGCCGCCCGTTCGCATCGGTCTGATCATCGAAGGCGAGCGGATTGCCGAAGTTGAGCAGCAGCGGAAACGAGACGTCCTCGAAATCCTTCGCGAGCGCGATCAGATCGGCATCGATCTTCCCGGCGAGCGGCGCAGCGTTGTCTTCCAGCACGATCGCCTTGCTGCCCACGTACACCACACGCGCTGTCACAGGGGTGGACTGCCCGATGGCGCACGAGTTGAAGTGAAAGTTGATCGATGCGTTCGCACCAACGGTCGTCGGCACGGGCGCCAACGCGAATGACGCTCCACCTGCCGACGCTCTCGGAGCCACGGACATCGAGCGAGCCGCGTTCCGTGGCTTGCCGAGTTGGCGAATGAGCTCCATGTCGCGTTCGAGACGCATCAGATGCTCGTGCTCTTGCGCGACCTCCTCCTGATCCACCGCCGTGTGCCGCGCGGGTGGCGCCGAGAGCACGTTGATTGATCGCGTTGCTTGGGCGGGCGAGATCTTCGACGCAACTACACCACCACCTGATCCCTGCAGCTCGAAGCTCCCAATGATTCCGAGTGCCTTGCTCGCATTGAACACACTGACGACGTACGTGCCTGCAGCAGGAAGTTCGTTGCAACCGATGTTGTCGGTGGAAGTCGCCATGAAGCTTGCGCCGACAGCGAGATTACGCTGCGTGGCGATGGTCATTGATTGCTTCGCGATGCCGGTTCCCGATACGGTCGTGACTTCGACGTTGACGGGCTGTGTGCCCTGGCACGGCAGCCCCGATGTTGGAACTGTGGCCGTGAGCTGAGTGACCGAAGCAGCGCTGATGACTGCCTTCACGCCAGCGATGTACACGCCGTTGCTTGCGACACTCGTACCGAAGTTGCTTCCCGTAATGGTTGTCACCACGCCCGGTGTGAGCGTTGCTGGTGAGACTGTGGTAATGGTCGGCGCCACGGTGCCTGGCGGCGCGGTGACCACGAACGACGCTGTGCCGCTCACACCTTCACTCTGCGCGGTGATCGTCGTCGTGCCCGCGCTGATCGCCAACACGTTACCCGTCGCGTCCACTGTCGCCACGCGCGTGTTGCTCGACAACCAGAACACGTTGCGTCCCGTGATTGGTGCGCCAGTCTTGTCCTTGAGCGACGCCACGAGCGGCGCGGTTTGTCCGGGGAATGTCGGCGTCGACGGCACGGTGATCGACACACTGCTCACGGCAAGTGGATTCACGCTCACGGTCCCGATCCCACTCTTTCCTTCAACGGTCGCGGTGATGGACACCGCGCCCACAGCGACGCCGCGGACGACGCCGGTGCTCGCGTCGATCGTCGCAACCGCAGGATTCGAGGACAGCCACGCAGCCGTTTTGCCTGACATCACCGCGTTCTGCTGATCGCGCACTTCGGCGACGAGTGTTGTCGTCGAGCCGATCTCGATGCTCACCGCGCCCGGCTGCACACTCACGCTCGTCACGACCAAAGCCGGAGGAATGATCGGTGCAGGCTTCGTCGAGTCGCCTCCACCGCAGGCAGCTGCACCGGCGGCAATGGCGATGCAGAACATCCTGGCTGGGAGACGCATGCCCGATACCTCCTACTTCACAGTGTTGACACACGAATTCGGCGTCGGCAATCCAACCGCGGCGCGAAGAATCAGCACCACGTCGCCGGCGTCGATGATTCCGTTACAGTTCGCATCGCCACGTGGAAACGCCACAGTACCTGTCGGCAGGGCGCCGACGATGGACTGCTGAATGAGCAGAGCGTCGAAAGCGTCGACCTTGCCATCGGCATTGACGTCACCGCGCAGCACACCGACGTCCGGACCAACGGTGTATGTGAACATGCCTCGGCCATACGTCGCCGCGATTACCTGCTTCACGGCCGGCACATACACGAGGTCCATGACGATGACGTTCGGCATGCCGGCGGGACCCGTCTGCCAGGTCACGCCATCATCGTTGGTCTGATACACGCCGACATCCGAGCCTACCATGATGCCCAGCCCCGCAATGAATGCCGCGGAGTTGACCGGCGCGTCGATGAGCCCTGTGCTGATGTCGCGCCATGATGCGCCGGCCGCCCTCGTCTCGAAGACGTGTCCCGAGCCGAAGCCGGATACGGTGACCAGTGCGTGCGTCGCGTCGGCAGGATCGACGACCACGCGCGAAATCGCTCGCAGCGGAAGTCCCGCGGTCACGTTGGTGAAGGTGACGCCGCCGTCACGAGTCACCTGCACGTTTCCGTCGGCAGTGCCGACGTAGATCGTTTGCGGATCGGCTTTCGCAACCGCGATCGTGCTGATGCGTCCCGACCCCTTCGTGAGATCATTGCTGATGGGCGTCCACAGCGAAGCCTCATTCGTGGTGCGATAGAGACGGTGCGTGCCGAAGTAGAGCGTCGTCGGCGTGACGGGATCGATCACCAGCGGAGGAATGAACAAGCCCCGGTCCGTCGCGACGATACCCGTGGTGCGGAGCTGCGATGACGTCGCGTCCTTGCGAATGATGTACGCGCCGCCGGAGCTCCACTGCGCCTCGCCGTAGATGATCGTCGGATTGCTGTAGTTGATCGCCGTGTAGCCGCCGTCGCCACCGGTGAATCCGTTCCACACCGGCGAGCCCGAGAACACGTGCGTGCCGTTGTCCTGCGACCCGCCCATCACCTTCGACGCATCGAGCGAGACGGCGAGGCCCGGATAGTATTGCGTGATGGACAGACCAGCGTTGCGACTCGTCCAGCTGTCGCCCGCGTCGGTGGACACGAAGACGCCGCCGTCCGTGCCCGCGTAGAGAATGTCGGGATTGCGTGGATCGATCACGATGGTGTGCCAGTCACAATGGATCTCCATCGCCATCGGCGTGAACGTCGCACCGCCGTCCGTCGAACGAAATGCACGAATGCCTGCGACGTACACGCGCTTGGCATCGCGCGGATCGACCGCAATCGCAAGATCGTAGCTTGCCTGCGCACCGAAGTCGCCGCGTCCATCGCCGGTGTACACACCGCTCGACGACAACGTCGTCCACTCGCCCTTCCCGTCATCCCAGAGAAACAAGCCGAGCTGTCGCGAGTTGGTGCGATTCGCGACGAGCACGTACAGCAGGTTGGGAGACGCCGGACTCATCGCGAGCTCGATGCGCCCGATCAGCGTCATGTCGAGACCCGGCACCGCCGGCAGCGCACTCCACGACGCGCCGTTGTCATCCGAGCGATACACGCCGCGACGCGACGGAGTGCTGTTGTCACTGTTGCCGGCGAACACGACGCCCGCTTTGATCGGATGCACGACGACGCTCGCGGTGGCACCAGTGAGCGTAGCGCCCCACGTCGCTCCGCCGTCGGTGGAGCGATACACGCCCACGTTGGTCGCGCCAATCAGGTTGGTCGTCGAGATCGCTCCCCCCGCCGGCCGATCCACGATGATGTGCGCAAAGGCGATCGAGCCACCGGTGGAAAAGCGGAATGTGCTCGCGCCAAGCTGCGTCCACGTCGTGCCGCCATCGGCAGAACGAAGAACGCCGCAACCAATAGTGTTCGCGTTGTATTCACCCGTGCCGACGTAAATCACATTCGGATCGGCGGGATCTACAGAAATAGCACCAGTCGTCAGTGCGCACTGTCCATCGGTGACCGGAGACCACACACCAAACGTCGACTTCCACACACCACCGGACGCCGTCGCGATCAGCAGCGGGCCGCCGCTCGGACTCGGCGCAATGCCTGTCACGCGTCCAGCATCGAGCTGCGGTCCCGAGGTGAAGTAGCCGTTGTCGGCGCTGAAGAACCCAGCGGGTCCGAGTGAACGCCATCCACCGGCGAACATCCCGCTGCCGGAAATGCTGCGCAATGCGCCAAGTCGTTGTGATGCGACAAGTCGTGCGCGGAGCATGGCGTCGTATGGACGCACGCCGGATGGATAGCTGCGCTGTCCCCAGAAGTATGCTTCGCGCGCCTCGAGGTCCTCACGCGGGTCTTCACGCTCCTGTGCGCGCAGAGCGGGCACGCTCGCCAGAAACGACAGCAACAGCAGTGCGATGCGCAGCGATGTGCGTTTCATCGGTACACCTTGAGCATCAGCACATTGCTCTTGCCGGACGCGGTCTCCACCTGCACGGGATACGAGCCCGTGATCACGCGCGAGGGCGGTGCTTCGCCACCACTGTCGAGCGCGTCGGGAACGACGAACACGATCCGCGTTCCGTCCGCGTTCGCGCGGACGCCGCGCAGCGTGGATTGCGCGAATCGCACGGTGTTGCCGCTCTCTGCGCCACGATGAAAGCCCGACCCGATCACGGTAATCTCGATGACGGAGCCAGGTGCAACGATCACTGAATCGGGACTCAGCCGCTCGATCACGGGCGCGCGATCCGTGTCCGAATGCGTGTGCGCGGCGCACGCCAGCACGAGAAACACAACCGCGACGCGACTCAACGTACGCATCATGGAGCGACTCCTGCCCGCGCCGGCATCGCTCGCACGCGCGATGCGGCATCGGTCCGCGTCACCGTGTGCATCTCGTCGACAACGAGCTGCAGACTCTGCATCGCGTTCGAGCTCAGTACGACAAACCGATAGCCGGCCAGACGCCCACTCGCGAGTCCATTCGGCGCCGCACCGGCGAAGCGCAGTACGCCGCCCGTCGGGTTCGTTGCACGCAGTGCGTCGTCGGCAATAGCGATCTCCCTGTCGTATCGCAGCGCAGTGGTGTCGTACCGAATGCGAGCCGTGTAGCTGCCGATCATCTCCGGCATCGCTGCGGTGACCTGCGCGAACACATCGACGGTCGCGCCGACTGCTGGCAGTGAGTCAGAGAGGAGCAGACGCGCCTCGAGCGTTTGTTCCGGAGCTGCGACCGCCTTGTTCGCCACGGGCTCGGTACACGCCTGAGCGGCGAGCAGCACCGCACCCGTCGCAGCAAGACGAGCGAGCACGTTCGTGCGCGTCGTGATCATTGAACGATGACCGGAATTCGAGTGGACGTCGTGATCGGCAGCAGGTCAGTGCCATCGGACCCCGCGATGTCGGTGACCGTCAAGGTGATCACGCCGCTCATGCCTGCGGTCGGCGTAACGAAGCGAAGACGCAACACCGCGATCTGCCCCGTGAGCGGAGTGCCCGATGCCACCGACACGCGAAACACACCGGGCGTCTGCGACGAAACGACAGGCACTGGCGGGCCGGCTGGAATCGTGATGCTGACATTGCTGAAGGTCCCCACCGCGGTCGTGTATCCGATTCCGACGCTCACCGCGCCGACCTGCGTCGCTCGTGCGTCGAGATAGATGTTGATCGTCGTCGCATCACCCGCCTTCACGACGAAGCTGGTGAGATCGGAGGTGAGCACCGGACCGCCAATGGCCCGTGCAACTGTGACGAACACGGAATCAGCGCTCGCCGCGCCCTGCGCAACGACGTAGGTCTGTCCCTCACCACGCGCCGTGATCTTTCCCAACCCGTCTACCGTCGCAACGCTCGTCGCTCGGCTCGTGTACGTCACGGTGCCAGGCGTTGTCGGTTGGCCGGCGCCGTCCTTCGCCGACGTGGCCGGTGTATAGCTGCCGCCGACGTCGAGCACACGAAGCTTTTCCGTCGCCGCACCGAAGACGATGAAGGTGTTGTTGGTCACGACGAGCGTGACGACGACAGACACGGGGCTGTTCGTCGCTCCGCTGCCGTTCACCTTCACTACTGCGCGATACGCGCCGACGGCGAGCGTCGCCTTTGCTTGCAACGTGAGCAGGTACGGCGCGACGCTTCCGGCGAGCGTTGCGGTCAGCCAGCCGGTCGGTTGTCCGGGATCATATACCGGCGCATCGACTGACACGCCTGTGACAGGAGCGACTCCACCGTTTTTTACGCCGAGTGTGAGTGATTGCGTCGCACCTGCCGGTGCGGTGAACGTCACCGCGGTGGTGTCGATGACCAGCAGCGGTGTGGGAGGTGTCGTGATGGTGAAGTCCGCGCTTGCGACGCCGAGTTGCGGAGGTGCGCTGAAAGCGAGCCTGTGAATTCCCGCCGTACCTGTGACCGCGAGATCGGTGAACGTCGCTACGCCGTTGACCGCATTCACAGTGGTGGTGCCACTCAACGTTCCCCCACCAGCGAGAAGAAGCGCGGTGACCGGAATCTGCGATGACGTGACGAGATTGCCGCCGCCGTCGCGCACCTCGAGCACTGGCTGCGTCGTCAGCGGCGTTCCTGATACGCCTCCAACAGGCTGCGCACGAAGAGCGATTATCGCCGCTGCACCGACCGTGACGGTGACGACAATCGATGCGGATAGTGCGCCACTCGACGCAGTGATCGTCGCCGTACCGACCTTGAAGGCAACGAGCCCTGTACCAACGACGTTCGCAATGGTCGCATCACTCGAACTGAACGTCACGGGCGCATTGGCCACGACGTGTCCGTCCACAGCGCGCACTGTTGCCGAGAACGAAACCGACGTCCCTGATGGGAGCGTCAACGGCGAAGGCTGCGACAGCGTGATGCTGGCCGGCGTGTTGTCCGGCGTAACGGTGACGAGCGTGGATGCGCTGAATCCACCCGACGACACGCTGATTGTCGTCGTGCCTGCGGCAACTCCCGTTACGGTCCCTGTCTGCGAGACGGTTGCGACGCTCGTTGCGGCGCTGCTCCATGTGAACGTTGCGCCGGACACGGCGCCGCCGTTCTTGTCGCGAGCGGTTGCCGTCAGCGTCGTGCTCGCGCCGATGAGCACCGACGTCGCACCACCCGTGATCTGAATGGAGGCAATCGCCGCAGGGCCGGCCGACTCGCCGCCTCCACACGCCAGTAGACTCGCCTGCAGCGCGACGACGAGAAGGCCGCGGACGATTGCCGGCCGAATGACGGAAGCTCGGGACACGAAGCCTGGGGATAGTGGCTCCGCGCTGCTGGGAGCCTTGAGCAGAGACAGCGCCCCGAGTCGGGCGGATCCGCAGTCGAAACCTCTGACGCACGCCCACGATTGTCAACGCGACCGCTTGGCTGGCATGACGTCGGCGCCAGGCTATCTTACACCGACTAACCCCGTGCGGAGACGCCGTTGAAGACAGCCACATTCGAAACCAACCGCGGCACCATCACCGCGGAGCTGTACGACAAGGACGCGCCCAAGACCGTCGAGAACTTCGAGAAGCTCGCCAACGCCGGCTTCTACGACGGCGTGAAGTTCCACCGCGTCATTCCCGACTTCGTGGTGCAGGGCGGCGATCCGCTCTCGCGCGATCTGCCCGAAGGCGACGCACGTGTCGGCACCGGCGGCCCGGGCTGGAAGATCAAGTGCGAGACTGCAGGCAACCCGCGCAAACACGAGGTCGGATCGCTCTCGATGGCGCATGCCGGCAAGGATACGGGCGGCAGCCAGTTCTTCATGGTGCTCTCCGAGGACAACACCCGTCATCTCAACGGCGTGCACACGGTGTTCGGCAAGATCACCGGCGGACTCGATGCCATGAAGCAGATCAAAAAGAACGACGTCATGACAACGGTGCGTGTCGCATGAGCGCCCCCCAGCAGACCGACAAGTCCGCCGGCTTCACAGGGCTCATCCTCGGCGCCATCGCCATCTTCGTGCTGATGTTCTCGATCGTGCGGCTGACGAACGCGCACTACAACAGCGAGAAGGCCGAGTCTGGAGTCGAGACGCACAAATAGCCTGCGCGGATTGCCCCGATTACCTAAGTCTCGATCATCGAAGTCCGGCTCTGCGACGGCAAAGATCTTTTGCCCTTCGCAGAGCCGGCTTTGCATGTGCAGCGGATCGATCCCTGAATTGACCGATCCGCGTCAATCGGCCATATCGGCCCGATCGGCGCTGGAGAATCCGTTCAACGCAGTTCGTCTGCTACTCGCCACGCAATCCACGCAATCACTCCGCCTCTCGCAACGCCCTCAGGAATCTCTCCGGCGCATTCAGGAAGTCCCGCGTGAGCGTCACATGCTCCAGCTCGTCGTACGCGACCTCTGCTGCAGGCACCTGATCGAAGCTGTAGATCGTCGCGCCGGGATACGCCAGGAGAATCGGCGAATGCGTCGCGATCACGAACTGGGCATCCTCCGCAATCATGTCCTGGATCATCAGCATCAGCGCGAGCTGACTTTGCGGGCTGAGCGGCGCTTCGGGCTCGTCCAGCAGATACAGGCCGCCCGGCACGAATCGCGACTGAAATAGCCGCAGAAAGCTTTGCCCGTGAGAATTCGCGTCGAGATCCACTCCATAGCGCCGCTCCATATCCGCCAGCGACGCGCGCGCCGGCCCCATCGCCAACCCTTTCGCCCACGACGAGCGGTCCGCGTACTCGATCTCGAGCTCAGCGATTCGCTGCTGGAACTCAGCCCGCATCGCCGACACCCGCTTCGCGAAGCCGAAGAAATCCTCGGCGCGGAGGAAGAAGCCGCGCGTCGTGCGACGACTCCAGGTGAGCTTGAGCGACCGACCGAGCTCGCGCTGCGCCTCTAACGTCGCGTCCGCACCCAGGTCCGCGGAACCGATGGCCGGTAGCCCTGCCGAAGCGGCGATTCCCTCCAGCAGCGTCGACTTGCCGGAGCCATTCTCACCGACGAAGAACGTCACGGGAGCCGGAAAGGCCATCGCCTCGAGCTGCCGGATCACCGGAACGGAAAAGGGGAATCCGGCGTCGTCACCGCCGCGACGCCGGCTCACCGACCGCAGAAAAGGTCTGCGCTCGCGCTGCGTTTCGCCCTCGCCCGGGGTATTCTTCATCGAAGGACTTCGCCGTGGCATCCGCTAATGCTGCTCGCATGGTCTACCCGCCCGCAATCGCCCCCGATCCCGCTTCCGACGCATGCTTCCCTCCCGCGACGACGCACTCGCTTTAGTGCACGAGTACACCGCCAGCGATTCTCTCCGAAAGCACATGCTCGCCGTCGAGGCTGCAATGCGTGCCTATGCCGAGCGCAACGGAGATGATGTCGAGCGCTGGGGTCTTGCCGGCTTGATCCACGATTTCGACTACGAGCGCTTTCCCAACAACGCGCATTCCCCGACCGAAGAACATCCAGCCGAAGGCGTGCGCATTCTTCGCGCGCTCGGCTGGCCGGAAGACATTCTCGAAGCGATCCTCGGGCACGCACAGTATTCCGGTGTGCCGCGCGTCACACCGATGGCGAAGACTCTGTTCGCTGTTGACGAGCTTACAGGACTCATCACAGCAACGGCGCTCGTGAGACCGTCGCGTAGCGTACACGAGGTCGAAGCGCGCTCTGTGCGAAAGAAGATGAAGGACAAAGCATTTGCGCGCGGAGTGAGTCGCGAAGATGTGACGCAGGGCGCAGAAGCGCTGGGCGTCGATCTCGATGAGCACATCGCGTTCGTCCTCGCTGCAATGCAGCGGTCGGCAGATGCCCTGGGACTCGCTGGCACCGCGGCCGCGACATGACATCGACTCCAACGCTCCTACCCGCGAGCCCGTAGAAGGGATGACGTCACCCTACCGCTGGAGACATGCTCGCGACCTCGGCGCCAACTTCGCCGTACACCGTGCCTTCGCCGTCTGAAGCACAAACGACGGAGCGTGCGATCGTCATCGCAGCGCAACGTGGATCCGACGATGCCTTCTCGGCGCTCGTTCGTATTCACCAGCGGAGGGCGTATGCCATCGTTCGCGCGATCGTGTTGTCGCACGAAGACGCGGAGGATGCGGTGCAGGAAGGCTTCCTTCACGCGCACCGGGCGCTCGACCGGTTTCGTCCCGATCAGCCATTCGGGGCATGGTTGTACCGCATCATGGCCAACGCTGCGCTGGACCTGGTACGGCGTCGGAAGGTACGAGTAGCTGAAGAGTTGCCGGAGACGATTCCGATGCCGTTCCGCGATCCCGCGGAATCGGGAGAGCTTCGCGAGCGGCTGCAGGAAGCGCTCACACGCCTCACAGACCGGCAGCGCGCCGTGATCGTGATGCACGACGTAGAAGGCTTTACGCATGGGGAGATCGGGCGCACGCTCGGCATTCCCGAAGGAACGGCTCGATCTGATCTTCATCACGCCCGCGCGGCACTGCGCAGGCTTCTGCAGAATCTTCGGAGTACATCATGACCGATAACCGCTGGACCTCCGGCGACGCGGAGTTGACGAACGCCCTGCGTGCGATCTATGCCGCTCCAATGGAGGAGAGCTACTGGGACGCGCTGGAGTCGCGCATTCTTGCGCACATCGCGCGCGGCGACGACACGACCTCGTGGTGGTCCGAGCTAGCCGAGATGGCGCGGCCCGGTCTCGCGGCGGCGGCGGCGTTGATCCTTGCGGCGAGCCTGGCACTCGTTCACTCGCGTCAACTCGAAGTGAGCAGCGCATATGCGGCGGTAATCTCTGCTGCGCCCTCCACCATCGAGCCGGCCTCGCGCGCCGCTTCGGTTGGTGACGGAGACGCGGCGATTCACGTTCTCATCTCGCGTTAGGCAAACGAATGCAGCGTCCCAAACAGCAAGCGCTCGCGTTTCTTCTCGGCGCACTTCTCGTCGGCGGCGTCGTCGGCTTTTCGGCGGATCGCGTGTTTCGCACGAACGACCAGTCCATCGAAGCGCGCCGCAAGGCGCTGTACGACGATCTCGATCTCAAGCCATCGCAGCGCGCAGTAATGGACTCCGTGTTCGACGTGTCCAACTGCCAGCTCGACGCAGTCTTCAAGCCGATTCAACCGTCACTCGATTCAATCAAGAGCGCACGCCGCGCGCAGATGAACGCGATTCTCACCCCCGAACAGCGCGTACGACTGGAAGCACGCCGGAAGGACGACGATGCACGCCGCGAATCCGACCGGAAGCATATCAAGTCCGCCTGCCACTAGTAATGCCATCGTCTCTCTCCTTTCGCGCGACCATCGCGCTGTTCGCAGTACCCGTTGCTCTCGCGGCGCAGTCGACAGCGGATTCACTCGCCGCGCGCCCCATCGCATTGCGTGACGCCGTTGCGCTCGCGGAACAGAACGGTCTCGTCGCCATTCAGGCACGCGGACAGACGCGCGCCGCCGAGTCAGGAGTTCGCGCAGCGAAGGGCGCATTGCTGCCGAATCTCAACATCTCGCTTGGCCAGGTAAATCAGTCAGGCGAGCGGCTCGACGCGCAGGGTCGTCTGGTGCCATACCTCGCCTCGCAGCCGTGGACCTACAGCACGGGACTCACGTCGTCGATCAACCTCTTCGACGGCGGGCGTCGCTGGAACGAAGTGAAGCGCAGCCGCTACGATGTCGGCGCGGCCGAGGCGAACGAGGTCACGCAGAAGTACAGTCTCGCGCTGCAGGTGAAGACGCAGTACTACTCGATCCTCGCTGGCCGCGAAGCAGAAGCGGCCGCGCTCGCGCAGCTGAAGCAGGCGGAGGAGCAGCTCAAGACGTCCATCGTGCGCACGAACGCCGGTGTCGTCACGCTCTCCGATTCTTTGCGCTCCGTCATCGCGGTTGGCAATGCACAACTCGCACTCATCACGGCGCGCAACAATGTGCGAGTCGGCAGTGCGGCGCTCACGCGGCTCGTCGGCTCGGAGACGCTCGTCACGGCACAGCCGTCCGACACGCTCGATACCGGTATGTCGCCGATCGACAGCGTTGCACTCGCTGGACTCATTGACGTCGGCCCGACAGTAAAGCAGGCCGAGGCGCAACTCGAGTCGGCGCGTGCGGCCGTAAAGTCGGCGAAGACACCGTATCTTCCGTCGCTCGACCTCACGTATCAGCGCTCCGGCAATGGGTTCGACAAGACGTATGGGCTTGGCAACAATCCGCTCGCGTACACCAACAACTTCAGTGTGCGGTTGTCGTATTCGCTGTTCAACAACTTCTCGCGTGAAGACGCGCTAACGCGTGCGCAGGTGCAGTCCGACTTTGTCGAAGCGACGGTGCGTGACACAAAGCTCGCCGCGCAGCAGACCCTCGTGCAGCAGCTCGCCGCGGTGCGTACGGCGCAACAGCGCATCGTCATTCAGCAGGCCACGGTCGAAGCGTCGAAAGAAGATCTTCGCGTGCAGCAGCAGCGCTATGCGCTCGGCGCGTCGACGCTGCTCGATGTGCTGACCTCGCAGTCCACGCTGGATGCAG
>JBDUCR010000345.1:0-16441 GCA_040003345.1 bacterium
AGCGCGGGCGTGAGCTTTTCGCCGGCAATATCACTCGCCTTGTCCGCGCGACCCTGGAACGACAACAGCGGTGCGCTATGCAGCATTCCCTCGACGCGTACGAGATCGCGGAGGCGATAGCGATACAGACCACCGCCCGTTGTAAGCGCCACTTCGTACGTTCCGCCAACATCGAGAGCGTGTGCAGGCGACGCACGCCCGTCAGTCGGATCGAGAAACTCGAGGTAGTGCGACGTCAACGCCGCGACCGGAGCTCGAGCGCCGAACATCGGTATCGACACCACACCTTCGGTGGCGAGGAGGCCTTTGCCCTGAATCTCGACGCGCGGAAAGCGATCACGCACTCCGCTGAGCGCACGCGCCGCATGCCCCTCCGTCCAGCAGGAGATCAATGCGAGCCGAGGCCAGAGTTCACTGAGATCGTCTGGTGCGCGTGAGCCGAATCGCGTGCGCGATGCACGCGCGACATTGGGACGCGCAGGCAATGCTCGTTTGAGAGATGCAGCAAGCGACGCGTCGAGAGCGACGCTGACGGTACCGCGCTCGAGGTCGCGAAGCAGCGCATCGAAGTGCTCGTCCAGCGCATCGGCGAGCAGCGCAAGAAAACTCGGACTCCACACAGAGATCAGCGCAAGGTCCGGCGCCGCGAGCAAGGCAAGCAATGTCAGATAGCGACATGTCGCCACATCGGGTGCCGCGGCCACCGACGACGGCACCGCGAGCCCACGACGCAGCAGCGCACGCAGCGGAGCTGGCATGTACTCAGCGTCGTCCTGCATTCCAACTGTGACTCCGCCGGCTGTCTGCACCGGACGACGACCCGGTGGCGTAATCGCCCAGTACGCTCGGCCACGCATGAGCGCTGGCCGATGCGTCAACAGATCGAACAGCCATGGCATCACTGCCGACGAGAATTCCGAGAGCAGTGCAGGTGTATACGGAATGAGTTTGAGAAAGCCGGATGATCCGCCCGTTGGCTCCATGAAACGCACGACGTCGCGCGTGAGCACGTTCGTCTCGCCGTTGGCAATGCGATCTATCCACGGCTCCATGTCGTCGTACGTGACGAGCGGCACGCGCTCCGCGAACTCGCGCTCGTTGCGAATCGACGCGAAACGATGCGCGTGGCCGTACGCCGTGGTCGCGCCGGTGCGCAGTGCGCGCTGAAGAATCGAGAGCTGTGCCGAGCGTGGATCTCGCATGGCCGCCGCAAAGCGCGCGCGTGCCGGCGCCGCGCCAGCGGAGGTGACGACATTCGCGAGCAGCGGCAATAGACTCACCGCGCGCCCACTCCGCGTACGGCGCGACGAGCCTGCACGCGCGCAAGGCGGGCAACCACTCGCGCAAGATCGACGAGACGCACATCGGCGAGACACGCGAGCTCCACGCCATCCGCATGATCCGGATTTCGCTCGACGAAAAAGCGAACGTGCGCGTTGGCCAGCGCACTGTGCGTCACTGGCGCAACGCCTTCGCGCACGCGCTCGTGCGGAATCGCGTAGCGAACCACGCCGCTGTCGCAATCGTATTGCTCACGAAAGCGCTCCGTCGCCAGCTCGTCGAGAATGGTGCGAAGGCCAGTATCATCCGGCGCACCAGCGCGAGGAACTGCGCGCGGGAATGCGTTCGCGAGCAGCAGATACGTTCGATATCCCTTCGAGACGAGAAACCAGTAGAGCGGGCGCCACGGCGCACGCAGCTTGAGCGTCACGAGCAGACGCGCGAATGCGAGCTGCAGCTGCTTCTGTCCCCAGTACGCGCGATCAATGACGGTATCGCCCGAGAACACGATTGTCGCCGGACCCTTTGGCGATTCGATGTCGCGCACGAGGACCGTCGAAAATCCCTTCAGCGCGCCCGTCTTCCGATCGTGCAGGAGGATGATGTGCTGCTTCTCAGCCAAGTCGCTCTCGAAGCGCTCGCGTGACGTGTTTTCGTAGGCGTCGCGAAACAGCTCGAACGCGGCATCGCGCGTCGCGGCATCGAGCGACGCAACAGCGATCGTTCGCGAAGCGAGCGCTGCCTGGCGAGCCTGCTGCTCTGTCCGCGCCGTGGCGCCAGCAGCGGTAGAAGGAATCGGAGCGACGAGCGTGGAAGCGTTGGCGGACATGTGCAGTGGGGATTGAGACGGTCCTACGCAGGAAAGCTCGCTCCCGCGGGTCCCCCGGCGGTCATCTGCCGGTCACTTCAAAGCGAAAGTCTATGCCTCGCGCATTCGATACCCCGTCGACGCGAGATGCAGCCGGAAACAGACTTCACAGAAACACCAGATCAATTTTGAATCAGCGGATCCGCTCATGGATCGTTCGAGATCGATCCGCAGTTTCCAGAAGATCCGCCGTTTCCCTGATTCAGTTGCTGTTCGTCGTCTACATGACAATGTGCCCCGGAATTCCAAGAAGAACCAAGTGTCCTACCGCACTCACCGATCGATGTTGCAATACCGGTCGAGCTGGAACTTCTTGCGCCATGACGTCGGGAGCTCGACGGCCCCAACAGTGATCGCGCCAAGAAAGTCACGATCGTACGCCAGCCCGAAGCGATGTCCCTGCAGCTCGGGCAACCGCGGGTCGAGATACGTGCCGAACAGCCGGTCCCAGAGCGTCGTGAAATTGCCGTAGTTGCCGGCGAGATCCACGGTGTGATGCAGCACGTGCTCCTGCGGCGACGTCAACGTCAATGGACTGAGCACGCGATGCGCGAGCCAGCCACGGCGCAGAAACGAGGAATGACTCGTCACGAGCAGCGTACTCGCGACGAGCAGCGGAATCTGAAAGATGGTCCAGCTCCACATCGGGCGCCCCGCAACGCGCAACGCTGCGTACGTCAGCGCCGCAGTGAACGCGACGAGTGGCGCCACCGAAAGCACTGCGAACGGACGCACACCAAGACCAGGCATGCCGACAAAGATCTCACTCGGCAAGTGATGACTCTCGTGCGTAAACCAGAAGAGGCGATGATGACTGAACCACCGATGCCACGCGTAGTCCACGAAGCCGGCGACGAAGAAGAGCACGCCGCCGAGGAGTGCGAGTCGCCAACCGTCGGGCGCTTGTGCGGGCAGTGAGCCCGGCATGATGAACGCTCTTACGCTGTCGACGAGCGCATCGACACGAGGTACCAACGACAGGCCTGCAACCTGTATCGCGAGAAACACAGCGACGACACCGAGCAGGAACAGCAGCGACGTGCGCTGCAGCGGCTCACCGCCATGCCGCTCCGCGCGGGTCACGTAACGCTCGGCGAGATCCAGACCTAGAAACAGGACCTGCACTCCCGCCGATACACCGAGAAACGCAGTGAGCGTCACGCTGTTGCGACGCCTGGCCGCTCGCGAGCGGAGCGCCAGAGCAGGAACAGCAACAGTGCCTGCGCCGCCATGAACACCATGTTCGCCATGTTGTGCGACGACGAGATGCCGAACGCGCTGCTGAGGACATCAGCAAATACGAGACGGTGCAGTGCCCGGATGAGAAAGAGCCCGATGAAACCGAAGATCACCGCGTCGTACCGCTCGGGATCACGCGCGGCGACCGCCGCGAGAAAACCAAGCATGATCATGAATGCGCCGAGCGGGTGAAGGATGTACGTGAACTGCGGCGTCCAGTCGACCGTTGCGCCATAGCTCGCAGCAATCATCCTCGTGAAACCGGGCGACAGGTTGACGGCGAGGCCGACGAAAAGATGAAACACCGCGATGAACCACAGGTACGCCTTCAGGACACGCTGCGCAGTACTCGGCATGAGTTGTTCCGGAGTGGGGAAACGACCTGACCTCCTGAGTGATGCAGCAGCTTGGCGGGCCCGTCAAGAAGTCTCGGTTCGATTGTTTTCCTGCCCGCTGGTCACCGCTGACCGGCGGTTAGTCACGAAAAGAGAACCAATTGGGTCTGAAACGAGTATAGACTGTGTAGGTTTTCACGCTGTCCGACGTGACTCCTGACCATCGAGCGAGAACTATGATCACCGCCGTCGTCCGTGCCATCGCACTGCTTTCGCTGGCTGCTGCTCCTGCCGTTGCCGCGCCCGCGACTACTACTATGCCCGTTCCTCTCGACACCGTCGTGTTCGGTGGCGGCTGTTTCTGGGGTGTGCAGGCTGTCTTCCAGCATGTGAATGGCGTCGTGAGCGCCACCTCCGGCTACGCTGGCGGCAAGATCGAAAAGCCGAGCTATGAGACCGTGAGTACGGGTCTTACGGGACACGCTGAAGTCGTGCGCGTCGTCTACGATCCGTCCAAGGTGTCGTACAACAAATTGCTCGACGTCTTCTTCACTGTGGCGCACGATCCAACGCAGCTCAACCGTCAGGGCCCTGATCACGGCACTCAGTATCGTTCGGCCGTGTTCTTCAAGACCGACGCGCAAAAGGCAGCGACGCAAACCTATATCGCCGAGCTTGGGAAGAGCGGGACGTACAAGGCTCCGATCGTGACGCAGGTTGCGCCGCTCAGTGCGTTCTTCGTCGCTGAGGACTACCACCAGGATTACGCGACGCTGCATCCGGACCAGCCGTACATCGCCTACAACGACACGCCGAAGGTCGAAGCGCTGAAGAAGCAGTACTCGTCGCTGTGGAGCGACAAGCTCGCCGCGCACTAAGTCGCCTGTCGTCGCGCGGGAGCGACACTGTCATCGGGCAGAGCGCACGGGCGCGCTGTCATCGCGCGGGAGCGACACTGTCATCCCGCAGGAGCGAAGCGAGTGTCGGGATCTACCGTGCGCCGCACCGTGAGCGGATATAATCGGCACGAAAGTAGATCCCGACACTCGCTCGCTTCGCTCGCTCCTGCGGGATGACAGTGCACTCGCTCCCGCCTCGCTTCTGCGGGAGGACAGGGGAATCAGTCCGACAACCCAACCTTGTCGCGCACAGACATCATCGTGCCCTGCAGTACCGCGACGACCACCCCGTCACCGTCGTCGAGCGCGCGCAAATCACCTGAACACACCGTGATCGTCCGCCCCGCACGAACAACTCGGCCCGTCGCGAGAAACTCTCGGCCAGCAGCCGGCGCAAGCAGATTCACCTTGAACTCCACCGACAACACCGCCGCGCCAGGCTCCATGAGCGTGAGCGCCGCGTAGCCGCACGCGCTGTCCACCACCGACGTCACCACACCGGCATGCAGGAATCCATGCTGCTGCGCAAGGTCGGCGCGATAGGGCAGCGCAATCGTCACCTCGCCCGGCACGATGCTCGCGAGACGCGCACCCAACGTCGCCATGAAAGTCTGCTTCGCGAAGCTCGCTCGTACTCGCGCCTCGAAATCCGGATCGCGAACGGTCAGCGCCATCAGAGACCGGAATGGCCAGGCATCTTCTTCGCACCCGGACCCGCAGCCCACTTCGCCGCGCGAACCACCGTCGGCCACGCGGTCGATTGCGGCGCGAGCAGATCGAAATGTCCGCCACCGGCAATCACATCGAGCTCGGCGCGATCGCCATCACCACGCGCACGCTTGAGAAACGCGCGACTCTGTGCCAGCGGCACGATGGGATCGGCGTCGCCGTGCACGAGACGCACGAACACGCCAAGCGGAACGCGCTCGACAGGACTCACCGCCTTGTAGCGCTGCGGAACCTGTTGTGGCGTGCCGCCCAGCAATGGCGCGACGGACGTGTTGCATCCGCCCGTACCCGCGCCGAACTCGACGAGATCGGTGATGCCGGCGAGACTCACCACACCGGCAACCTTGAGCGGCGCGATCGACGACCTGAACAGCCCCGACTGTTCGTTCTGCTTGCGCGATGCAGCCCACAGCGCGAGCTGTCCGCCAGCCGAGTGTCCCATGAGCACGACGCGAGTGGTGTCGATGCGCGGATACTGCGCAGCGAGTCGGGTCACGTAGTCCACCGCATGCGCAACGTCGTCGAAGGTGCCAGGCCACCCGCCGTTCAGATCACCAATGCGACGATACTCGATCGACCACACCACGAATCCTTCCTTGGCCAACGCTTCGGCTGCTGCGCCGACATGCTTGAGATCGTATTGCGAGCGCCAGCAGCCACCATGCATCAGAACAATGAGGGGAGCAGGGTCGCTTCCCGGCGGCAGGCGAAGCTCGCCGAACTGCAGCGTCTCGGAACCGTAGGCGATGCGCTGATCGGGAGGCGCAACAGGCACCGCGAGCAGCTCGGAGTAGGCAATCATTGACCTTCCCGAAGGGAGACGCGTACAGGACTGCAACGCGGCAAGTCCGATCACGAATGAGACGAGGACGAAACGATGCGTCATCGTTATTCCTCGCCGCTGCGGTGCAGGTCACTACTATAGCTCACCATCTAACGTTGCACACGTTCCGCGCCAGCCTTCGGTTCAACCAGCGCTTGATAGACAAGCGTTGGAAACTTGGCCGCGATGTCGCTCTTGTTCGGAAGCTGGTTCTGCATGAAGACGATGACGAGCCCCTCCGCCGGATCGACCTTGTAGTTGCTCGAATAGGCGCCGCCCCAACCGAAACTGCCCACCGACGCGAGGCCATCGGCGCCGAGCTTCTCGATCGTCTGGAAGCCGAGCCCGAAGCCTTCTCCCATGTTGCCGTACAGTGTGCCGCTCTGATTGGTCGTCATCAGATCGACCATCTTCGGCGAGAGAAGACGCACGTTGCCTCTCTTCCCTCGATCGAGAATCATCTGCAGAAAGCGCGAGTAGTCGCGCGCAGTGGAAAGAAGTCCCGCGCCGCCGGAAAAATTCTTCCGCGGACCGTCGACATAATTCCCCTGCCCGCGTGGGCCGTCGGGCGCTCGGCGCAACAATCCCGCGCTGTCTGCGTAAACGGTCACGAGTCGTGCACGCTTCTCGCGAGGAAGAAAGAAATACGTGTCGGTCATTCCGAGCGGTTCGGTGATGCGCGTGCGGATGAATTCGTCGAGCGGCTTCGTCGACGCGCGCTCCACCACGCAGCCGAGGATATCGACGCTGTAGCCGTATACCCACGCTTCTCCGGGCTGCGCGACGAATGGCAGCGACGCGAGACGCTCCATCGTCGTGCAGATCGGCTCGTCCTTGTCCGCCGTATACCAACCCCATCCTGCCGCAGGGCCAAGTGCCTTCGCCGCGTACAGCGGTGCGACGAATCCGTCGGTGCCGTACGAAACGCCCGATGTATGCGTGAGGAGATCCTTGATCGTGATCTGTCGCTTCGCCGGAACCGGTGCGCGCCCGCTGTCAGAGCGCAGTGCAACCGTGGTGTGCGCGTACTCCGGAATGAATCGGCTCACCGGATCCATGAGCGCGATCTTCCCCTCTTCAACGAGCATGAGGATCGCGGCGCTCGTCAGCGCCTTTGACTGCGACGCAATGCGAAAGATGGCATCCGGCGTCATCCGTCGCGCTGCTTCCTTGTCCGCGAACCCAACAGCATGCTCATAGACGACCTCGCCATCCCGCAATACGAGACCAACGGCGCCGCCGATGCGATTGGAGTCCACGTACTGTTGCATGAACTGATCGATGCGCGCCAGGCGCTCTCGCGAAAAGGCGGCGCGAGGTGCTTGCGCGCGCAACGATGGCGAGAACACGCTGCACAGCAACGCGACGAAGATGAGCCGACGATTGATCATGTCAGATCAGGGAAAGAGTGTCATCCGCAGGAAGTGAAGCGAGCGAGTGGCGGGACAGCACGTCCTATCGCCGTTTCCGCAATAATGTGCGTACCGCCTCGCTGGCGTCGAGGTCGGGCGTCAACTTCGGTGCAGGGGCGCCCGCATCGAGCAGGAGGCCAACCACACCAGGGAAATCGCCGTCCTTCTGACGCCAGCTGTTCTTCGAGCCGTGGATCGCCCAGCCGAGTGGTGTCATGTCGTACTCATCACCGCGAACATCGACCGGCGCGCCGCGCTTCAACAACTCGCGCACGATCTCGGTGTTGCCCATCCATGACGCGAAGTGAAGCGCAGTCGCGTTGAGGTTGCCTCTCGCTCCGACGGGCCATCCCGCGGCGAGCATCAACCTCACCGCGGCCGCATTGTTCTGCTCGGCGGCATCCACAAGCTTGCGCTGCTCGCCTCTCGACAGCGTCTTCGCGAGATCGGGCCGGCGGGCGAGCAACGCATTGAACAGTTGCTCGTCGCCAACAGCGCAGGCTTGCGCGAGTTGCTGCTCCTCCGTGCTGCGCTCCATCAGCAGACGATAGACATCGTCGTGCCCGAAGTCGCGCGCGACGACATGCGGCGTCTTGTCGCCGCCTAGCGTCCAGATGTAGATCGAGCCACCGGCTCGCACGTCCTCCATCGGAAAGTATTCTTTCGACACGCGCGTCCGGATCGACGACGGATCGTCATCGAGATACCTGCGCACCAACTCATACGCGCCGAGCGCAGATGCCATCAGGATGTCCGTCTTGCATCCACGTGTCACGAGAAAACCCGCGACGTCCTGCCGGTCGCGAATCATGTACTGCGCCGGAGTCGATTCGTGATCGACGTCCTTCGCGTCGATGCTCGCACCATGGTCGAGCAGATACTTCGCGATGACAACGCTGCTCGCGAAGTGCAACGGAGTCTGTCCGTCTCCACCGCGTGCGTGCACGAGTTCCGGATTGGCCGAGATGAGCTCGTCGAGGCGCTCGAGCATTCCAAGTCGCGCAGCAGCGTGTGCGTCAACGGTTGCACCGCGCTCGATGAGAAATGGCGCGAGACCGAGAGCACAGGTATCGAGAACACCAAAGCTTCCCGCCCACCATTCCGATCGCGCGTTGATGTCAGCGCCGTTCCGGAGCAGCACGTCGATCATTTCGCGATTGCCCGCGTTCACGGCGACGAGGAGCGGAGTCGTGCCGAATGAGGCACCGGGCGCTGGCCGATTCAGTCCGGCGCGAATCTCCGGATGCGTGCGCAGAAGGTCATCGACGCGCGACACATCGTTCTCGTGAAAGGCCTGAACGAGCGCGGCGAATGGATCGGTCGTGCGCCCCCGGGATTCTATGTGCTCCTTGAGGGCGGTCCACGTTGCGAACCCATACTCGCGCGCGACGACGTGTTGTGCGTCGGCGAGCTTGGGCTCGGCTGCTACAGCGGTGTGCGATGCGAATCGCTCGAGAGCCTCGGCGTCACGCTCGCGCCGTGCGCGCAGCAGTTCTTTCGCCTGAGACTTGAGGTGCTCGAGACTGGCCCGAGCGGGGAGCTCAACGGACATACGACCTCCTTCTATGCGCCCGGGGTCCGCTACGCTGGGCAGAAGGGAGGTGAGTTGTCATGTCGCCGGTAAAGAACAGGTGGGATCATCCCTTTCCGCGGACGGGGTGCACCCTGCAATGCTCTGGGAGAATAAAAGGCGTCAACAACTACGGCAAGCATTTATCGCAGAGGGTCGCAGAGGGAACCGCAACAGCCGCAGAGAACGCGGAGGAAAACAACATCGTGCAAATGGCTTGAGGCATCATCTGTCATCCCGCAGGAGCGGAGCGAGTGTCGGGATCTACTTTCGCGGCGATCATAACCCGGCCACGGCGCGGCGTACGGTAGATCCCGACACGCGCTCGTTTCACTCGCTCCTGCGGGATGACAGGCACTCGCGTTGCGCACCCCCACGCGATGACAGCCGGAAAACCCGCCCTTGACATTCCGCCCCGATTGTTGAAATATCAACACAGTTGAATTTTCAGCAGAGAACACCCCATGCCTTCCACGGTCATGACTGACAAGCCGGAAACCCCAGCACTCTCCCGACGCGAACGGCAAGTGATGGACATCATCCACCGACGCGCCGAAGCAACCGTCGCCGAAATCATGGCCGAGCTCCCCGATCCGCCGACGTATTCCGCGGTGCGCTCCGTGCTGCGCATCCTCGGCGAGAAGGACCTCATTCGCTACAAGGAAGACGGTCCCCGCTACGTCTACTATCCGACGCAGGACACCGAGACCGCACGCGACGACGTACTCGCGCACGTCGTGCGAACGTACTTCGCCGGATCGCCGGAGCAGGCAGTCACGGCGCTGCTCCGCATGTCCGACGTCGACATGAAGGACGCAGACGTCGAACGCCTCCGCGAGACGATCAAACGCGCACGGCAGAGCGGGAGATAACGTCCATGATCTCCTCGTTCTTCGCGGCACTCGGCTCACTCGCGTCGACACACGTATCGCTGCTCATGATGCTCGCCAAGGCGACAATCATCCTCGTCGCGGCGCTCGGCATCACACTGTCGATGCAGCGCGCATCCGCCGGCTCACGTCACCTGGTGTGGCTCGTCACGCTCGGCATGTTGCTGCTCGTGCCGGCCCTGTCGACGTGGGCGCCGCTGACGCTGCGCATTCTTCCGCCGGCGACCGCGACGCCTGACGCAACGGTCGCAGCGCCGAATCACAACGTCACACCCGCCACGCCAACCGTCACTCTGCAGAACGACGGCGCTTCGGCGAACATCCGAATCTCACAGGCACCACCGGTCACGCCGCCGTCGCCCACATTGATGTTGCGACTGCGCAATATGAGCACGGTCTCGCTGCTGCTCACAATCTGGGGCGCTGTGCTCGCAGGCATCGTCATCATGCTCGCATGGGCGAGCCTTACCGTGCAACGCATCGTGCGGCGCGCGCGGCCACTCGAGTCGCCCGACTGGCTCACACCACTCTTCGAGATCGCCGATCGTCTCGGACTCGAAGAGTCGCCGCGACTGCTGCAGAGCACCGACGCAAAGATGCCGTTCGCGTGCGGTGTGTTGAAGCCGACCATCGTATTGCCCGCAGAGTCGGAAAGCTGGAGTCTCGATCGCCGCCGCGCCGTGTTGCTCCACGAGCTCGCACACGTGCGTCGCCACGACCTGCTCGGCCACACACTCGGCCGGCTCGTCTGCGCTGTGTACTGGTTCCACCCGCTCGTGTGGACCGCCGCGAAACGCCTGCGCTCCGAAAGTGAGCGCGCGTGCGACGACCTCGCGCTCGCATGCGGAACACGTGCGACGGACTACGCCGAACATCTTCTGGATATCGTCACCTCGGTTCGCGGTGATGCAACCCCGCTCGTGGCGCTCGCAATGGCGCGTCGCAAGGAGTTCGAAGGACGTATGCTCGCCATACTCGATCCCGATCTGCGTCACTCGAGTCCGAGTCGCAGACAGTCCGTTGCGTTGATAGCGACGCTTGCCCTGGTGTCGCTCACGGTTGGTGCGATTTCACCCGTTGCACGTCGCGCTGAAGCTGCTGTTGTTGCAACTGCACCGATGCCCACTGCGCCGGAGCATCCGATACCAGCGCTGCGCGACAAGCCGCTCGTTGCACCGATGCAGAGCAAGGCCTATCCCGATTCTGGCGTGCGCGGCCAGATGTCAGTATCGAAGTCCGCGTCGATCGTGAAGAACGAGACCCGTGCCTTCGTGAAGACCGACATGCGCAACACGATCACGAACACGATTCAGTCGCAGACACAAACGGCAAGTCAGCGGGCGGTGCAGGCCATCAGCGACGCGAGTGTCGATCTCGCCAGCATAGGAGTGAACGCAGCAGCGTCAGCGCTCACCGATCTCGCCAATGGAAAGGGCTCAAAGGGCGGGAAGGGCTCGAAGAACCCCGATGATCGTCCAATTCTCCTCGCGAAGGTTTTGCGCTCCGACAGCAGCGCGTCCAATCGTCGCATCGCCGCCTGGGGTCTTCAGGAATACGCGGAGACAGCAGTTGCTGCCGAAGCACTCACTGCGGCAATCCGCCACGACTCCGACGCAAAGGTACGCGAGATGGCCGCATGGGCACTCGCGAACGGGGGTGAACGCTCGGCGGGGACCACCGACGCATTGCTCGCTGCTCTCAAGAGCGATGCAAACGATCGCGTTCGCATGATCGCCGCGTGGGCACTCGGCAACATCGGCGACAGAGGCTCCGTCGATGGACTTACCGCCGCACTCTCCGACCCGAGCAGGGACGTGCGCATTCGTGCGGCGTGGGCGCTCGGCAACGTGAGTCCAAGACAGGCCCCCAAGCCATTGATCGCTCTACTCAGCGACAAGGAAACGCGGGTTCGGGAGATGGCCGCATGGGCGCTCCACAACATTCAGGATCCGGCCGCGGTGCCCGCATTGGAAGCGGCACTCAAGACGGAGCAGATCACCGATGTGCAGCTCTCGTACATCCGCGCGCTCGCGTCGATGGGCGAGAAGTCGGTGGAGGCGCTCAGCGGATTGCTCGAATCGCCAGACCCGCGCGTCAAGTCGATGGCCGTGCGCGCACTTGCCGGAGGACATGCCAGCGGTCCGTGGCCGATGCCCTGGCCGGAGCCGCGCCCGTTCCCTTGATGGATGAGTGAAGGGGCGCTGCAGGAAAACGAGCGCCCGTTCTTATGGAGTAGAGTGCTGATTTTTCACCCTCAGCCCATGGAAATCGCGATGGGCAACGTCTACGGAGTCACGATGCAACGAATGCTTGGAGTGGTCACGGCGGCAATGCTGGTCTCGATGAATGGAGCCATTGCCGCGACAGGCTCGCATGACAACGCGGAGCGCGCAGTGCCGCTCGACATCAGCGCGCTGCTGACTGCGGCGCACGGCGCGCCTCCGCTCATCTGCGCGTTGGCCGCGCAATCCGTGCGCGGCTACGGATGGAATGATTACAACGATGCGCCGTCGACGCCGCTGAGTGTTCTTGCACCGGACGTTCGTCGCCGTGAATCACGTGATGCGCAGCTCGCGACTGCTGACGTCGACAAGCTGCTCTCTGCGCTTGCCTCCGACGACCCATGCGTGCGCGAGCTGTCCGTGCGTCTGCTCGGCGCTGAGCGCAACAAAGACAACAGCAACGTCGCGACGATCGCGAGCGCATTCATCTCGCGCCTCGCATCTCCGGACGCATCGATGCGCGAAGTGGCGACGTTCGGACTGGGGCTCGTGGCGCCGGTCACTGCGATAGATCCGCTCATCGGCACGTTGCGCGACGGACAGCCTGGTGTGCGCGCGAACGCAGCGTGGGCGCTCGGTCGTATCGACAACGGTCGTGCGCTTGCGCCGCTCCTCGGTCTCTTCCGTGACGGCGACGCACGAGTGCGTGAAGCGTCGGTCGTCGCCGTGGGGCGCATTGATTCGTCGAGTGCTGTTCCGGCATTGATGCGCGTGCTCCAGAACGATGAGTCGCCGGCTGTGCGTCGTGTAGCGGCGTGGGCGCTCGGACAGAAGGGCGCACGTGAGGCTGCAGACGTTCTCGCAGCGCAGCTCGGCAAGGAGAGTGACGGACGCGTGCGCGAGATGATCGCGTGGGCCATGGGCGAGACCGGCGCAAGGAATGGCGTTGCTGCGTTGACCAACGCGCTCAGACGCGACGCCGACGACAACGTGCGTGAGACCGCCGCCTGGGTGCTCGGCGAGTTCGGTGATCGCACCGCAGTCGAAGCGCTTGGCACAGCGGCCGAGAGTGACCGAAGCTCGAAGGTGCGAGGAACTGCGGCGTGGGCGATCGGCAATCTTCGTGGCGACGGCGGCGGAAAAGCGCCCGCCGGTCTTCTGAAAGTGTTGAAAGACGAGAGCGATGACGCGCGTCTCAAGGCGGCGTGGGCACTCGGACAAATGGGCGACAACGGCGCGCTCAACCAGATTCGCGACGCGCTCAAGGTGGAGCAGAGCTCACAGGTGCGGCGTGCGCTCATCCGCGCGCTGATCAAGGCTGGCGGCCGCTCGGAAGAAACGCTCACCGAATTGCTCAACTCACCCGACGCCACGGTTCGAGAAGCGGCCGTGCGTGGACTCGCGGGCCAGAATTCCTTCAACCCATGGCCGTGGCCGTGGCCGAGGCCTCGTCCCTTCCCATGAGATCACGGTTGATTGCCATTGTGCTCGCAGCGTCGTTGTTGACGCCGCGGGCGGGGTTCACGCAGCGTGTCGAGTCGCCGGAGCAGTGGATTGCGCGCGGAAACGAGTTGTATGCGGCAAGCCGGTATCGCGAGTCGATTGCTGCGTTCGAGCGCGGCATGCAGTTGCGGACGCGAGGCGCGTCGGAGGCCGCGTGGCAGGTTGCGAGAGCGTATGCGCAGCTCGACAACAGAAAGCAGGCGCTTCGCTGGTTGACGCATGCTCGGCAGCTGGGCTTCCGGAACGAGCGGGCGATTCAGAACGAGCCTGCGTTCGACAAGTATCGCGACGATGCGGTGTTTCGCGAGCTCGTGGTGCCGTCGGTGTGCGTGTCGTGTCGAGGTGAGGCAGGGCGTTCGAGGTCTTCCTGATGGTGAGGTCGTGAAGGCTCTCTCGCCGCGACAGCAACAGCATTTTGACGCAGAGGATCGCAGAGGGAACTGAAACAGCCGCAGAGGCCGCAGAGGACTACGCGAACCTGCCGGAACAGAATGCACAGAAACGGCGGATCATTTTTGGAACTAGCGGATCGACTCCTCATCGTTCGGGATCGATCCGCTGGTTCCAGAAGATCCGCTGTTTCCGTGCATTCAGTTGCTGTTCAATCGATCTCCGGATGCGAACGTCTCATCAAATATTCGGAGGAATCCAAACTTAACTCTTGCCATTTGAACGATCATTCAACAGCTTGATGCCGTGACGGCCACAACCAGAGATCGCATCCTCTTCGCCGCTATGCAGCTGTTCGCTGTGAAGGGTTACAACTCGACCAGCGTCATGGACATCCTGCGCGAGGCCGACGTCAACGCCGGCAGCATGTACCACATCTTCCCCGGCAAGCAGGATGTTCTGCTTGCCGTGTTGGACATGTACCACGCAGGCATCCACCCCATGCTCCTCGCGCCTGCATGGAGCCACGTTCCAGACCCAATCGAGCGGGTGTTCGCGCTCCTCGAGTCGTACCGGAAGCGGCTCGAAGTCACCGATTGCACCTACGGCTGTCCCATCGGAAGTATCGCGCTCGAGCTGCACGAGCCAGATCCGCCAGTTCGCGAGCGGCTCGCCGCCAACTTTGCGGCATGGGTGGCGGCGGTAGAAGACTGTCTCGTAGAAGCAGGGACAAGACTTCCAGCATCGCTTGATCGACACGGACTGGCCGTTATGGCGCTGACATCGATGGAAGGTGGCGTCATGCTGTCACGGACTGACAGGACACTCGCGGCGTTCGACGACGCCGTGCGCATGTACCGCGACTACCTCGAGCGGCTGCAACAAGACGCCGCACGCTGAACGCTTCTGCCCGTTCACTCCTACCCGCGCCGAAGGGAACACATGCTCAACACCCGCGCAGTCACCGTTGCGACCGTCGTCGGCACAGTGCTACAGCTCGCCATGGTTCTCGCTGGACACTCCAATTCGTCCGTCGCAAACATGTTCGCGGTCGTCGGAATGGCGATCTCATTGGTTGCCGGCGTCATCTACGCGGCCCAGGCGCGTGGAGCATCGGGAGGCAGCCTGGCGCTCGGCGGATTGATCGCGGGCGGCCTGTGCGCACTGCTCGGCATCATCGTCTCCTACCTCCTCGGCGACGTTCCAGCGATGATCCTCGCGGTCGGCACCCTGAGCTCTGCGGTCACCGGAGCACTCGGCGGATGGCTCGGCGGTTTTGCATTTGGTAGTGCGCGGCGAGCTGCGTGATGAGCTCTCTCACGCAGCTGTTGCTCGCGCTGTTGCCGCTCATTTCCGCAACAGCGCCGACAACGACGGAGGATTTCCGCTGGCTCGCGGGTCGCTGGGAAGGACACCTGACGTCGCTTCCGCTCGCCGTGGCGGAAGTGAATTTCTCGGCGCCGAACGCGTACGAATCGCGATTCAAGCAAGCGATGCGGCTCACGTCGCACAGCGCGGAGCGTGACGTCTTCGAGAACACCGAACCGTACGATAAGGAACTGATGTCGACGCAGCCGAGGACGACGACTTACATCCGGCAGGCTGCTGACACGTTCATTGGGCGATCGAACATCATCGACGGCGATGGCAAGCCGGCCGTGGTCGAAGTGACGTACACGCGGCTGCGTTAGCGCGAGATCAATGCGGTGTGAGTGAGCGGCCCGCGCTCGGACGTCCGTCGGCGAGTGAATTCGCTCCCGGCCGATCGAGCAACAGGTAGCGCTGCGCTTCCGCGATGCGCTCGACTTCGACGGCGATGCTGTCGATTGCGCTCCTCATCTCTTCGAGTCGAGCGTCGAGCCGTTCGCCGAGCATGGCGACTTGTTCCGACGCTGGCGCGAGTCGCGCACGACGTCCCATGACGAGCGTCACGATTCCTGCCACGATGATCGCGTTGGCGGCGATGGCTATGAGTATCGCGACGAAACTGTTGATCACGGGATCATCCTCATCGATGATGTCTGGTGTTGCAATATCCTACGTGTGTGCCGAACGGAAAGTGTCGGTCGTTCTGCATGGTGGGACTCGCCGGGTTGAATACTGCGTCACACCGCGCCGGTCGAACGGTCCGCCGCGCAACGCATTGCCACCGCAACTCCTGTCATCCCGCAGGAGCGAAGCGAGTGTCGGGATCTACTTTCGCGCCAATTATATCCGGCTACGGCGCACATTGGATCCCGACACTCGCTCGCTGCGCTTCGCTCCTGCGGGATGACATTG
>JBDUCR010000446.1:0-4840 GCA_040003345.1 bacterium
TCAGCTTCGTGCGGCAGGATCAGGCGTCGAACGGATATGTGTCGCTCTACACGAATCCGCGCGGCAGCACGGGTTACGGCAGTGCGTTCGGCAACGCGATCAAGAATGCGTATCCCGGCAAGGACTTCGACGACCTGATGGCCGGCGTCGACACGGTGATCGGCCGCGGCTATGTGGACGCGAAGAACATGTTCGTCTATGGCTGCAGCGGCGGTGGAGTTCTCACGGCGTGGATCGTCGGACACACGAATCGCTTCGCGGCCGCATCGTCGAACTGCCCCGTGATCAACTGGGTGAGCTTCGTCGGGACGACAGATGGGGCGAGCTGGTATTACAACTTCGAGAAGCTACCGTGGCAGGACCCGAGCGAGCATCTCAAGCGCTCGCCGCTGATGTACGTCGGCAACGTGACGACGCCGACGATGCTGATGACGGGGGTAAATGACCTGCGCACGCCGATGGAACAGACGGAGCAGTTCTATCGTGCGCTCAAGCTGCGGAAGATTCCAACGGCGATGATCCGCTTCAACGACGAGTGGCACGGGACGTCGTCCAAGCCGTCGAACTTTTTGCGGACGCAGCTCTACATGCGGAGCTGGTTCCAGAGGTACGGCAGCAAGGACAACAAGGTGGCGATGGTTCCGTAGGAACTGATCAGCATTGGATGCATCACCAGGAACGGATCCAACGGATCCGTTCCTGTGCTGCATCAGGGCCTATGCATCGCATGTCCTTCGGCATGGTGTTCACCGCGCTGAAACGCGAGGAACTCATGCACGGCCTTCACGGCGCCTGAATCCGACGTCGTGATCCGCAGCTCTCCACCCCTCGGCAGTTCTTTGACGGAATAGCGCAGCACCGCGCGACGCTTCGACATCTCCGCGGTGCCTGGGACCGACTGCATGTGCACGAACGCCGGCGTGCTGAAATCGCCTGTCTGAAATGCCTTGGCGATACCGCGCAGGTGCGCGCGAATCGCATGCACACCCACCGAGTCATCGCGATCGCGCTGGAGCTCGATGCGGCCGCCGTCGGCCAGATCGTCAAACTTGTGAATCGACGTATACTGATCCACACCCATCGCCATCTTGCCGCGCCGCTGCATCGCAGCAAAGCTGGAATCCTGTGCGACGAGCGGAGGCGCAACTGCAACCGTCGCGGCAATGGCGACGTAGAGGAACGCGCGATGCGTCATCGAAGTGGTGGCACGAGGAATGGTGCAGAAAGCGCCGCAGAACAGCGACTCATCCAAGGCTAGATGTCCACTCGCGCGAGCGCAGGGACCAAAGTCTCTCCTCACGATGGCGCCGCGGAGCATCCGTGGCCGTTCGATGAGCTTCCGGCGTCTGCGCGTGCGGCACTGCGCGCGAACGCGGTGGAGCGGAGCTTCCAGACTGACGAAATTCTCTACCTCGCGGGCGCGCCGGCGCACATGCTCTATCTCGTGATCGAAGGGCGCGTACGACTGCTGCGCGAGCACGACGGACGCACGATCTTCATCCATGACGAAGGGCCCGGCGGCGCACTGGGCGAAGTCCCGCTCTTCGAGGGAACCACATATCCAGCCACGGCCATCGCCGCCGAGCCGACACGGTGTCTCGTGCTCCAACGCGCGGCGATTCTGAACGCGGTTCGCGATCATCCCGAGCTCGCGCTTGCAATGCTTGCCCGGCTCGCGTCACGCGTTCGTTTTCTTGTTGAGAAGCTGAATCGCACGACCAGTCAATCCACGCTGAGCCGCCTCGCTGGACTGATCCTGACGCGCTCAGCGCGAGCGCATGGGGAATCGTTCACGCTGGGCGCCACACAACAACAGGCCGCCGAGGAGATTGGAACGGTGCGTGAAATCGTCGTCCGGGGGTTGCGCACGCTGAAAGCGCAGGGCGCAATCGAGTCGAAGGGCGGGGGGAGATTCGTGGTTCGCGACGAACGGTTGTTACGCGATCTGGCATCTGTAGAGCGCAGCGGATGAGGCGAAACGCGCGCCCATCTGCAGTCCGAGACTTGCCGGCGCTTTTGTCACTGCGCCATTGTGTATCAGATCAACCCGCGCTGTCTCGACCGACCGCGTAATGCGCGCTTCACGACGGAGAAATAAATGACGGACAGAAACAACGCCGGCGAATTCAATCGCCGCGCTTTCCTTGTTCGCGCGAGTCAGGTCGCATGCGCACTCTCGTTCGCATCACCCGCGCTCAGCAAGTTTCTCGACTCGGCGGCATATGCGTCGTCTGCGACGCGTGTGACAGGACGCGTCGCGTCGACGGACCTGAGCGCCATCGCGTCAGGTCTGCAATGGCGCATGCTCGGGCCATTTCGCGGTGGACGCGTCGCTGCGGCGACAGGAGTGCCTGGCCGCCCGAATGAGTTCTATTTCGGCGCCGTCAATGGCGGCGTCTGGAAGTCGATCGACGCGGGCCGAATATGGTTTCCAATCTTCGACTCGCAGCCGGTTGCATCGATCGGCGCGATCGCCGTGGCACCATCGGCGCCTGATGTCGTGTACGTCGGAAGCGGAGAGTCCACGCTGCGCGATTCCGTCGGCTTCGGCAACGGGATGTACAAGTCCGTCGATGCGGGAAAGACGTGGTCGCACATCGGGCTCGCCGACACGCAGCACATCGGCAAGATCGCCATCGATCCGAAGAACCCGAACGTGTTGTTCGTCGCGGCGATTGGGCATCTCTATGCGCCGAATGCGGAGCGCGGCGTATTCCGTTCGACCGACGGTGGAAAGAACTGGCAGAAGGTGTTGTACAAGAACGAGGATGTCGGCGCTGTTGAAGTCGTGATCGATCCCAACAACTCGCGTGTCGTCTACGCGGGACTGTGGAACACGCGTCGTCCGCCCTGGTTCACGTACCGGCCGACCAACGGACCCGGCGGCGGCATCTACAAGTCGGTCGATGGTGGTACGACGTGGAAGCAACTGACGAACGGTCTTCCTCCAGCGGAAATCGGACGTACCGGCATTGCTGTGTCGGCGAGTAACTCGAAGCGTGTATATGCGGTGGTGGATTGTCTGGCTGCTGATCCCACGGCGCCGCAACCGCCTGCACCGACGAATGGTCGTCCGGCGCAGGATCCGCCGGGACAGGGTGGATTCTTTCGCAGCGATGACGCCGGCGCGACGTGGACGCGGATGTCGAGCGACCAGGCGTTGTGGGGGCGCGGCTGGTATTTCGAAAAGCTCGCAGTCGACCCGAAGAACGCGGACATCGTGTATGTGCCGAACGTCGCCGTGAGCAGAACGAAGGATGGCGGCAAGACGTGGCAGGCGTTGCGCGGCTCGCCTGGCGGCGACGACTATCATCAGGCGTGGGTCTCGCCGAATGATTCGAATACGATGATCGTCGCCAGCGATCAGGGCGCGATCATCACGCACAACGCAACGGCCGACGATCCGAAGAGCGTCACGTGGAGCTCGTGGCTCAATCAGCCCACGGCGCAGCTCTATCACATCAGCGTCGACTATCGCTCTCCGTATTGGGTTACTGGTGCACAGCAGGACAGCGGCGCTGTGGCCGTCCGCTCGCGCGGCAAGTTCGCCGAGATTTCCATGCGCGACTGGGAGCCGATCGCGCCTGGTGGTGAGAGTGGCTACACAGCGGGCGATCCGCTGAATCCAGGCATCGTCTTCGGCTCGAGCGGTGAGCGCTACAATCTCGAGACGAATACGCCGGTGAAGGGAACCACTGCGCCGAATGCGCCAGAGCCAGCGCGCGCTGATTGGACGCAGCCACTCGTGCTCTCGCATGCAGATCCGCACGCGCTCTACTACGCGAATCAGTTTCTGTTCAAGACGACCGATGCGGCTAAAACGTGGTCGCAGGTCAGTCCTGATCTCACGCGTGCGGATGCAGGTGCGCCGTCCACACTCGACGCGACGGCCGCCGCACATGTCGATCGCAACGGCAAGCGAGGTGTGATCTACACCATCGCGCCGTCGCCGCTGCGTGCGCCGTTACTCTGGATTGGTACGGACGATGGACTGATCCAGCTCACGACGGACGATGGCAAGAATTGGCAGAACGTCACACCACAGATGATGACACCGTGGAGTCGTGTAACGATGATGGATGCGTCGCACTTCGACGAGAATGCGGCGTATGCGAGCGTCGATCGTCATCAGCTTCAGGATTTCGATCCATACATCTATCGCACGCGCGACATGGGGAAGAGCTGGCAGAAGATCACGAATGGTTTGCCGGCGGGTGTGTACGTGCACTGTGTGAAAGAAGATCGCAAGCGGAAGGGGATGCTCGTGTGCGGCACGGAGCGCGGTGTCTATCTCTCGCTCGACGACGGCGACAACTGGCAGCCACTGCGGCTCAATCTGCCCGTGACCTCAATGCGCGACTTCGAGTTCCACGACGACGATCTCATCGTCGGCACGCACGGTCGTGGCATCTGGGTGATCGACGACATCAGTGCGTTACGGCAGTTGAGCGACGCGGTGCTCAACGAAGACGCGCATCTTTTCAAGCCCGCGGATGCGCAGCAGTTCGCGCAGGGTGACGACAACGGAACGCCGCTGCAGAAGGATGAGCCGCAGGCGCAGAACAGGCCGGCTGGTGCCTTCATCGATTACTACCTGAAGGCAGCGTCGAGCGCGCCCGTCACGCTGGAAATTCTCGACGCGAGCGGAAAAGTCGTGCAGACGTTCACGAGTGATCCGGCAACACCGCCGGCGCAAGGCCGACGGCGTGGCGGTGGACGACCGACGGGCGGGATTGCGAGTGTGTCGCCGCTCTGGGTGTCTCCGCCCGAGCGATTCTCCGCAGCGGCCGGACTGCATCGCGCCGTTTGGAATCCGGTGATGCAGAGCGCCAGTGCGCCC
>JBDUCR010000379.1:0-4836 GCA_040003345.1 bacterium
ACCTGGCCCGTCGAACGAACGACGGGCCAGTGACGGGCCGCGAGATCGCGACGCGTGAAAAGCTACCGGCCGATTATGTCGAGCAGATCATGCTCAAGCTGCGTCGCGCCAACATCGTGGTCAGCACCCGCGGCGCGCATGGCGGCTACCATCTGTCTCGTCCCGCCGAGGAGATCACCGTCAAGGACGTCATCTCGGCGTCGGAGCATTCAACGTTCGACGTGCATTGTGTCACGCACCCTGTCGAAGCGGAGCGGTGCGCAGAGTCGCACGATTGCAGCATCAGGCCCGTGTGGGTGATGCTTCAGCGCCGCATTGACGAAGTCCTCGAGAGCGTGCGCCTGAGCGATCTGTTGATGCACGAGCGCGAAGTGCGCGAGCGCGTCGGACTTCCAGTGTCGGCCGAGCCGACGTCCGGTCGTCTCGCGCTGCCAGTTCTGCAGAACTGACGTCAGGCGCCGGTGCGCCTTTTTCGCTCCTTTCGCGACGACCGCGCCTTGCTTCGAAGCAGTGCGGGCTACGCCGCCGCGCTGATGCAGGAGCCGAGTGAATCGGAGATCGACTGGCTGGCGACGGACGCCACGCGCGGCGATCGCGACCATGCACAATGGGAGCTACGCTATCTTCGCCGCGCACTCGGAGTTCTGGTCGCGCAGCGGGACGCCCTCGACGACCGCACGCCCTCGGAAGCACTGCGTGCGCTCGTGCACCGCATGCACAAAGACCGCAATGTGGACGACGAGCTGCTCGAGCTCGCAGTGCGTCAGTTCAATGCACGTCTGAGTGCATATCGTGACGCGTTCACTTCGCGAGGGCAGGGTGGCGCCTCGATGCGCGTCGCGCAGAATCTGCTCGCATTCTCCGGTGGTCCCATTCGCGCCGATGATCCTGCCGTCAAGCGCGGCACCGAACTGGTGAACGAGTATTTGATTTCGTGCAATACCGCACTCAGGGAGAATTTTGGCGCAGCACAGTTGCCTGAGGATGTGGTTCCAAGCAAGATCGGGCGTTAATGGTCGGCAATGCGACGCCGAAGACAACAAAAAAAGCGCCCCGCATTCGCGAGGCGCTTTCTCTTTTTGTTACACATGCTCGAGGGGGGACTTGAACCCCCACGCCGGTGAAGGCACAGGCTTCTGAGACCTGCGTGTCTACCAGTTCCACCACCCGAGCGTATCCGGAACAGACACACAAATTAATCGTGCTCGCACACTCAAGTCAACGCATCGCGTTGCCGCTACAGTGGATGCGTTCTATGTTGCGACGCAAGTCCGCAGTGTCGCTGGCCGCGTCTCACAATGCCCATGTCGAAGTCCGACGAGAAACCAGAAATCGAAACGATCGCCAAGAACCGGCGAGCGCGTCACGATTACATCATTCTCACCACCTACGAAGCCGGGATCGTGCTGACTGGCAGTGAGGTGAAGTCGCTCCGCGAGGGCAAGGCCAATATCTCGGACGCCTACGGTATCGTGCGCGAAGGGGAGATTTTCCTGATCAATCTCCACATCTCGCCGTACGAGCGGGCGAGCTACAACAACCACGAGCCCACCCGCACCCGAAAGCTGTTGTTGCACAAACGGGAAATCGGGCGTCTGATAGGTGGAATCGAGCGAGAGGGACTTACTCTCGTTCCGCTCGAGCTCTACTTCAAACGCGGTATAGCAAAAGTGGCGCTGGCTCTCGGCAAGGGTAAGAAAGCTCACGACAAGCGCGAGGACGCGAAGGCGAAGGACGCCGATCGCGAAATCGCTCGCGTATTCAGAGCGCGATGATCGTCGCACTCCTCGCGGCGTTTCAGCTCGCTGCCGCCTCGCCACAGTCAGGCGCGCCGTCGGGCTCACTCGTCGTCAAGGACGCGAGCCGCACCACATCCATCGCACTCGTACAGACTGCCGGTGGGCCCATCCTGCGCGCCGATCAGCTGCGCCCAATTGTGCCCATGACGGTCTCGCATCTGACCGCCAATCGCTGGATGCTCATTGTCAACGGCGTCGCGATCGAGGTGGAAGAAGGCAATCGATTCGCCAAGGTGAGTGATCAGACCTACCAGCTCGCCATCGCGCCGGAAATACGAAAAGGCGCGCTGTACGTGCCGTTGCAGCTCGTCGCCGAAATCATCACGAAGGTCGCGACGAACCTCATCTGGGATCCGCAACGATTCGAGCTGCGCGCCTTTTCGTCGGAGCAGAAATTCTCCAGTCGCGATGCAGCTCCTGCAGCTACCCGTAGCTCGGTCGCCCGACGCAGCGGTCCCCCCGCCGGCGAACCCCGCACCGAGCGCGCTACCTCGACGCTCGTGCGCAGCACCACAAGCGGACCGCTTCGCACGCGACGGCTTGTCGTCGTGGACGCCGGCCATGGTGGCCCTGACGGCGGCATGCACGGCCCACTGGGCGGCGGACCCGAAGTCGCCGAAAAGAACATCACGCTCAACGTCGCCAAGCGCGTTGGCGCGGCACTCGGCGAGCGCGGCATCGACGTGAAATACACGCGCACCACCGATACGCTCATTGCGTTGTCCGATCGTGGCCGCATCGCCAACGACGCGCACGCCGACCTCTTCGTCAGCATCCACGTGAATGCAGCCAATCCCGGTTGGAAGGATCCGGGTGGCGCGCGAGGCTTTGAGACGTACTTCCTCGCCGAAGCGAAGACCGAAGATGCGCGCCGAGTGGAGCGGATGGAAAACGAAGTGGTGAAGTTCGAGTCTGGTCGGTCGGCGCGCGCCGGCGACCCGCTCAATTTCATCATCAACGACATGGCGCAGAATGAACATCTGCGCGAAGCGAACGAGCTCGCCGATCTGATTCAGCGCCGTATGTCGGAAGTGCATCCAGGTCCGAGTCGTGGCGTAAGGCAGGCAGGCTTCCGCGTACTCGTCACCGCGTTCATGCCAGCCGTGCTCGTCGAGATTGGATTCGGATCCAACCCCGCCGAGGCCGCCTACATGACAAATTCTGCCAAGATGGACGAGCTGGCCGGTGCGATTTCCGATGCCGTTCTCGAGTATCTCAAGGGATACGAGCGCCGAGTGGCCACAGGCAACAACTCTGACGGGGGCGGCGCCCCGAAGTGAGCGGCAACCGCGGCACTCTCGCGGTTCAGGTTGCCGGACTCGATTTCCAGAATCCGATCGTTCTCGCCGCCGGCACCGCTGCGTATGGCCAGGATCTGGCGGACATCGTCGACATCGGCGCGCTGGGCGGTCTCATCACCAAGGCTGTAAGCCCACTACCGCGCGCTGGGGCGCCGTCTCCGCGTGTCGCCGAATTCGACGGCGGGATGATCAATGCGGTAGGTCTCGCGAATCCCGGCGTTGCCGCGGTGGTCAGCGAGCATCTGCCATGGCTGGCGTCAGCGCTTCCGCAGGTCCGCAAACTTGCCAACATCGTCGGCTTCGCGACGGAGGAATTCGCTGAGGTGATAGCCGAGCTGGACGCGGCTGTGGAAGGGCAGGCGCGCGGCGCGCTCGATGGCTACGAGATCAACGTGAGTTGTCCAAACGTGAAGGCGGGCGGCATGGAATTCGGCGCGGACTTCGTCGCGCTTGCCGACGTGGTGCGTCGCGCGCGAGCGGCAACGCGCCGGCCGCTCTTTGTGAAGCTCTCGCCGACGCTCGCCGACATTGGTCGCAGTGCGGCCGTGGCGGTCGATGCTGGCGCTGATGCAATTACACTGGTGAACACAATTCCGGGCTTGGTCATCGACATCGATGCACGGCGTCCGGCACTGGGCTTCGGTACGGGCGGCGTGAGTGGGACGGCGCTTCGTCCGGTAGGCGTGCTCGCTACCTGGAAGGTGCGCAAGGCCGTGAAGGTGCCGCTCCTCGGTATCGGTGGTATATCCACGGCCGACGATGCGCTGCAGTATCTCGTCGCGGGTGCGTCCCTGGTCGGAATGGGCACGGCCATGCTTCGCGATCCACGTGCGCCCGAGCGTGTGGTGCGTGAGCTTGCGCGGTGGTGTGATGCGCACGGCGTCGCGCGAATCACCGATGTGATTGGCACACTGGAGATACCGACATGACTGGGTACGCGATACCGATCGTTGCGCTCGACGTGCCGACTGCCGGCGATGCGCTCGCGATCGCGCGGCAGCTGCGGGAGGACTGCCACTTCTTCAAGGTTGGCAGCACGCTGTATACAGCAGCCGGTCCGTCGATCGTTCGCGAGCTGCGCGAGAAGCTGCAGGCAGATGTGTTTCTCGATCTCAAGTTCCACGACATCCCGAACACGGTTGCCGGCGCAGTCCGGTCAGCGGCGTCGCTTGGGGTGCGACTGGTGACAGTGCATGCGTCGGGCGGTCGTGCCATGCTGGAGGCGGCACAAGAGGGGTCGGGCGGTCGGCTCGGCGTGCTGGCCGTGACGGTGCTGACATCCTTCGATGATCGGAGCCTCGCCGCGTCATGGGGTCGCGACTCGTTGCAAATCGAAGACGAGGTGATGCGACTTGCGGCAGACGCGGCCGCAGCGCAGTTGCACGGCGTGGTGTGCAGTGGGGAAGAGGCCCGCGCGGTCAGTCGAGTGCATGGCGACAATCTCGCCATTCTGGTTCCGGGTATCCGCCTCGAGGGCGACCAGAGCAATGATCAGCGGCGGGTGATGACGCCGCATGCGGCTCAGCGCGCTGGAGCGGGGTACGTGGTTCTCGGACGAACGGTGACAGCGGCGAAGGATCCGAAGATGGCGTTTCGGAGGGTGTTGGTCGACCTCGCGCAGGACACTGTCGATGGTATGCCGGCGGTGGGGTAAAGCGTCGTATGTGCCGGGGTTGCGTCAACTTAGCGGTCGGATTATGCTTAGTGACTTGGCCGGAAAATCCCCACGTTTTGCA
>JBDUCR010000187.1:0-4817 GCA_040003345.1 bacterium
TCGACGCGGTGAATGTGCCCGATGGTCCGCGCGCGCAGAGCCGCATGGGCGCGCTACTGACTTCCGTGCTCGTCGAGCAGAAAGTCGGCATCGAGACGGTCACGCACTACGCCTGCCGCGACAGAAACCTGCTCGGCATGTTGAGCGATCTACTCGGCGCCGCGGCCGTTGGCATTCGCAATCTGTTGCTCATTACCGGCGATCCGCCGAAGATGGGCCCCTACCCGAGCGCGACCGCGGTGTTCGACATCGATGCGATCGGGTTGACCAATCTCGTGCGCAATCTCAATCACGGCCGCGATCCGGGCGACAACGCGATTGGCCAGGGCACGAAATTCGTCATCGGCGTCGGCGTGAATCCCGCGCCGATCGATCTCGAGCACGAGTTGACGCGATTCAACTGGAAGGTCGAAGCGGGCGCGGAGTTCGCCGTCACGCAGCCGGTGTTCGACGCATCGCAGCTCGAGAATTTCTTGCGCCGTACGGAGGGCGCGCGCGTTCCGATCGTCGCTGGTATCTGGCCGCTGGTCAGTGTGCGCAACGCCGAGTTCCTCGCGAACGAGGTGCCTGGGGTGAGTGTACCGGCTGAGGTGATCACGCGGATGCGGAAGGCGAGCGACAAGTCGAAGGAGCATGCGGTCGCCGAGGGAATCGCCATTGCGCGCGACATGCTGGCGCGCGTGAGGGATTCCGTGCAGGGCGTGCAGGTGTCCGCTCCCTTCGGCAAAGTGGAGCTCGCGCTCGAAGTACTCGGCGACACACTCACTGCGCCGTCCTGACGGTATCGTCGCGCTCCAAAAGAGCGAATCCGAACGATTTCGGGAGGCGTTGGCATCCAGGCTTTGAACAGCAACTGAATTCACAGAAACAGCGGATCTTCTGGACACGGCGGATCGATCTCGAACGCCTGAGAGCGTATCCGCTGGTTCCCAAAGATCCGCTGTTTCCCTCCATTCTGTTTCAGGCAGCCTGCTGCGCGGAGGTGCGCGTCGGAGGCGCAGAACCGTCTGCCCTAAGACTGGAACGAACGAGGGACCTGCCATACCAGCAGGTCCCTCTTTTCGTTCAGGCATACGACGGTCAAGGCGCGACGGTAAACGCTGCCGAGCTCACGTCAGCAAATCCGGGCGTGCTGAACTTGAGTGTGTACGTGCCCGCTCCGGTGACCTTGAGATTGGTGAACGTCACCGTGCCGCCGACACCGTTCACCACTGTTGTACCGGCAAGCGTGCCACCTGCGCCGACCAGCGTCACCGTCACCGGGTTCGTTGCCGCCGGATCGAGCACGTTGTTCACGTTCTGCAGTTGAAGCACCGGCTGCGTCGCGAGCACGTTTCCGGAAGTCGCGCCAACGGGCTGCGTAATGACTGTCATCTGCGTCGCCGTTCTCGTGGCGACCATGATGGGGCTGGTCGCGGATGTGAGACCGGGCGAGAAGTACGTCAGTGTAAACGCGCCCGCAGTGAGTGGCGTCAGGTCAGTGAACGTGGCAACGCCGGCTACTGCCGCAACGCTTATCGTGCCCGTGATACTGCCCGCCGAGATCCCGAGCGTGACGACGTTGGTTGCCGTCGGGACGATCAAACCCGCTGCATCGCGAATCTCGACGATCGGCTGCACGCCGAAGGGAACGCCGATCGTCGCGCTCGCGGCGGCGCGTGTTACCGCCAGCAGCGCAGGCGGCGTCGGCACTGCGGCGGCCGTCGCTGTAAAGGTGACCGCTGGCAATCCCGTTACGGTGGCAGTGACGGTCTGCGCGCCAAGCGCGGCGCCAAGCGTCCACGTGCCAGCACTCGCGATGCCCGATGCGTTCGTGGTGGCGGTCGCGTTGACGATCGAGCCGCCGCCAGTGGCCACGGCGAACGAAACGACGATGTTCGCGAGCGGAAGACCATTCGCTTCGCGCACCTGAACGGCGGGTGCGATCGGCAGCGCCAAACCGACCGTACCGCTTTGTGCATCGCCAGCACTGATGACGATTGCCGCTGGCGGACCCGGAACGCGAGGCGTGGCGATTCCGGTAAACGTCGTCGTGATCACGGTGCTCGCAACACTGTTCACCGTCGCCGTGAGCGTATTCAATCCAGGCGCTGCGCCGAGCGTCCACGCCGCAGCGGTTGCGATTCCCTGGGCATCGGCGGTCACGGCGCCGCCGGCAACCGAGCCACCGCCGGAAAACACGGAGAACGTGACGAGCGCGCCTGGAATGACATTGCCACCCGCGTCCTTCACTTGAACCGAAGGTGGCACAGCGACTGCGGTCTGCACTGCGGCACTCTGGTTGTCACCCGCCACCTTCGTGATGGTCGCGGGGAATCCGGGCGTCACAGTGATGGTCGACGATTTCTCGATCGACCCGAGCTTCGCAGTCACGGTCGCAGTGCCGACAGTGAGCGCGCTCACGAGGCCACCGCCAGTCACCGTTGCGACTGCCGGTGCGCTCGTCGAATAGGTGAAGCCTGTCAGCACCGACGTGCCTTGATCCGTCGTTCCAATGGCGGTGAGCTGCTGCGTCTCGCCAATGTGGAGCGTTGCAGTTGGCGGCGTGATCGACACGGACACGACGACGGGATCCGCTGGCTTCGGCAAGCCGTTGTCGCTGCAGTTGACGACGACGAGCGCGAGGAACGCGTAAAAGAGCCGATTGACGAATGAGGTTGGACGCACGGCACACGGAGTTCAGGACACTGCGGGGCACACCTGATCGGCGGTGTGACGCGTCAAGAATAACGTTTACGCGGGCAACTCGTCACCTCCCCTACGCGCCGACAATTCGACCGAGTTGTCTTTAGTCGCGAGATCTGAGCGCCCAACGGCACCATCAATTGAACAGCAACTGAATACCCGGAAAAAGCAGATCGTCTGGAAACAGCAGATCGATCTCTAACGATCGAGAAGTGAATAGCCTGGTTTCACGATCTTCATGTTAGTTGCCTTCCTCTGCGAGCTCTGCGGCTGTTTCTGTTCCCTCTGCGCCCCTCTGCGTAAATGCCGTTCTGTAGTTCCAGACAATGCCAAGGCAACTGCATTTTACGCAGAGCGCGAAAAGAGAGGACGCCGAGGTCGCAGAGCACTACGCGAACCCGCATGCGGCCGACGTCTTACGCGAGAACCTCCGCCCTCATGCCGCAGCGCCGCGGCAATGAGCGCCAGTCGATCAATGCCAGTTCACGATCGGCAAAACCTTACGCCCAGAAGGATTATTGCGCGCAATGTTCAGCAACCCAACCTGAACCCCGTCCAACTCATCGGCGATGTTGATCACGCCGATCGCCCACCCGTGCTGCACCCCACGGATGTCGTTATAGGGCGCGACAGCGAGCCCACGAAGCGAGCCCTTGTCGATCTTGTTGTACGCACCAGCCAGCATGATGCCATGCATCTCCTGCGCTCCGGTCGCAATGCCGCCAATCATCACACCGCGAGCCGTCGGCGCACCGACGCCGATGCCACCAATCGCGAGCCCCGTCAGCGTGCCACCTGCGCCGACGCCGATTCCCCCAATGCTCACTCCAGTGACGTCGCCGCCCGAGCCAACGCCGATGCCGCCGATCGAAAGGCCGGTGAAGCTTCCGCCGCCACCGACGCCGATGCCACCGATCGCGATCCCGCGCACGTTGCCGCCGCCACCAACGCCGATACCGCCGATCAACAACCCCTCGGCATCACCGCCCGTACCGACGCCAATGCCGCCGAGGAAGATGCCCTTCATCCTGCCGCCCGCTCCGACGCCTATTCCGCCAATTCCGATGCCCGTCATCTCGCCGCCAGCGCCAAGACCAATGCCCCCGAGCATGATCCCCTCGAGCGAGCCACCCGCGCCCAAGCCGATCGGCGCAATCCCGACACCCCTGAAGCGATGCTCGACGCCGACTCCAAGAATGCCCGTCGCGACGCCGTCGATGTTGCCCGCACCAGTGAGCGGCAATCCGAGTGCAAGCCCTCGTACCGTTCCGGGATGCGAGTTCTCGTACGGGCCCCAGATCGTTGCGTTGATGCCGTCCACACGACGCATGTTGCGGTCGCGGAAGTTGAGCCGAAGACCCGTCACCTCTGGGACATCGCCGATGGCGAGGCCGACGTGATTGATCGTGAGGTCGAGCCCCTGCGCGACTGCACTCGCAGAGGACGAAACGACAAACAGAGCCGCGAGAGCCGCGCGGCGCGAAACAATCGAGGGCATTCAGGTACGGGGATTGGGGTTCGAAGAGCAGTACGCGTTGACCATTGAGGTGGTTTCGGCTGTCAAACGGCTCGAATGGGCGACATCTTGGCCCATCGACCACGCTACGCCGGCCAACACTTCCCTGCGCTCGGCCGTAGCGAGGGACCCGCTCTCTCGACCCGACCATGCTGACGATTCTTCCACGCGCCTCGTCGATCGCCGTCCTGGCAATCCTCTCCGCTACACCGACGCTCCAGACCAGAACGTCCGTCGTACCTAACGCGACACCCTCGATGGCAGAGCCAAGTCTCTCGCCGGATCATCGCGAGATCGCGTTCGTCTCCGGCGGTGACATCTGGACAGTTCCATACGCCGGCGGTGAAGCGCGGCTCCTCGTCTCGCATCCGGCGACGGAGAGTCGCCCGCTCTGGTCACCCGACGGCACGCGCCTGGCCTTCGTGTCGAATCGTACGGGCAATGGCGACGTGTATGTCCTCACGCTCGCCACGGGCGACGTGAAGCGCATCACCTTCGACGACGTCAACGACGCGCTCGACAACTGGTCGCACGACGGCAAGTGGCTCTACTTCTCCTCGACGAGCCGCGACATCGCCGGCATGAGCGACGTGTTTCGCGTCAGCGCCGATGGCGG
>JBDUCR010000072.1:0-4798 GCA_040003345.1 bacterium
TGCTGCACGACCCGGATCTCATCATTCTCGATGAGCCCTTTTCGGGACTCGATCCAGTCAACGCGCAGGCGCTCAAGGACACCATCGTCGACCTCAAGGCGCGCGGCAAGACGGTCATCTTCAGCACGCACCTGATGGACAACGCCGAGCGACTCTGCGACTCCGTGTGCATCATCGCGCATGGCGACAAGGTGCTCGACGGCAACGTCGCCGAGGTGAAGGCCGCGCACGGCACTCGCGTCGTCGCACTCGGCGTCGCGGGCGATGCGCGTCAGGCCATTGCCCACATACTCGCCGACCGATCGCTCGTCGCGCGCGCCGACGACCAGAATCGCTATTACGAGATCGAGCTTGCGCCAGGGGCGGATGCGCAGGCGCTCTTGCGCCGAGTCGTCGACACTGGCGCGCCGATTCAACGCTTCGAGCTGGTGCAGCCGTCGCTGCACCAGATCTTCCTTGAAAAAGTCGGCGCCACGGGCGTCGAGGAGGGGATGAGTGGCCAAGGTTGATGTGCGCAAGCTCGGCGTCGTATTTCGGCGCGAGTACCTGGAGCGCATTCGCTCGAAGTGGTTTTTATTCGGCACGCTCTTAGGCCCGGTGTTCCTCGGAGTGATCATCGTGCTTCCCGCGTACCTGTCCATGAAGCAGCGCCCCGCCACCGACCTTGCCAATGTCATCGTGCTCGATGCCACGGGCACAGGCTTCGGCAAACGCGTCGCGGGTGCACTGCGCACAAGCTTTCCAAAGTCGCCGCCGCCGCAAGTGAAAACCGTACCGATGGAACGGCTGGCCGTCGCAGAAGACTCTGCCGTGAACGTCGTCGTGCGCAAGGAAGTGTACGGGTTCATCGTGCTCGACTCGAACACCATTGCCAACAAATCGGTGCGCTATGTAGGGCGCAACGCGAGCTCCGTGAACGATGTTCAGGCGCTTCTGGCCGGCGTGAAACAGCAGGTACTCGCGCAACGGCTGGAGCGCGAAGGAATGGACCCCGCCAAGGTCACTGCGCTGACGGCGGAGAAGCTGGAGACCAAGGTCGAGAAGATCGGCAACAAGGGTCGCGAATCCGGAGGGGGGATGGGCAACCTTATCTTCGGCTACGTCGTGGCGTTCCTCCTGTACATCATGATCGCACTATACGGACAGACCATCCTTCGCAGTGTTCTGGAGGAGAAGACTACTCGCGTGGCCGAGGTCGTCGTATCGAGCGTGTCCACCGATACATTGCTCGCCGGAAAAGTGCTCGGCGCCGGTTTGGTCGCCATTACACAGGTACTCTCCTGGGTTGTGCTCACCACCGGGATGCTGCTCTACCTCGGACCAATGCTGTTCGGCAAGATGGCTCCGCAGGCTACAGCGCAGGCCGCCGCCGCCTCACGAGGAGTGCCTACTGAGGCAATCACCAATGCGCTTCCAACGCCCGGCACTGCAATCATCATCTTCGCCTTTTTCATTCTTGGCTTCATCTTTTATTCGGCGCTGTTCGCTGCGGCCGGCGCGATGGTGAGCAGCCAAGAGGACGTGCAGCAGGCGGCCATGCCAGTGATGGTGATGCTCATTTCCTCTGTCATCTTCATGCAGCCGATCTTGTTCGCGCCAAGCAGCGTGCTTGCGCGCACGATGTCGCTCATCCCGTTCTCGGCGCCAATCCTCATGCCTTTGCGAATGTCGCTCGTACCTGTACCATGGTACGAGCTTGTGGCTTCGCTCGGCGGCGTTGCGTTGGCATGTGTGGCCGCGATCTGGATATCCGCGCGCATCTATCGAGTCGGGCTTCTCATGTATGGCAAGCGGCCATCGTTCAGTGAGCTCGGTCGCTGGATCCGCTACGCGAACTGACCACGCCACGGGAAATCGCACGGGCCGTTGACGCGGGACGCTACGCTAAGCGCGATGCGTTTGCGTGAACGCAAGCGACAAAGGCGTCCGAGTGTCCGGACGCCTTTGAAGAATTACTGAGTCCCGGCGCGGCCTAGTCCGCACGGGGTACCGGCTCATCGGGACCACCATCACTCGAGCTGGTCGCCGATGTTCGTCCTCGCGCACCGCCAAGCGGCGCGCCGATCGCGCGCTTCACGTCGTTCGCCACGCCTTCAATGCGCGTCTCGATCGCAGCGTGAAATCCCTGCATCACCTGCGCAACGATGTCGTCGAGCACCGAGCCAATACGCCCGCTCGCGCCCTTCGTCGCCACAACCGTCGCTGCCGCAGCCTTGACGTCGGCACGCGAGCCACTCAGCAACACCCCGGCTCCGACAGCAACGGCAATTGCCGGCCATGGATTGGCTCTCACGATCTGCTTGACGTTCATCTTCTGCTCCAGCTCCTGCAGCGTATCCGAAATACGCGTTCTCGTCAGCTCGATGTCTTTTCTGACGTCAGCTGTTGTCTCAGCCATGCCCTGTCCTCCTTGAGCGTCGCGACCGTTTCATGCGGCGCGAGAGCAGACGGCGAGAGCGTCGCGCGCCCCCGCTGTGCGAGCCAGACGGCAACTCCGCCGGCAATGAGTGCGAAGAGAAGCGCAGCGACCCAGTAGAGATCACGCGGAATCCATTGGTCGCCGATGAGCAGTATGATGCCAGTGAACGTGGCCAGAGTTCCGAGCAGCAGTAGCACGCCACCGACGGCAACGAACGCCGTGCCTCGACCAGCCGCTGCGGCGGCGGAGCCGATCTCGATGCGCGCAAGCCGCACTTCCCCGCGAACGAGATCGGCGCTCCCTTCCGCAAGATCGCGGAGCAGATCGCCGATCCCACGTCGGCCGTCAGTACGAACATCGACATCCATTGCTCAGGCTTGTCTGCGGAATGCCTTTCCGAGCAGATAGCCAACACCAACCGCGATCGCGAGTGAACGACCAGGATGATCCTTTACCTGGCGCTCGATGCCCGACTTCACTCCGTCAAGATCCGCGTCGCGAAGCCAATCAGCCGCGCCCTGCATTCCGCCGGCAATCTGATTCGACGTCTGCGCGAGCCGGCTGTTCTCCGCAATCGTGTCAGCGCTGCCGCCTGCGGGCGACGCATCCGCAAGCTGTCCACCTCGCGACTGCTGCTGACGTAAACGCTCAGCGCCAGATGCCAGTGCGTCGGCGATGCTGTTCTTGAGATCTCCCGCTTTGCTTCGCACAGAAGAACCAACGTCGGCGAGCTTTTCGCCCGCATCTGTCGACGTACCGTTCGTGCTCGTGTCGAGACCAGCGCTGGCACTGCCGATGCTCGCGGTGGTTGCGGTGCTCGAGTCCTGATTGCCGAATGTGTCGTGCGCGTTGCTCTCCATATCCATCTCCGCCGTGAGTCGTGGAGACTGCGATGAATGCAGAGTGCATGCCGACAGAAAGTCGCTGAACTAAGAAGGATCTGAGCCCGAAGGCGCAGATCCTTCTCCTCCCGCTCACGCTTTCGTTGCGACGTGCGCAGCGCGTTAGACGCGCGTCGCAGGCTCGCCACAGTACTTGTCGAACGCACCCACGAGATCGCGCGAAATGTCGTCGGCGGTTCGGCCTTCGATCTGATAGCGCTCGAGCATGAAGACGAGCTTGCCATCCTTGTGCAGCGCGATCGATGGTGAGCTCGGTGGATATCCTGTGATGTACGTCCGCGCACGCGCAGTCGCTTCCATATCCTGTCCCGCGAACACAGTCGTCAGGCTGTCCGGCTTTACTGCATTCTGCAGCGCAGATGCGATTGCCGGACGTGCGTTACGCGCTGCACATCCACACATGGAGTTCACCACCAGTAGTGTGGTGCCCTTGGCATCCTTCAGCTTTACATCCACCTCTTCCGCCGTTCGCATCTCTTCGACCCCGAGCCGCGTGAGCTCCTGGCGCATCGGGGTGATGAATCGCTCATCGTACATCTGATCTGCCTCTATATGTGAAAATGGTGTGCATGTGAAAATGATGTGCTGACTTGTGCCGCCTACTCACGTACCAATGCCAGAATTGCACCCTGCGGAACGACGAGGTACCGCTCGCTTTCGAATGTGATCTCCACCGACGCTTTACGAAAGAAGAGCACGTAGTCGCCACGCCGCGCCTGCATCGGGACAAAGCGCGTCTCCCGCGCCGGTTCCTTCCATGGCTCCTCGCCGGCCGCCGCATCAAAGCTCGGCATCGGTTGGCCCGGCCCGGTTTCCACGATGGTGCCACCTTGAACAGCCTGGCTGTCCACGGCTGTGGACGGCAGGTACAAACCCACATTCGTGCGCTCTTCCCCGTCGTCTACCTTGACCAGCACCCGGTCACCGACGACGATGAGCTCTTTGTCGTTGCGAATCATGCTGGGAATATATCCGCCAGATGCCGGAAGGTGCCCCGTCCCACGAACGTCACGGCAACTTGTTGACGGCTTGGCTTGTTGCCTCGTCTATATTGACAGCTGTCCTGTCTGTCCAGTGAACCTCAGTGATCGAGCGGCCGCGCGGCCCCGAGGTGTGGATCGCGCGCGTCATCGGCTTTACCCAACTCCCAGATGAAAGAGCAAGTTCTCGCCCGAATTGCCGACCGCAGCGCCACAGTAGGAGTCATTGGCCTGGGGTACGTGGGACTTCCACTCGCCGTCGAGTTCGCGCGCGCGGGCTTCAAGGTCGTCGGCTTCGACGTCAGTCAGCGCGTCTGCGATCTCCTCAACTCGGGCAAGTCGCACATCCAGGACGTGCCAAGCGCCGAAGTCGCAGAGTTCGTGAAGAGTGGCCACTTCCGCGCGACAATCGTCGCCAAGGATCTCGCCCCGTGCGACGCCCTTTCCATCGCCGTCCCGACACCGCTCGGCAAGACGCACGATCCCGACATGAGCTA
>JBDUCR010000011.1:0-16258 GCA_040003345.1 bacterium
ACGTCGATGAGGCTGACGACGTTGATCTCCGCGTTGAGCGGCATCCCCTCGCGCCGGCGGCGACGCACGCTAGACGCGCCCCTCGCGCACGAGCATCGCGATCACCGTCGTGCCGAATCCCTCGAGCAGGTTGTCCAGCCGGTTCAGTCTGTTCGCCAGAATGTTGTAGCCGAAGGTCGCGGGAATGGCGACAGTGAGCGCGGCCGCCGTTGCCACGAGTGCCGCGGCCACACCGGGTGCAACCGCCGCGAGATTCCCGGATCCGCGCGTCGCAATGCCGAGAAACGCAGTGATGACGCCGAGCACCGTGCCGAGCAATCCGATGAGTGGACTCGCTGATCCGATGGTCGCGAGCCAGGGGAGAAACCGCCCGAGCCGATCACGCTCCGAGAGCGACTCTGCGTCGAGCACGAGGCGTAACGTCTCCACGCGTGCGGCAGCGGCCGTGGGAGAAAACGCCTGCGTGCGCTCTTCCGACAAATCGGCCGTCGCGCGCGGGCGCGCGTCGTCGCCGATGAACTGGAGCGCGCGCAGCAGCAATCGTTGCGCCGCATTCGGCGTCCCGTGCTTCGCAGATTCCGCGGCCGCGGCGAGTCGCGAGCCGCGCTCGACTTCCCGCGCGAACACGAGCGAGAGCTTGAGCGACTTCGAGAGCTGTCGCCCAACACCGAACATGATCGTCCAGCTGACCAGCGAGAGGACGACGAGAATCCCGAGCACGATGTGCGTCTCGGTGCCGGCGTTGATGATGAGATCCTTCGCTGACGTCGGCACTGCGCCGCCAGCCTGAATCAGCGCGATCACACCGGTCATGCCGGCCCTCCGGCAGCAGCGCGCTTCGTCGCGAACCACTGGTAGGTGAGTGCGAGCCCTTCTTCGAGCTGCACCGCCGGGCGCCAATCGAACTGGCGCGCGGCCTTCGCGATATCGAGGTACGACGTCCGCTGCTCGCCCGGTCGCTCAGGCGCGTGCTTGATGGGAATCTGCACACCCGATGCGGCCGTGAGCACATTCGCGAGTCGCAGCACATCCGTTGCGACTCCGGTTCCCACGTTGAACGCACGTGAGTCGAGCAACTCTGCAGTGGGAAGAGGCCGCGTCGCCGCGCGCCACGTGATGTCCACGACGTCGCTGACGTACACATAGTCGCGCGTCTGCAATCCGTCGCCATATACGGTGACAAGCTGGCGATCGAGAATGCGTCCGCAGAAAATCGCGACGACCCCCGCCTCCCCATGCGGATCCTGACGCGGTCCGTACACGTTTCCGAAACGCAGCGCGACGGATTCCGTGCCATGCACACGCCCGTAGTACGCCAGATAGTTCTCCACAGCGAGCTTGGCCACCGCATAGGGCGACTCTGGATTCTTCGCGAACGTCTCGACGTTCGGCGGCGTCGTATAGTCGCCGTAGATCGCGCCTCCCGTTGACGCGAAAACGATCCGCGTCTTCGGAGAATCGTTGCGGACGGCCTCGAGCAGATTGAGCGAGCCGATGATGTTCGTGTTCGCATCGAAGCGCGGATCAGCGACGCTCTTGCGAACATCCATCTGCGCGGCGAGATGCACGAGCGCCTCTGGATGCAGGCCGGCGATGAGATCGGCGGACAAGCCATCGCGCACGTCGAGCTGATGAAACACGGCGCCCGGCGGAATGTTGTCGCGCTTGCCGGTGATCAGATTGTCGACCACGTGTACATCCCAGCCTTCGGCGAGAAACCGCTCAGCCACGTGCGAGCCGATGAATCCCGCTCCACCTGTTATGACAGCCGTCTTCATTTCTGCTCGGTTGTGATGGATGACTGCGTTGGTTCGACTGGCGCGTCGTCAGCTGGCGCTGGTCGTTCGTCCAGTGCGAAGAGATATCGCGCCGCGTCGACGATACCCAGTCCTCTGCCGTTCGCAGCAGCCGCGCGAAGACGAACCGATGGCTCGTGAAGAAACTTGTTGGTGAGTGACTGCGAAAAATGTTCGACCACCGCGCGCTGCTCCGGCGTGAGATCGCCGAGCCGCCGCATCGCTGCCGCCAGCTCGCGCTCGCGCACGCGATGCATCTCATGGCGCAGCTGCGTCAACACGGGCACGGCGGCGAGCCCGGCAACCCATTGCCAGAACGACTCGACTTCCTGCGCGATCACCGCTTCCGCCGCAGGCATCTCGTTCTTCCGACGCTCGAGATTCGTGCTCACGACGGCCTGCAGGTCATCGAGATCGTACAGGTAGACGTTCGCGAGCTTGCCCACCTCCGGATCGACGTCGCGCGGCACAGCGATGTCGAGAATGCACAGCGGACGGTCGCCGCGCTTGGAAATCGCCTCGCGCACGCGCGCAGTATTCACCACCGGACGCGGCGCAGCAGTTGAACACAACAAGAGGTCCACGTCGACGAGCGAGTCCCACGCTTCGTCGTAGTGCACGGCAGTTGCGCCGTACTGGGCGGCCAGCGCCTGTGCGCGCTCGAAGGTGCGATTCGCGACGATCGCGGCACGCACGCCTTCGTGCTGCAGCGACGCAAGCGCGAGCTCCGCCATTTCACCCGCGCCGAGCACCATCGCCCGGCGTCCGACCAGTGCGCCGAAGATCTTCTTCGACAGTTGCACTGCAGCCGAGCTGACACTCAACGCGCCGTGGCCAAGTTGCGTCTCACTGCGCACGCGCCCACCGGTAAGCAGGGCGTTCTGGAACAGTCTGTTGAGCACCGTGCCCGACGTCGGCCGACTCGTTTCCCACGCGTCACGAACCTGACCGTGAATCTGCGCCTCACCAACGACCATCGAGTCCATTCCCGACGCCACGCGGAAGAGATGCGCAGCCGCATCGCGATCTCGCCGAACATAGCCGTAGCGGCTCGCGTCCGAGCCAAGCCGCTCCGACAAGAGAGCCCAGGCGTCGGTCGCTGCTTCGCGCTCGCCTTCGACGAGATACATCTCGGTGCGGTTACATGTCGAGAGCAGCACACCCTCGCGCGCGGACGCTGCGTCGAGCACGCGCTGCAGCGCCGACACGACGTCGCGCGCCGGAATGGCGAGCCGCTCGCGGACATCGAGAGGCGCACCATGATGACTGACGCCGAGGACGACTACTGCCATGACGCAATCCGCTCGGCAAGCGCACCGCGCTCCACCGCATCACAGAACTCGGCGTCGATGAGGAGAGCGGCGCGCTCGCGCCACGTGTCCGCTTCACCCGCAGCGAGCAGCCGGCGTCGGAGCGCAGCAAGATCGCCGAGTGCATCGGCGTATCGCGCGTCGAATCGCTCGCCGATCTCATCGCGAATGCGCGTCGCCGCGGCAGGCACGCCACCGGCGCTCACGCCGATCGTCAACGCGCCTCGACGGTGCACCGCCATCATCGCGAAGTTGCCGTCCTCGGACAGGTCGACTGCATTGAGCAACCTGTTCTCTCGTTCGGTCTCGCGCGCGATGGCAGCGTTCGCGAGACGATCATTCGTCGCAGCCACCACGATCTGCGCGTCGGCGACGTCACCGTCCACGTAGGTGCGACGCTCCACCTCGAGGTTACGCTCGAGAACGAGCTCTTCGAGATCGTCGATGAGCTCCGGCGCGACGATACGCACCAGCGCGCCGGCGTACGCGAACTGCTTGGCCTTCCGCGTCGCCACCAGACCGCCACCCACCACGAGCACGCGCAGTCCCTGCCCCTCCACCAGAATCGGAACGCCGCTCACAGGAATCGTCCTCCGCCGTTCGTCTCCGCGACGCGGAACGCGACGTAGAGCACGACGACCGCTGCGAAGCTCACACTCGAGTAGATCGCCGCGCGACGCGCCTGCCATCCACCCGCCACACGCCCAAGGGCGATGCCGCTCACCGCGAGCCACGCGACCATCGCCCACACGATCTTCGGCGTGTTGACCTCGTGATATTCGACCGCGTACGTGATCGCCAGCACGACGCCAAGCGTGAGCACGAGCCAACCGACAATGGCGGCGACGTGATTGACGCGATCGAGCGTGTCGAGCGGCGGAAAAAATCGGTAGATCGCGCCGAACTTGCGCGACTTGAGCTCGCGTCGCTCGATCAGATACATGAGCCCCGCTGCCGCCGCCGTCGCGAACGCGGCGATGCCCAGGAAGCTGAGCGCGATGTGCGCGAACAGCCACGCCGCGCGCGCACCGACCGGCTCAGCGCCCGGCACGAGTCCAACGAGATTCGCGCAAATCGTCGGAATCGCCGCGAGCGGAGCAGCGACCAGTGTGAGACTCACTTCCCTCGCGATCAGCTCGACGACGAGGAGCGTCGCCGCGAGAACGAATCCAGCGAACGACAACGACGGCCCAAGTCCCGTGAGCGGCAACTGACCAACGCGCTGAACGAATGCCGCCAGTGCGATGGCATGCGCGAGCACGCCGATGGCGAGAACAGCGGCCACGCTCCGCACCGGAGCCCCGACCGGACGCGCAAACGGCGTCGCGGCAAGAGCCGCGGCGCCGATGTAGCAGGTAATGGCAATGAAGTGGGCGATCGCGGTCATGTCTATCGCCCTAATCTAGTGCGCGGACAGGCGTTACGTCATGCGCTGCCTGTCCGCGAAAGCGTGGTCAGGGCATACGCGCCAACAGGCGGACGCTCTCGCCCACACGGATCGCGGGCTGCTCCTGAGACGTTATACGCGCAGTGGATCCGAATGACGTGACGCGAATCACCTGGCCGGTCGCGATCGGCACCTCGGGAATCGCGGGACGCTCGTCCTGCACTCCAGCAATGCGCGGCCGAAAAATCTGCACTTCGTCGCCGATCTTCATCCCATCACGCGCAGCCAGATCGAACATCACGTCATAGTTCGACGCCGGAAGCACCGCGGGTCGCCAGATCGCCTTGATCGTGGCCGTGCGTGCGTCGCGATACGCGGATGGCCGACCGGTCGCGCCTGCTCCCATTGTATCGAGCGGAATGACGCGCGCATCTGCGTCGAGCTTGCCATACAACTCGATGACTTCAGCGATCGCGGCTTCCCCGTTCCGCGGAGAGCGCACGATCTGAAGCATCGCCGTGGGCACGACGACGGTACCGAAGTTCTCGATCGATTCCCCAAGCTCATAGCTGACGAATCGCTCGTGCTCCGCGGCGACGCTGCCAACGGGCGGGACAAGTACGACCTTGTCATAGAGCTGGAAGTTCGTCGTGTTGCGCACCAGGTCGATGCCCGGAATGTCGGCTCCAAACAACACCTTTCCCGCGCCGCGAGGTCCGTCGTCCGGTCCCACCCAAGCTGCGCTGATCACGTCGCCGATCGGAACGTGCGTCAATGGTGCGGGTGTTTGTCTCTGCGATGCAGAGCGGTCCAGATGCACGGGCGCGAACACAGTTGCACCAGGTGCGCGACGCGGTTGCTCGGCGACCATGGCGGGTGCTGCGCTTCCAGGAAGGCGAAGCACTTCACCGGGATAGATCCAGTGTGGATCTTCGATCTGATCGGTGTTGAGCCGATAGATGCCGGGCCAGAGATAGGAATCGCCCAGGTAGCTCTTGGCGAGATCCCAGAGAGTGTCGCCGCGTTTCACTGTGTGAGACGCCGGCACATCGGCGCGAACATTCTGCGCACGCACGATGGTGGAAGCCGCGAGACAAAACATGGCGGCCGCCGGAATGGACCAGCCGAAACGGAAGCTCTTCACTCGCACGGGGGCTTGGCGCCGACATGCAGGCGCATGGTAGACAACGGGTTACCGCCGCCGGCAGCGGCGGGGGCTGCAGGAATGACGATTGGGTGGCGGATGAGAAACCGGCCGGTCCGCGAACATAGTCACGGCCGGCCCGGAAGGACAACGGCGAGCGGAGTGAGCTGCTGGACCTCTATGGCTGTCGGCGCGCCCGATGTATCGCCGCCACGGAGTCGTTCGCTGCCCGGTTGCGCCGATCGCATAGCTGGTACTCGCGTCGGGTTGAATCGATCGCCACCTGCCAGTGTGCCGCATCGAAATGGCTACCGAGCGCAACGCGTACCGAGTCTCCGAAATCGCCGTCGCTGGCGGCATTCCACGGTGGGCTGCCGACGAAGTCCTGCCCTGCACCGACGGTGTCGCCGAGGGCGAGCTTCGCGCGGGCCCTGAGCCGCAGCGCTGCGCTCCAGGGCGCCGAGCACGCGTTGACGCGCTTCCTGTAGGAAAGCGACGAATCGGAAAGAACGAGCGCCTCGCGTGCCTTGCCGTCGAGCAACGCGCGTTGCGCGAGCGACCGCGTCGCCTGCGATTTCCCGATCAAGCAGAGGCGGAATTCATCCGACGTCGTGCCGTAGAGTCGGAACTTGCCGTTCGGTCGCTCGCAAGACTTCCCGGCCTCACTGCGGAGCATCGCAATCTCCCGAAGTGTGAGCGCCTTCACGCCGGAATCCGACGTCGTCAAGTACGCAAGGCGAACTCCTGCGCTCTTCGCGTATCGCTCGTTCCATAGGGCCATGGTCGCCGAGTCGGCGTAGCGATTCACTAGCAACATCGTCTGGGAATACTCGAGTGGCACCGTCGGTGTGCGACGATACAATGAGTCCAGCAGCGGAAGCCACGGACGAATCGAATCGGCGAGTGACTTCGGCTGCCGCAACTCGACCTCGTGTAAAACCGACGACAGATCGAAGAGCGCGCGAGGATCCTCCGGATGTTCGCGCGCAAGGCGTTTCGCCCATAGCTCCGCCTGCGCCGGTTCTTCGATACGCCACGCGAACACCGCCATATCGTGCAGTTTCTCGCCGTCGAGCGAGCGCATTGGCCACAGCTGATCATAGAGACTCAGATACCGGCGCTCAGCACTCTGAAAGAATCGAAGGAAGCTGAATGCGCCCTTCCGTGTTCCGTAGTCGTGGGCAAACGCCCAACCCGCAGGGTGTGAAGGGAAGTAACGCTTGAGCGAGTCAGGAACGTCGATTCGGAAATTGTGGCGAGCCGAACCCTCGCCCCACTCCGTTTCGGCAAAGGTTTCTTGCGCGGCGAGCATCGCTCGCAACGACGGCGCTCCGCGTGCATCGCCGCCGATTACTCCCCAAGGGAACCAGTTGTCGGTATCGGTCTCTTCACCGGTGCTGTCTGTCACGGACAGTTGCAGAGCGAGAAAATCGTTCGGCAGACGGACGCGCGCTTCGTACGACCCATCTGCTACCGGAAGAAGCGTCGCGAGCGAGTCGCCGGCGCGATCGCGCGAGCGCCATGACGTGGCGTTCGTGCCGGCGGGGGCGGAATACCTGCCGACGAGGACGAGCCGAGGCGAACCCTTGAGCCAGGCGCTTGGCTGATAGCGCACTCTGAGAATTCCGCCGGGCGATGGTCGCGCCGGTGAAAACGTGAGACGGCTCAGCCCGGACGCCTCGAGGGACTGCCCGCGTGGCCATGCGAGAACCGCAGCGATTGCAGCCGCCGTGGCGATTGCGAGCGCGATACGCGTTCTCTTTCGCGTCGGCACTGGCCAATGACGCGTCGGCCGCAATGCCGGCACGGACTCCCAGGGCGCTGCTTCGCGCGAAGGAGTTTCGCGCGGTTGTATGCCCTCGTTCGCAACGACCGCGGCTGCGTCGACAATGCGCGTCCACAACTCCAGGGGCGCGCGCTCGATTTCGACGGACCGGACGTCGTCGCCCAACTGCCGAATCTCATCCACGATCGCGCGACACGCACTGCACTGCGACACGTGACGCCCGATCCTCGACCGGGCCGCATCGATCTCGCTCATGTCGGCACACGCCGAGAGCGACTCGAAGGTCGGGTGGAGCATACTGACGAATCCCTTCATCATCGTGAGCCTCGGAGCAAATCGCGCAGCTGGCGCCGCGCCCGGTGTAGTCGCACTTCGGAGTTGGCAGTCGAGATGCCGAGCAGTTCTGCGATCTCGGCGTGGTCGTAGCCTTCGACTTCCTTGAGCAGGAAGACCGTGCGGTGCTCGTCGGAAAGGCGATCGAGCGCGGCGGCAATCGTCAGCCGATCGAGCGCGCGATCGGGTGCGGCCATCAGTGCACCCACTGCTTCGACGCTCACCTCTCTTCGGCGACCGCGCCCGCGAAGCAGCATGAGCGATTGGCGCACAGCGACGCGCCTGATCCATCCGGGGAAATTCACGCTCGTACCGGTGAACCCGTGCACCGCAGCGGGAAGGCGCACGAATAGCTCCTGCGTGACGTCTTCCGCGTCAGAACGGCTGCCGGTGAGTCGAAGCGCTGTCCGATAGACGAGATCACCGTGCTCGACGAACAGCGCTCCCAGCGCGGTCATGTCGTTGGCCTGCACACGCTCGAGCCGGGCGCGAAAGCTCGAGGGATCAGAGTCTGCGGATTTCACGCTTGCAAACGATCCGCTGATTGAGGTGGGCATGTACTCGTAATGCCGCGCGCGACTCAATGCTTACAAACGTCGTGGCGATTGATGTCCCTTCTCGAAACTCTTAAGAAATTCTCAGCGCTCCAAGGGGAAAACGGCGGACGAACACCGTCTTTTACCGAGGCCGGCTTGACGTTGCCAACAGGATGCCTGAAGCTAGCCGCCCGAACCAGACAGGGGTAAGCCGATGACGGCACCAACATTTCTGATCGCTCGCGGAGCATCCAGGCAGGCCGAGTGGTTGTCGATGGTGCGAGAATGACTGAGCGCAACTCAGCTTCGTCGCCAGCAAATGAAGCTCCGCCCCGCCGCAAGCGGTGGCGGTTCCCCGAGTACAGTCCGGAGAGCTTCCGCGGAGCGACCAGCCCAATTCTCGAAGGCGGCCGTGTGGTGGCGTGGATCGATCTCGGCGATCCGGACTGCGGGGTTGCGCTCAGACGCGTCATCACACGCGCGATCGACGATGTTGGACTGGAGTTCGAGGACTCCATTCCGGCAGAGGTGAACGGAACCACTCCCACGGAATCGAAGAAGTCCACTCGTGCGAGCTTCGAGAGCTTTCTGCTCCACGTGGCGTGGATGGAGAGCAACGGGGGCACGACGCGCTTCGGCACGCGCGACGTTGGCCGTCGCTCGCTGTTTGGCCTGACGCTCGAACGCGTGACGAGCACATTCAAAGCGGCAGATCCCTGGCAACAAGAGCTGCTGATCGATTCAACGAACGTCAGTAACTCCAACGGTGCTGCTTTCGACCCTGCGTCGATGTTCGAGCGCCTGGCGTTGCCCGAGTATGATCTTCTTGCTGCCCAGATCGCAGCGCTTCGGTTGTATCACGCGGCGAAGCCTTCCGAGTGGAAGAAGAAACTGGACGTGTTGACGCGCAGTGAGCTCTACGCGAATGAGTCTGATATTTGGTGGGGTGCGTGGCGAGCTCCTGTTGCGCAGACTGCGCCGATCGTGGCGACTGTGGAGGACGCCGAGCGAGTTGAGATAGAGTCCGAGAAGGTCACCAAGACGTCAGACGCTGATGCGGCAGCAACAGCGGCTAAGGTTGAAAGGGTGAGAGATGCGGACAAGGCCACGTTTGTCTATCGCGCCCGCAAGCTCGACGAATCGACGCAATCGCAGGAATCGACCCAACAAGAGAAGCTGAACTCTCTGCTCGAAAAGCTTCGGGACGTCGTCGTCGAGAAGCCGATCACTTTCGCGCTGACGATTCCCGCGATCTTCTCACTCTCTGTCCCGTTGCTGTTCAAGTGGTACGGTGGCACTCAGACCGAACCTGGAAACTTGAACAGCTTCGTCGCCGCATTGCGCATGTTCGCCATAGCGTACATCGCGCTGCCGCCGTTGCTCGTGCTCGCCATCGTCACCGAAACGCTCAGCATTCTCTTCGCGGCGCTCCTGGTCGAAGCCGCGGTGCTATTGGCCTATCGGACGGACGATTCCGCCATCGGAGCGGCGATGGTCATCGCCCTCGTTGCAGCCGCGGTATTGCTCCCGCTGATCGAAACTCACGAACGAAAGCCGCATCGGCGAAGCATCAGGTCGCAGTTGAAGCGCGCAGTCGTGCTCACATCGATTCTCGCGTTCGTCTATGCGTTGAGCGGACTAGCGTGGCCAACCGCCGAGAAATATCAGTCGACGTTCGGCGAACGGACGGATGTCACTATCGGCGCGTCTCAACTCAGGAATGACGTGGCCTCGCTGGACTCTGCGCGCGGTGTTGCACTGGCACGAGCGCGTTCGTACCTCGCTCCTCTTCCTGCGGTGAGTGACGCGACGGTGCTGTCCCTGAGCCGGCGCGCAATCGACGACCGGCGCTTGCTCGAGGCAGTACTCACGGGACCTCGTCAGCCCGACAGCAATTCGACGGGGCGCGGCTGGATCGCCGCGGGCACGCGGGCACTCACTCGGCTTCGCGCGTCAGAGGCCAGCCTCGTGCGTGGATTAGTTGCCCTCGAACCGCGGTGGGATACGCTGTCAAAGGGCCGGCCCGTCCGTATCGAGGAGGCGCGCGTCTACGATGCGGTGCGCGTCCGGTCGGACTCCGTTCGAGCCACCGTCGATCGCGCTACCGCTCTCGGCGATGGTGTGCTGCTCGTCGAGGCCCAAACTGCGTTTGAGCACACTCGGAAGGTCACGCAGCAAAGCTGGAGCGGCGAGCTCCGGCGAATTCGCGTCATCGGGCTTGCCAGTCTCATCGCGCTGCTCGTGGGCATTCTTCTGTGGATCCGCCTCACGGTGGGCGACACGCGAAAGCGCGCGTCGGTCTTGGCGGGCGGTGTCGCCGTGATGATTCTGCCGCTGCTGCGGCCAGTGAATCCCGATGAGATCGATCCGCTCCACCCGTTCAGCACGTTCATGCTTCCGTCGTCGTCTCTTGTGGGCGCAGTGTCCAACGCGATTCCGCTCGGACACAAACCGAACGACGATGTCAAGCAGCCTGACAAACCAGTTGGAAAGGCCCCCACGCCGGCGGTGATTTCCTTCGCGACCGACTCGGCCATGGTCGAGCTCCGCAGGCGCTTCGATACAGTCGACGCCGCGACCAGGGCGCTCGACGGAAAGACTACAACCGCTCACACAAAGCTCGACACCGTCGTCGAACGTGTGCGGAGGACGCCATGATACTCTCCTGGTTTCTGATCGCCGGAGTGGTCCTTAGCGGCGACGGCGCCGAAAGCTGCAAGCCGGTAGTCGAGCGCGCACTGGCCAATCTCGCAATCGCGATCGAGAGCACTCGGCTCGCGCCGGTCACTGCGGCTACCGCGCCGGCCGCGCTGCAACATTCTCTCGTCGCAGACGTCTATCGCGAACGCCAGCGCATTGAAGCAGCGTGCGCGAATGGTGGTCTTCCAAGCGCACAACTGTGGAATCGCATTCAGCACACGCTCACGCTCGCGCGCGAGGTGTCGCAACGACGAGTGACGCGAGTGGTGCTGGCTCAGCGCTCGATGGAGGACTCCTTCACGGTTGTATCGCAGGGCCGAGCCAACACGCCGCCCACCTTTCCCCTTGCCCAATTCGACTCCATCACGACGCGATTGCAGCGCGCGGACACGTTGGGGCGAGGCTCGACACTCGCGGAGATCGTGCGGCAATGTGTCACGACACCGACACCAGAGAAACCCACCACGATCGCTGCCGAACTTCGGCAACACGTCGGGGACTGCGTCAGGGGAGCGAGCGAGGTCGGCCTGAGACATGCCGACAGCTTGAGGTTCCAGGAGCGACGACATGCCGACGCGCTCGCCGCGCAACTCTACGCCGCAGTGGTGCGACCTCGGTCCGATACCTTGGTCGTGAGATTCTTCGGCGGTGACAGCATCACCGAGACAAGCACAACGTCTATAAGTGAAGACAGTCATTCCTCAGAACAAGAGCTCATCGACCTCCGCGAAGAGGTCGCCGAGCTCCGGCGCGATCTCACCGAGTCGTTCGCCAGCCACGCCTCGTTCATTCCCCTTCTGACGAACGGCTCGTTCGATCACGTCGGAGGTGGAGTGCTCGTAAGGCTTCGCGCGCCGTCGCCTCTCGAGCCTCATCCCCTCCTCGCCTCCATCAGCACTTATGCAACCGGCGCCACCTCGCGCCAAGGCGTCGAGCTCTCAGCCGGAACCATGATCGTCAACGACATCACTGCACTTGTCGGCGTCGTCGGCGAATCGCCATCTCGCCCGATCGGCACTTCGATCTCGCTGCTCTACTGGCCCGTGGCCGCCCACCCGGTGCTTGGAGTTCGCTTCTCCACTGCCGATCCGATTCGCCTCATCATCGGCTGGCAGCGCTAAGTCGCTACGCCGAAAAAGTCCGGCGGCGAGGATTTGCGACTCCTCTCCGCCGGACTTTTCCCACATACCTGCCCCGTCAGAACGGCAGATCGTCGTCTTCGTCTGCCAGAGCGCCCGGGAAATCCTCGAAGTCGTCCCCGCCCGCGCCGCTCTTGGCCTTGGCCGGCGCAGCCGCACGCGGGCGACCATTCGACGACTCGCTCTCGAACTCACCACCAGTCCGCGGGCCCGCACCAGATCCGCCGCCAAGCATGATGAGCTCGCGAACGTTGATCTCGGTCGAGTAGCGAGTCTGGTTCTCCTTGTCCTGCCACTGCCGGTACTCGATGCGTCCTTCGACGTAGAGCTTGTCGCCCTTCTTGACATACTTCTCGACGATATCGGCCAGCTGCGACGACTTGGTATTCCACACCACGCAGCGGTGCCATTCCGTCTTTTCCTGCTTCGTTCCCCCGGCGTCGTTCCACGACCGGCTGGTCGCCAACGAGAACGTCGCTACCCGATTTCCACCAGTGGTGGAACGGACCTCGGGATCGTTCCCGAGGTTCCCAATCAACGTGACCTTGTTCAAGCTTCGGCTCATACACTCCTCCCTGGACGAGATTCAATGCCTCGTCCACACGCTAAAGATAAAGTCCGATACTGCGTCATCAAAGCACTGCACACATCCACGAAACGTCCCAACGCACCACTTTACAGCAACTTGCGACAACAATCTCACGTAACACTTTACTTCAAGTCGGTGCCAGATCACGCTTGAGGAGGAGCGCATCCTCCGGTGGGTGCCGATAGTAACCACGCCGCCGTCCGACCTGCCGGAACGCCCGCGATACGTAGAGCGAACGCGCCGCCATGTTGGATTCGCGAACCTCCAGATAGACCGATCGTACGCCTCGCTCCGCTACTTCCTCCAGCACCCGATCGAGCAGCGCGCCACCAACTCCGCGCCGCCGAGCATCGAGCGAAACAGCCAGATCCGCAACCTCCGCCTCGTCCGCCAGTATCAGCGCTATAACGTAGCCGAGCAGCGCACTGTCGCCAGCCTCGGCCGCAGAGCCGCTTTCTCTTCGCTCCTCTGCCACCAGAAAGCGCATGCGCTCCAAGCCAAGCGACGAGACGAATGAGTCGGCGCTCCAAGGGTCAACGAACGACTCGCGTTCGATACGGATGACCTCAGGAAGATCACTCTCTTCGGCTTGCCGGACCACGAGCGTGGCGTGACTCACTGCGGCTGGAGCGGACGGCCATGCGCCGCTTCCCATTTCACCTGCGCTTCCGCAAGCCGTCCGTATACCGGCTCCCAAACTGCCAAGTCGGCCGGTCCAGCGCCGTCAATCAATTTTGTGATGCGGGCCGCCGCGCTCGCGAGCGGCACCACAAGCTCAGCACCATGACGCGACGGACCGATGGCGATCGCGGTGAGCTCATCCGCCATTGCATCAACTGCAGACGTATGGACAATGCTCAATGGCCCGATCGGAAACACCGCCCCGCTCTCCGTCGCATCGAACAGCTGGACGTACTGCTCGCCGCGCATCGCGTCGACGACCGCGAGGTAGCGGCCGGCCTTCTGTGGCTCGCGCGACGCCACGAGCAACGCGAGCGACGACACCGGAACGAGTATCGCGACGGACGCCAACGCAAAACCCTTCGCGATGGACGCGGCGATGCGCAGACTCGTGAAGCTGCCGGGCCCGGAACCGCATACGACGCGCTCAACTGCCCCAGGCAAGACGCCGCTCTCGGCAAACAGCTCTGCCACCGCCGGCATCAACGCCTCGTGCTCACGTCCGCGCATCGCAACGTTGCGCGCCGCAAGCACCGTGGAGTCCTGCAGCAGTGCACTGCTTCCAGCGTAGGTAGACGCCTCAAGGACCAGCGTGATCATGCGCGCCACCCGGCGTAAAGCAGTCGACGGTCTGGTTCATCGGGCAAATGCTGGAGCGTCAGCGTTACTCGACCAGCGGGCAGGCGCTCGCCCGCCCGCTCCGGCCACTCGATGAGCACGAGCCCCGAGCCACCGACAATCTCGTCCCAGGCAAGCGCATCGAGCTCGTCGGGGCGATCGAGACGATATAGATCCAGATGATGCACGGTCGAGCGAGGCGAGTGGTACTCGTGGACGAGCGCGAAGGTCGGGCTGGTTACCTCCTCCTCGACACCATATCCGGCGCAGATCGCCTGCACGAGCGTCGTCTTTCCCGTACCGAGATCACCGCTGATCGTCACGAGCAACGGAGGATGAGCCGAGCGACCAAAACGATGCCCCCAGTCGCGCAGTTCTTCCTCGTTCATTGCCAGCGCGCCGTGATCCGCCAGCGGCGGCACGAGCGGCAGATGCGGATGTCTCTCGACCGGATTGCCGCCACTCATCGCGCGACCTTGATGTCCGCCGCAACCTTGCCGCGCGTGGCAGCGTCGCCCATTCGCGCCTTCACCTCGAACAGCTGATCGCGTAAGCGCGCCGCCGCTTCGAAGTCGAGTGCAACCGCGGCCTCGCGCATCTGCTCTTCGAGCATCTTCACCAGTGTCTCGGGATCGACCAGGTCGTAGCTCTTCGCCTCCGCCTCGGCGACCTTCCGGCCGCGCTTCGGACGCTCCTCGTCGCGCTCGATGCGCGCGTCGGCAACGCGCGTGCTGAAGCGCACCTGATCGATGCTCTTCGACACCGAGGTCGGTGTGATGCCATGCTCCACGTTGTACGCCGTCTGGATTACGCGGCGACGCAGCGTCTCCTCCATGCATCGCTGCATCGAGCCGGTGATCTTGTCGGCGTAGAAGATCGCTCGGCCATTCACGTGTCGCGCTGCGCGACCGACGGTCTGAATGAGCGAGCGATCGCTGCGCAGAAAGCCCTCCTGATCGGCGTCGAGAATCGCGACGAGCGACACCTCGGGCATGTCGAGCCCCTCGCGCAGCAGGTTGATCCCGACGAGCACATCGAACTCGCCGAGCCGCAATCCGCGTACGATCTCCATGCGCTCGATGGCGTCGATGTCGGAATGCATGTACCGTACACGCACGCCCACTTGCTGGAGATAGTCAGTGAGGTCTTCCGACATACGCTTCGTCAGCGTGGTGACGAGCACGCGCTCACCCACCTTGACGCGCTTGTGAATCTCGCCAAGCAGATCGTCGACCTGACCACGCACCGGACGCACTTCGATTTCGGGGTCGATGAGTCCTGTTGGACGAATGATCTGTTCAACGACGACGCCTTCGGACAAACGAAGCTCGAGCTCACCTGGAGTCGCCGACACGAACACGGCGCGCGGCGTCAGCGACAGAAATTCGTCGAACATGAGCGGACGGTTGTCGAGCGCACTCGGCAGACGAAAACCGTAGTCGACGAGCGTTAGTTTGCGCGCACGATCGCCGTTGAACATGCCGCCGATCTGCGGCAGCGTGACGTGCGATTCATCCACGACGACGAGGAAGTCCTCGGGGAAGTAGTCGAAGAGACATGCAGGACGCTCACCCGCCACGCGTCCAGACAAGTGCCGCGAATAGTTTTCAATGCCGGCGCACGTTCCGATCTCGAGCATCATCTCGATATCGAAGTTGGTGCGGCTCTCGAGACGCTGCGCCTCGAGCAGACGTCCGTTGCCACGCATCTCGCCAAGCCGCTCCGTGAGCTCCTCGCGAATGACGCGCACCGCACGCTCGAGCGTCGGCCGCTGCGTGACGAAATGCTTCGCCGGATAGATGGCCGCGCGATCGAGAATGGCTATCGTCTCGCCGGTGAGTACGTTGATCTTGGAGATGCGCTCGACTTCGTCGCCCCAGAGCTCGACGCGCACGCCTTGCTCTTCATACGCCGGAAAAATCTCGACGGTGTCGCCGCGCACGCGGAAGCTGCCGCGATCGAACGCAACGTCATTGCGGTTGTACTGGATCTTTACCAGCGAGCGGAGAATGTCGTCGCGATTGACCTTCTGCCCCTGCGTGAGCGTGACCATCTGCTCGCGGTATGACACAGGATCGCCCAAGCCGTAAATCGCGCTCACGGTAGCGACGATGATGACGTCGTTGCGCTCCATGAGTGACGACGTCGCGCGCAGACGCAGCCGGTCGATGTCCTCGTTGATCGACGCGTCCTTCTCGATGTACGTGTCGGTGGTGGGGACGTACGCTTCCGGCTGGTA
>JBDUCR010000120.1:0-16248 GCA_040003345.1 bacterium
CGTCCGTCCGCGAAGACGACGTCGAGCTCGACAAGTCGAACATCCTGCTCATCGGCCCCACGGGTGTCGGCAAGACCCTGCTCGCACAGACGCTCGCACGCATCCTCGATGTGCCGTTCACCATCGCCGATGCAACGACGCTCACCGAAGCCGGCTACGTCGGTGAAGACGTCGAGAACATTCTCGTTCGCCTTCTTCAGGCTGGTGACTTCAACGTCGCCGAATGCGAACGCGGCATCGTCTACATCGACGAGATCGACAAGATTGCGCGCAAATCGGAAAACCCCAGCATCACGCGCGACGTCTCCGGCGAAGGCGTGCAGCAGGCGCTGCTGAAGATTCTCGAAGGCACGGTCGCTTCGGTGCCGCCGCAGGGCGGACGCAAGCATCCGCAGCAGGAATACATCCAGATCAACACGAAGGACATTCTCTTCATCTGCGGCGGAGCGTTCGACGGACTCGAGAAGATCATCGAGTCACGCACTGGACGCCGGCAGATCGGTTTCGCGAAGGTCGAGACAGATCCGGTCAAGCTCGCCACACTGTCCAAGAATGCATTCGCCGAAGTCGAGCCGGACGATCTGCTGCGCTTCGGGCTCATCCCGGAGCTCGTTGGCCGGCTTCCGGTAACGGTGCCGCTCGAGGGGCTCGACGAGGAATCGCTCGTCCGCATCCTTCAGGAGCCCAAGAACGCGCTCACCAAACAGTACACCAAGCTGTTCGATCTCGAAGAGGTCAAGCTCACCTTCGAGACGTCCGCACTTCGCGCCATTGCGCAGAAGGCGCTCAAGCGCGGTACCGGTGCTCGCGGCCTGCGCGCGATTCTCGAAGAGCTCCTCACGGACGTGATGTTCGACCTTCCGACGCGTGAAGATGTCGTCGAAGTGAAGATCACCGAGTCGAGCGTCCTGAACGGAACGGCACCGCTGCTGGAGCTGGCGCCGACGAAGAGAAAAAAGGAAGCCTAGCCGTCATCGGCACTCGGGTGTGCGAAGGGCGCTCACGATGTGGGCGCCCTTCTGCGTTCGGAAACTTTCGTTCGGAGGCTCTCGTTCGGCCTGTGAACAGGCGATCTTTCTCGATCGCTTTACGGCGATCGGCCGTCACTCCCTTACTTCCCAACCATGCGCATCCTTCGCCTCGCGCTTGTCGCCTCAAGCCTGCTTTTTCCCGCGGCTCTCACGGCGCAGGGCGCGCCTCCGGTTCCTGTCATCGTACAACCGCCAGCCATCACGCTGCCTCTCAAGCATGCGCCGCAGCCGACATCAGCCGCCATCACCGCCGCCGACCTGATGACGCGCCTCTACATCTTTGCCGACGACTCAATGATGGGCCGCGAAGCGGGCACGCTCGGCAACAAGATGGGCACCGATTACATCGCAGCGGAGGCAAAGCGATTCGGCCTGATTCCCGCTGGCGACAACGGAACGTATTTCCAGACAATTCCCTTCAAGTCGCGCACGCTGGCTGCTGGCTCGACCATCACGGTCGGCGGTGCGTCGCTCGCCGGAGGCACTGATTGGGTACCCACGGCCAAGGTGCCCTCGGGTACGCTACAGGTCGTGTTTGGCGGCGTCATTGGCGACGGATCTGCGCGCGCCACGCCGGAACAGGCCGCCGGAAAGTTCGTCGTTTACAAGGTTTTACCGCAGGGTCTCCCCTTGCTGCAGAATCCCGCCACGTTCACGCCGGGCATCAAGGCGATCGCGTTCGTCGGGCTCGATCAATACTTCGGCTACTTCACGCGGCCCACGATGTTCGTGGACGATCCGGAGAAGACCGCGGCTGACACTGCGCCGCCCGTCCTGCTCGTGTCGGCGACTGCGTTTCCAAAGCTCTTCGAAAATGCGTCGGCGCTCGTGGTTGGCGCCGAGGGACATCCGGCGACGATGGCAGCGACTATCACGGTCGAACCCGTTCCGTTCCCCGCGCGTAACGTCGTCGGCATTCTGCCGGGCTCCGACGCAAAGCTCAAGAACGAATACGTCGCCGTCGGTGCGCACAACGATCACATCGGTATCTCGCTGCCAGCGGTCGATCACGACTCGATTCGCATCTTCAACCATATCGTCCGTCCACTTGGCGCTGAGGATATGGGCAAGCAGGCGGATTCGACGCAACAGGCGCAGGTGAACACGCTGCTCGCCCAGTGGCACTCGGCGCATCCGGGAAACGCTCGCGCCGATTCGATCTCGAACGGCGCCGACGACGACGGATCGGGATCGGTGACGGTGCTCGAGATCGCGGAGAACATGGCTGCGATGAAGACCAAGCCGAAGCGCTCCACGCTCTTCGTCTGGCACGTCGGCGAGGAGAAGGGGCTGCTCGGTTCCGCCTACTTCACCGATCACCCGACCGTGCCGCGCGATTCAATCGTCGGGCAGCTCAACATCGACATGGTGGGTCGCGGCGACGCATGGGACGTCACTGGCGTGTCGAAAGACGGCGCGCCGCTGCATGGTGGTGAGAACTATTTGCAGCTCGTTGGATCGCGTCGCCTGTCGACCGAACTCGGTGATCTGATCGACAGGGTGAATCGCGACACCAAGGCGGGGTTTGCCTTCGATACCGCGATGGATGCAAACGGGCATCCGATGAACATCTATTGCCGCAGCGATCATTACGAGTACGCGCGTTACGGCATCCCGATCGTCTTCTTTACGACGGGCGGACACTCGGACTACCACCAGGTGACGGACGAGCCGCAATACATCAACTATCCGCACATGGCGCGCGTTGGGCAGCTCGTCGCGAACGCGGCGATTGCGGTGGGCAATCTCGATCATCGGCTCGTGGTGGACCAGCCGAAACCGGATCCAAAGGGAAGCTGCAAGCAGTAGGGGTTTCCGCGCCGGTTTTCCGATTTCGGGGTATGTTTCTCAATGCCCTCTTTTCAACTGGACGGTGAGACGCTCGTAACCCCCGACCGTCTCCCCGTTCTTCCGCTCCGCGACGTCGTCGTGTTTCCGTACGTCGTGATGCCGCTGCTCGTCGGTCGAGCGCCATCGCTCGCCGCGCTCGAAGCGGCGAGCGGAACCGACAGCCTCGTTCTCCTCGTCGCGCAGAAGGATCCTGAAACACAGGAACCTGCCGCGGCCGATCTCTATCGCGTTGGCGTCGTCGCACGTGTGCGGCAGCTCTCACGGCTCGGCACCGGTACCGTGAAGGTGCTCGTCGAGGGAATCGCCCGCGCGCGCGTTACGCGTTTCGTGCCCGGCGCGGATTGCCTGCGCGCTGTCGTCGAGCCGATGTCGCCGCTCGCACTCGGTGCCGGCGACGACGCGGAAGCGCATTTGCGTCGCGCGATCACGCTGTTCGAGGAATATGTCGCCGTGCATCGCCGGCTACCGGCTGAGTTGGTGTCGCTCATTCAGAGCTCCGATTCACCGGCGCGGCAGACGTTCGGCATTGCGGCGCACCTCGGCACGCGGCTCGATCGCCGGCAAGGATTGCTCGAGTCGTTCGACTTCGCGACCCTGCTCCGCAGCCTTGGCGAAACGCTGTCCGCTGAGATCGATCTGCTCAAGCTCGAGCGGAAGATCGATGACGACGTGCGTGGCTCGCTCTTCCAGAATCAGCGCGAGTTCTATCTGCAGGAGCAGCTCAAGGCGATTCATCGCGAGCTTGGCGGCGAGGACGGCGACGATACCGACGATCTCGCGGCGCTGCTCGAGTCGAAAGGATTGCCCGAGCCGGTACTCGCGCGCGCGCGTCGCGAACTGCGGCGATTGCGCCGACTCTCGGCGATGTCGCCGGAATCGGGAGTTGCGCGCACCTATCTCGACTGGATTGCGGCACTTCCATGGACTGACCGCACGGACGACGTGCTCGACGTCGCCCACGCGCGCACCGTTCTCGACGAAGACCACTACGGTCTCGACGATGTGAAGGAGCGCGTGCTCGACTACATCGGCGTGCTCGCGCTCGTCGAGCGACTCGATGGGCCGATACTGTGCCTCGTTGGTCCGCCCGGCGTGGGCAAGACGTCGCTGGGCCGCTCGATCGCGCGCGCACTTGGGCGGAAGTTCGTCCGCATGTCACTTGGCGGCGTGCGCGACGAGGCAGAGATCCGCGGCCATCGGCGCACGTACATCGGCGCGATGCCGGGTCGCGTCATTCAAGCGATGCGTCGGGCGGAGACGGTGAACCCCGTCATCCTGCTCGACGAGATCGACAAGCTCGGCAACGACTATCGCGGCGATCCATCGGCGGCGTTGCTCGAGGTGCTCGATCCCGAGCAGAACCGCGCGTTCAACGATCACTATCTCGAAGCCGACTACGATCTCTCGCAGGTGTTGTTCATCACCACGGCGAATTCGCTCGCGACGATTCCGGAGCCGCTGCGTGACCGCATGGAGATCATTCGGCTCGCCGGCTATCTCGATCAGGAGAAGTACGCGATCGCGCGGCAGTTTCTCTTGCCGAGGCAGCTCAAGTTGCACGGGATCGATCCGGCGACGGTGACGCTCGACGCTGATGTCATTCCGGCGATCGTTCACGGTTACACGCGTGAAGCCGGCGTGCGCGATCTCGAGCGACGGCTCGCGCGTCTGTCACGGAAACTCGCGCGCAAACGCGCCGAGCGGCGATTGGTGCAGATTGCGGGCAGCGTGCAGCAACCGGATGCGGACGTCGTGACGCGCAGTATGCTGCAAGCGATGCTTGGCGTGGCGCCATATGATCCGGAAGCGAACCAGATCGAGGACAAGGTTGGCGTCGCGACGGGGCTCGCGTACACGAGTGTCGGCGGCGATGTGCTCGAGATCGAGGTGAGCGTCGTGCCGGGTCGTGGACGTTTGCAGCTCACCGGTACACTCGGCGATGTGATGAAGGAATCAGCGAGTGCCGCGTTGAGTTACGCGCGCGCACGCGCTAGTGCGTTGGGACTCGAGCGCGAATTTCTGCGCACGCGCGATCTGCACGTGCACATTCCCGCCGGCGCGACGCCCAAGGATGGGCCGAGTGCCGGCATTGCGATCGCCTGTGCGATCGTGAGCGCGCTCACGGGAATTCCGCTGCGCGGTGATGTCGCGATGACTGGCGAGATCACGCTGCGCGGACGTGTGCTGGGCATCGGCGGCCTGAAGGAGAAGACGGTGGCGGCGCTGCGGAATCGCATCTCGCATGTGATTCTGCCGCAAGAGAACGCGCGTGATCTCGACGAGCTGCCTCCTGAAGTGAGGGCCGGTATTCAATTCCATCCTGTGCGCTCGATGGATGAAGTGCTGGCCGTGGCGCTTGCGCGCAGCGTGAAGCCGCGCGACGAAGAAGAGACGGCAACAATGGTGGCGCATTGACGTCCGACGCTGTGAACGAGGGAAAGTCGCGAAAGGATCCGCTCGTCATCAAGTCGCTCGAGTTCATCGGACCGATGGCGACGGCGGATGGCTGGCGTCCAACGAATGATCTGCCGGAAGTTGCCTTCGCCGGCCGGTCGAATGTCGGCAAGTCGTCGCTGCTGAATCGGCTCGTGCGTCGGAAGGCGTTTGCGCGTGTGAGCAAGACACCGGGACGGACGCGCGAGATCAACTTCTTCAAGGTGAACGACGAATTCGTGCTCGCCGATCTTCCAGGTTATGGCTACGCGAGAATCGCGAAGTCACGGAAAGAAGAATGGCTGCCGTTGATCGAGGGATATCTGCGTGCGTCAACGGCTCTGCGTGGTGTCGTGCAGCTGATGGACGTCAGACATCATCCGTCGGACGAAGACATTCAGATGTTCGACTTCCTCGCCGAAATCGAGGTGCCGACGATCGTTGCGCTGACGAAGATCGACAAGCTGAAGCCGCGTGAAGTACTCAAGCGCGTACACGAGATCGCGGTGGCGCTCCGGCTGGAGGACGATCAGATGATCCCGTTCAGCGCGGAGACGAATGCTGGGCGCGATGACTTGGCGGAGGCGGTGGTGTCGCTGGTGAAGCAGCCGTCGTGGCGAACGCCAGCTCCGCTGGAGTCGGCCGATTCTACTGACACAATGGCCGCCGACGTGACGCCAGGAGATGGCGTGTGAGAGTGACGCTCGCGCGTGTAGTGATGCTTGCCGGTACGGCGTTGACGTATGCGTCGGCTGGATGTGCGCAGCAGCCGCCCGCGACGAGTACAAAGCCGGCAACCACTCCGGCGACGCCGGCGATTGCGGCTGCCGACACGAATGGCGCGGGCTTGGTGCCGTCGGGTTTCGGGACGCTGCGACAGGAGGCGATCGCGATTCCACTGCAGTTGCCGGGCGTGCTCGTGAAGCTGACGCCGCTCGACGAGAGCGTGATTCGTACGCTGTCGCCAGACTCCTATCGAGCGCTGCGTGAGCTTGCGGAGAGTCGTCGTCCAACGATCGTTCGTCTCGCGTCGCAGCATGGATTGCTTCGGGCAAGTCTGTGGTACGTGTCATTCTATGGTCTTGCGCCGGACGCGCGTTTCTCGCCGTTAGAGCTGACGATCACCGTTGCCGGCCACGACTATCGTCCGGTCGACGTGCTGCCGCTGAGCAATGGCTTCGGAGAGCAGCGGCTTCAGCCCCGCGAGACGCAGTCAGCGATCTATCTCTTCGATGACGCGCTCGATGTGAATCAACCGCTGGTCGTGTCACTCGGGAGCGAGCGGAATGAATCGTGGAGTGCGCGACTCAAGACGATCGAGCAGGAGCGAGCGTTGATTCAATCGCGAGCGCAGAAGAGACCTGATAAATAGCCTGGCTATTTGAACGACGGAGACGACGGCTTTTCGACGCAGAGAACGGCGAAGAGTTCGCAGAGAACGCAGAGGAAGTTACAACTAAACGACGCGTGCACGTCGTTGATTCCCAACTCACTACTGCCCGATTCCGATATGCCATTTCTTCCTCTCCGCTCCCTGCCGCCAACCGGCAGCGCGAGCATCGCCGACGCGTGGCTCGAGCGCATCGATCATCGCCTGTCGAACCCGGCTGGTGATATTGCATCCGATCGTGCGCTGCTATGTCGCGAGTTGCTCAGCGAGATATGCTATCCGGAGTTTGCGGCCAACTGGGAGACAGCCGTCGCCGACGAGAAGCTGCCGATCGCCACGCGACTCGCGCTCTCGGCGCTCGATCCGCGCAACATCACGCTGGAGCCGGAATACTACTCCGACTGCGACGACGCGAAGTTCCAGCCGGTGAAGCCGCTGCTATGGCTCTGGTACTCGTTCGATCGCACGGTACTTGGCGGACAGAACGTGGGACTTGGCGTGCGTCTTCGTCAAATGCTCGCGAAGCGGATCTTCAAGAGCTGCGGAGAGAACTTCAAGGCGTTCCAGTTCGTCGAGTTTTCATTCGGCTACAACATGGAAGTCGGCGACAACGTCGTCGTGCATCGTTACGTGCTGCTCGATGATCGCGGTGGGATCCGGCTGGCCAACAGCGTCTCGATCAGCGATTTCGCGAACATCTACAGCCACACGCACAGCATCGTCGATCAGCGCGAGGTCACTAATGCGCTCACGGTGCTCGAGGAGGGCGTGCGTGTGACGTATCACGCCACGGTGCTTGCGGGCGTGCATGTCGGCGAACAGGGGATGGTCGGCGCGAGTGCTGTGGCGACGAAGGACGTGCGACCGTATCACGTGTACGTCGGCATTCCGGCGAAGAGCGTGCGCGTGAAGCCCAACGCGCCAGAGCCTGGGACGATTCTGCGGACGGCGGAGCATCGCGTGCCTCGGTAACCGCATCCGAGTCGCTCTGGCGACGCTCGCTATTTCTTCGCCGCAACGATTTGTGGCGATGGTGTCGGCGTCGGGGGCGGAGTGGGATCGTATTCCTTCACGGGAATCCTGAACCGCTTCGCGATCGTCGCATCACCGTCGTCACCGAGTACCCGCTGTGCGATGTACTCGCCGACGACTGGCCCGAACTTGAAGCCTTCCGCATTTCCGCCGCCGGCAAGCCACACGTTCTGCATGCGCGGATGACGGTCGATGATGAAGTCGCGGGTGGACGTCAGCTCGTAGTGACACGAATGCGTCTGAAGAATCGGTGCATCCTTCAATAGCGGAAAGCGCAGCGCGAGCAATCGTCGCGGACCCTCGATCTTGCTGGCGTCGGCCCAGCGGTCGCTGAGATCCGGGTCGAGTTGTTCGGGTGGAGTCACGACCTGCGGCCGAGGCGCAGGCGGCGCGCCAGGCACTGTCTTCGGGCGCGCGCTGCCGCGCACACGGAATCCACGATTATCCGCCGGGAGCGCGGGCCATCCAGTGACGCCCGGAAAATTCCAGCTCGGCAGATTCGGATAGGTGAATCGCTCGTCATTCTGCGGAGTGGCGAAGTAGCACACGTAGCCGAGTGGCGTGCGCGTGCGATTTGCCAGCACGTCGGGGAACATCTTGCCGAGCCACGGGCCGAGCGCGAAGACGAAGCTGTCTCCCGCGATATTGCGTCCTGTGTCGAGTGCGATCTCCTTCAGCTGACCATTCACGATCTCCGACGGACGCGCGCGACCGATCGCGATCTGTCCGCCGAGTGACTCGAATGCGGCGACGACCGTTTGCGCGGCGCGTCGTGCGCGAATGACGCCCGCATCGGGCTCACTCAAGATGATCGTGATGTCTTCGACGTCGATGACGGGCCAGCGATAGCGCACTTCGTCGGGCGTGAGCACTTCGTAGGGCACCTTGTGCTTGTCCCACCACTCTTTCGTCTTCGTCGTGATCGGCTCGGCCTCGGCTCGCATGACGAGGTCGCCCGTCGTGTGAAAAAGGCTCTGACGAACATCCTCACTCCATTCCGCGTCGAAGGCTTTCCATCGTTTCAGTCCTTCGCGCGCCCACTGCACCCAGAGCTCGCCAGCATCGCGATCGCCGTATGACGAGCGAATGCCGCGCGTTTCGTCGCCGGATGTGGCGCGTGCGTTGGCGGGGCCGTATGCGTCCACGAGCGTGACGGCTGCGCCCATTTGACGAAGATGCAACGCGGTCCAGCCACCCCACACGCCCGCACCGATGACGACGACGTGTGATGATGGCGAGATGAAGGGCAGCTTACGCTTCCTTGGCCGCAGCCCTGGTATTGCCGCATCCGCCGTCGAGCATGCGTCGAGCAGCAGCATGCCGGCTCCTGCGCCGGCGGCCTTTAGAAAGTCTCTCCGCTGAATGCTCTGCGCGTCGCCGGCGCTGGATTGCGGCGTCGCAGTTGTATGTCGAGGCGGATCAGTCGCCATTTGGTGCGCTCGGGTGGGAAGGCGCGTGAATATGGGATTGCTGCGAGGTGAAATCAAACAGCGGGTACTGCATGAGGCTGGACGGCGCCTTCGCGCTCGCGATTCCTCGGACACCACGTATAATTGTCGCCGGACGTTCACTGAGATGAGGCACGTGCTGACGACACGATCGTTGCGATTTGAATTGTTGCTGTTCAGTGCACTTGTGATATCGGCTTGCAGCGAGCGAGCGAACGTTCGCGGCGAGACACCCTATGCGGCGCGCTACGCGGTCGCAAAGCCGGCGTATGTACGTCATGCCTCGGCGGCCGCTCCGGCGCCCACGATCGCTGAAGTGTTCGTCGAGCCGCAGTTCACTGCCGAGCAATCCTCGCGCGGCGCGGAGGTTTACAGGAGCGTGTGCGCGCGATGCCATGCGTCGACGCAATGGTCCGGTGGCACATTCGCGGTCGCATGGAAGGATCGCCGGTTGTCGGATTTCTACGATCTTGTGTCGACGACGATGCCGCAGGACAATCCGAGTGGCCTCGCGTCGCAACAGTACGTCGATGTCACCGCGTACGTGCTCAGTCTCGCCGGCTTCGCGCCCGGTGCGGATGCGTTGCGAGCCGATACGGCGATGACTCGTCACGTGCGGTTGACTGTCCCTGCTGCCAAGTGATTCTCGCCCTGTCGCGCGACGCAGATCGGCGCTGCAACTGCGTCAGCGACATGTCTCTTGTAAAGAGCCTATGACGAACGCATTGCTGGTCTCGTGCGCGATGATGGTGCTGGCCCTGCACGCGCGAGCGCAGTCGGGTGTCGTGCCCAACAACGACAAGCCGAATCCGTACCGCACCATCGAGGGATGGGCGAAGATGCCGGAGGGCCGCCCGTGGGGATCGACGAGCGCGGTGGATATTGACGCCGACGGGAAGAGTATCTGGGTGGCCGAGCGTTGTGGCGCGAACAGTTGTGTCGGATCGAATCTGCCGACGGTGCTCGAATTCGATCGCGACGGAACACTCCTGCGATCGTTCGGCGCGGGACTGATGCTCACACCTCACGGAATTCACGTCGATCGGTCTGGCAACGTCTGGGTTACGGATTGCGCGTGCACGGGCGCGCGTGGTGCGCCACGGGATTCCAGCGTCGCGCCGAAGGGACACCAGATCTTCAAATTCAGTCCCACCGGCACGCTGCTCATGACGCTCGGCAAAGCCGGCGGCGATCGCGACTCGTCTCTCTTCTGGCAGCCGAACAATGTGGTGGTCGCCGCGAATGGAGACTTCTTCGTCGTCGAAGGCCATTCGTCGATGCCAGGATCGGTGGCGCGGATTCTCAAGTTTCGAAGTGACGGCACGCTGATCAAGATGTGGGGATCATTCGGCAACGGACCCGACCAGCTCGATCAGCCGCATACGATCGCCATGGATTCACGCGGCCGGCTGTTCGTGGGCGATCGCGGCAACAATCGCATCGTGATCTACGACCAGTCAGGCAAGCGTCTCGACACGTGGTATCAGTTCAGTCGGCCAAGCGGGATTGCAATCGATGCCCACGATCGCATTTACGTGACCGATTCGGAATCGGGGTCGGTTGCGAAGCAGCGCACGGATTGGAAGCGCGGCATTCGCATTGGCAGCGCGAAGGATGGAACGGTCACGGCGTTCATCCCCGATCCGGCGGAGACGCCATCGAATACGAGTGCGGCGGAAGGTGTGGCCGTTGATGCGGCGGGCAATGTGTATGGTGCGGAGGTTGGGCCGAAGGCCTTGAAGCGATACGTCATCGCAAAGCCTTAGGCGCGTTACCTCGGCAACGCCAACGCCATGAGTGACGTCGCGTTCGCGGCGCCCATCGCGAACACGATGTACTGCTTGCCCTGGTGCATGAACGTCATGGGCACGGCAGTCGTGCGACCGGGAATGTTCACAGCGCCCACCTGCTTGCCGGTCGCCTTGTCGACGGCGTAGAGCTGCGTGGCGCCCGGCGGCGAAAATGTGCGGCCGGTGCCGTAGATCAACAGCGTCTTCGTCGTGATGACCTGCGGCTGCCCTCGGCCACCAGTCGACAGTGGAAGTTGAACGCCGTTGAACAGTGAATCTTTCGTCGCGACGGGCAACAACTTTCCTCCGCTCGGAATCCACCACGACTTGTCGCCCGTGTTGAGGTCGTACGCCGTCACTCCGCCAAGCTGCTTCGGCTTGAGGATCGGCACGCCGCCGATGGTGGTGCCGCTCGACCGCGCCGCAAAGTCGCCGCCGCGATTGCCGTCTGCGGGCGGCTTGTAACCCGGCGGCGCCGCAACGGCGCCGATCAAACCGCAGCTGTCGTGAGGCGAGCTATAGCGAAACTCCGAGCACGGATCCTTCTTGAGTTGAACGGTGCTCAGCCCGCTCTGCGACGCGACGTAGAGCATTCCGGTCTCCGGATCGACGGCCGCACCGCCGTCGATATTGACGCCTCCGCTCGCACCCGGAGCGTACCACGAACAGGTCTTGCCGCCCTGTCCCGAACCATCCGCGAGCGACGCGGGAATGAAGTACGGTCCCATGCGGCAGCGGTTCGCGAGCTTGAGCGCGGAGTCCTTGATCGCTGGCGTGTAGTCGATGAGATCGGACTCGACGAGCCCCTGTTGCGAATAGGGCGCCGGCTTCGACGGAATTGGCTGCGTCGCCGATGTCTGCTCACCGGGTACGTCGCTCTGCAGCACAGGCGTCTCGACGATCGGCCAGATCGGCGCGCCGGTCGCGCGGTCGAGTACGTACACCCAACCCTGCTTCGTCGTCTGCGCGATGACCTTGCGTCGCGCTCCGTTGACGTTGACGTCGAGCAGATTCGGGAACATCGGGGTGTCGTAATCCCAGATGTCGTGATGCACCAGCTGATAGTGCCACTTGCGCTGGCCTGTCTTTACATCGATCGCGACGATGCTGTTGCCGAAGAGATTGTCGCCGGGACGGTGACCGCCGTATTCATCGAGCAGCGGCATGCCGACGGGAATGTAAACGAGCCCGAGATCCGGATCGGCCGAGTAGCCGGCCCACGCGTCGTTCTTACCCACGCCGTCGCTGCCGATCTTCGATCCCTTCTTCCACGTGTCTGCACCAAATTCGCCGGGTTGCGGCACGAGATTGAACTTCCAGAGCTGCTTGCCGGTGCGCACGTCGAAGCCGCGGATGTAGCCTGGCAGATTGTGCGCGCGAATTGGATAGTAGCCGTGCACCGACGAGTTGCCCACGACGATGACGTCGTTGACGAGTATCGCCGGTGAGCTCGATGCGATCTGGCCATTCGCGGGATCGATGCCCACGGTGCCGTCGGCGCCTATTCTGGTTTGCGCGTTCCACTTCTCGCCGGGCCGCGCGCGTCGCGCCGGCGCTGCGTCGCTGATGATGAGCTCACCAGTATCGTCGACGGCGAGTGGCACGAGCGGAAAACCAAGACCGGTCATGAGGTCGACGACACCGTTGGTGCCGAACCTGGCGTCGGGCTTTCCGGTTTTCGCATCGAGCGATGCGAGGTGATAACCCGGTGTCACGACGATCACCCGCTCGTCGTTGCCGCTCGTCCAGTACGCGAGACCGCGTCCCGCATAGCGGCGCGGCGCCTTCTGCCAGCGGATGCCTTCGTCCATTTCCCACTTCCAGAGCATCTTCCCCGTCGCAGGATCGAGCGCAAATGCCTTGCGCCGATTCGTCGCCACGGTGAACAGGCGTCCCTTCGCGTAAAGCGGCGTCGAGCGAAAGTATTCGTCTTCGCCGAACTCGCCGGCGTTCCACTGCCACGCCATCTTGAGCGAGTCGAAGTTCGTTGCGTTCACCTGATCGAGCGGCGAGTACCGCGTGCTCCATGCGTCGGCGCCCCAGTACCGCCACTCGCCCGGCGCATTGCCGCGCACGAGCGCCGTCGTCTGCATCTCGACTGCGCGCGACGTATTGCTCCGCACCTGCAACAACGCGGCAGCGATAGCGATGACTGCGATGACCGACGTAGTGACGTGCAACATGCGACGGCTGGCGAGACGATCGATCATGTCAGGGTCTCTTCGTGCGAGTGGGGGACTTCGGTTTCGATTTAGCAGCGGACGCAGTCTTAGGTGCTTTCTCTGGCAACTCGATCCGAATCTGCGCGAGCGAAGTGGAATCCGGGAGAAGCTCCGACGCTCCCGCAGGCATCGCGTTCATCTTGAGCAGGTACGCCACGACGTCCGCATACTGCGCCGCATCCAGGCTGCCCGGATCATTCTTCGGCATCTGCGTGCTCATGAAGCCATAGAGATCGCCGACGCTGCGACCCTTCCACCACTTGGCGAACGTGACACCCGTATGCGACGCCGCCGTATGACACGACCGGCAACTCACCGCATACGCCATCTTCCCCCGCTCGGCCTGTTCCGCCGTGTAAATGCCGGCGCGCGTCGTTCGCTGATCTTGCGACGCCGGTGCGGCCTGCATCTGGGCTCGCACCTCGTGTGAGCTCGTGAGGAGGACGATGACAGCGGCGATTGAGGCAGTGACGCGCATCAGTCGGCGCCTATTTCGCGCTGCGACGACGGCCGCGCGAGGCGATCGCCGAGTTGCGACATCAGCCACAGCGCAATGAGCACGATGATGAGAACGATCGCGCCGCGCATCGCGCTCACGAGCAGCGCGGCGTCCATCGTTGGCCACTCGAAGTGGTACTGCCGGAGCACGTCACCACGATCGAGCATCCAGTGCCACGCCGTGTGCGCCACCAACGCCGACAGAATGATCGTTCCCATCCGTTCGGCCACGACATGCGTGAACAGCAGGGCCAGCAGCGGAATCGCAATTGCGAGCACGAACAATTGTCCAAGCTCGACGCCAACGTTGAACGAGAGCAGCGACGTCGCCAGATGCGCGCCGGCAAATTGCATCGTGTCGCGCAGTGTGAACGAAAACGCGAATCCGTGTACGAGCCCGAATCCAAAAGCGAGAATCCAGCGGCGGTCCACGCGTGCACCGACGATGTTCTCGAGCGCCATGTAAACAATCGAGAGCGCCACAAGTAGCTCGATCAGTGGCGGAAACCAGAGCGCATCGGGCGCAAAGCCCATCGCCGACGCCGCGAGCGTGATGGAGTGCGCCAGTGTGAACGACGTCACCACCCCGACGAGTGGCTTGATTCGCCTGAATGGAATCACGAGGCAGAGCACGAACAGCAGATGATCGATGCCACCGAGTATGTGAAAGAATCCAAGCTGGATGAATCGCAGCGCGGCCTGATGCCAGCGCGGATCGAGATGCACGAGCCCAGGATCACCGTCGTAGCTGTAGGCGCGCTCCACTCCACCCGGTGCGAGAAAGCGCAGCGACGTGCTGGTGTGGACACCAAGATGCGCTAACGCGGGATGGATCGAGAAGCGTGAGCGATCGGACGCGATGTGATACTCGAGCGCGACGTCGAGCATCGCTTGTCGCCACGGCAGATCGACGTTCGCGGCGAGCGGCTCGTGACCGAGATGTTCGCGTGCAGTCTCATAGCTAACGAACGAACGGTCGGAGGGAAGCGATACGCCGACGGCAGAGATTGTCGGCGACGAGAGAACCGCGTCGCCTTCGTAGAGCGTGAGATAGTCCGCGAGCCATGTGATTGCCGCCTGTCGCAGGAGCGGCGCCGATCTCGCGATGTCGAGAAAGCCTTGATCGCGCTGCGGAAAATCCACGTCGCGCATGGCTTCGAGGGGCACGCGCAGGACGACATGCATCACGTTGCCCACGGGCCGCACGAATGCGACCACCGTCACACGGTTCGGAATCTCGTGCGCCACGACACGCGTCGGCGCGCTGAGCAACAGCACGAGCGCTGATGCGGCGACGAGGACGTGCCGCACTGGACGGAGTAGCATCACGGGTCGTAGTATCACCGGTCGCATTTGCAGGCGCGAAAGTACATCGCGAGCGTCGCGAGCGCAGCACCCGCCGCGACCCTCATCGAACTCCATGGAGGCCGTTGATGCAGCGGCGAACAGTTGTCGTCGGATCCATCGCACTGACGCTCATCGTCGCACTCGGCGCCGGCCAGGCGGCGCTACAGGCGGCGACGAAAGCGCAAAGCGTGAAGGCCCCGAAGTTCGAGGTCGATCCAATGTGGCCAAAGCCACTCCCGAATCACTGGGTGCTGGGCTCCGCCATCGGCGTCGGCATCGACTCGAAGGATCACGTCTTCATCATCCATCGCGGCGACTCGACGCTGAACCAGCGGACCGAAGTGGGCGCGGACGCAAACCCTCCCCTCGGTGAATGCTGTCGCTCTGCGCCGCCGATCGTTGAGTTCGATCCGGAAGGAAATCTCGTGCGCGCGTGGGGCGGGCCTGGCGAGGGCTACGTGTGGCCCAACTCGAATCACGGCATCACGATCGACGACAAGGACAACGTCTGGATCGGCGGCAATGGCGTCGGCGACTCGCACATTCTCAAGTTCACGCATGACGGCAAGTTCCTGATGCAAATCGGAACCCCCGGTCAGGCGGTGAACAGCACCAACCTCGAGCATTTTGGGCGCGTGGCGAAGATCTCGTTCGACAAGAGCGCGAACGAGGCGTTCATCTCGGACGGCTATGGCAACAAGCGCGTCGCCGTGATCGACATGACGACGGGCAAGATCAAGCGCATCTGGGGCGCCTACGGCAATGTGCCGAGCGACTCGAACCTCGGCCGATACCAGCCGGGGACGCCGTTGGCGCAGCAATTTCGCAACCCGGTGCATTGTGCCGAGCCGACGACGGATGGCCTGGTGTACGTGTGCGATCGGCCGAATGATCGCATCCAGGTCTTTCGCAAGAACGGCACGTTCGTGAAGGAGAAGATCATCGCGCCGCTCACGCGCGGCGATGGATCGGTGTGGGACATCGCGTTCTCGCGCGATGCGCAACAGAAGTACATCTACCTGGCCGACGGCAAGAACGAGCGGGTGTACGTAATGGATCGGGAATCGCTCGAGGTGCTGACGAGCTTCGGCGATGGTGGTCGGCAGCCCGGTCAGTTTTTCGCCGTACACAGCATCGCGACGGATTCACACGGGAACATCTACACGACGGAGACTTACGAGGGAAAGCGGGTGCAGAAGTTCGTGT
>JBDUCR010000471.1:0-4774 GCA_040003345.1 bacterium
AGCGCGCGTACATCACGAACTACGGCTCCGGCGCTTACAACACGATCACCGTCGTTGATCTCGTCACACAGAAATCCCTCGCCACTATTGACCTCGGCGCACTGCGCGGACCACACGGCATCGAGTTCGCCAATGGGAAGGTCTGGTTCACGGCGGAGGCGGCGAGGGCCATCGCCAGCTACGATCCCGCGACGCAGAAGATCGACTGGATACTCGGCACCGGACAGAATCGCACGCACATGCTCGTCGTCGCGCCGGACGGCAAGCGCATCCTGACGACGAACGTCAACTCGGCGACGGTCACTGTCATTGAGCAGACGAGCGTTCAATCTCGCGTCGATTATGACGAGACCGTGATTCCGGTCGGTAACGGCGCCGAAGGCATCGATGTCTCACCGGACGGCAAGGAGGCATGGGTCGCGAATGCGCAGGACGGCACGATCTCCGTCATCGACCTGGTCGCCAAGCGAGTCGTGCAAACGCTCGACGCGAGTGTGCGCGGAGCGAATCGACTCAAGTTCACACCCGACGGAACGCTGGCATTCGTGACGACACTCAGCGGTCCCGACGTGACAGTGCTGGACGTAAAAACGCGCGCCGTCGCGAAGCGCATTCCTGTCGGACGAGGTGCGGCTGGAATTCAGATGCTGCCTGATGGTGCGCGTGCCTTCATCGCGTGCACGCCGGAGAACTACATCGCGATCATCGACATCAAGCGCTTAGCGGTGGTAGACCACCTCGCGGCTGGCCGGCAACCGGACGGTCTCGCGTGGGCCATTCAGCGTTAGCATCTCAGCGTCATCGCGGAGCACCTCGCGCCCCTTTACCGTCCACGCTCGCCTGCGCGGTGGTCCGTGAGAATTTCTTCTCGAAGTACGCCGCCGTCGCGGAATCGACGAGCACCCAGTTGCCGTGATGCATCATATGGTGCGTGTCGTCGGGGATGATGATCTCCTCCATCTCGACTGCCTTCTTCTCGAGCCGACGCGCAAGACTCACTGTTTGGCTGAAGCGCACGTTGCGATCATCGTCACCATGGATGAGCAACACTGGCGAACGCCATGTACTCACCGACGACACCGGTGACGACTTCCACGCGACATCGAGCGCCCGCTGCACATCCGGCGCCTTCTCATAGCGCGGTGCGAGCAATCCGGCTGCACGCTCCGTCGTCCAATCATGCACGCCGTGAATGTCCACACCCGCAGCAAAAATGTCGGAGTTGCGGCCAAGCGCGAGCGCGGTGAGAAAGCCACCGTACGATCCGCCGTAGATGCCGACACGCGCGTGATCCACCTGCGGCAACGAGCGCAGATACCTGGCGCCACCCAGAACATCGAGATACTCCGACGCGCCGCGCGAGCCACCATCGTGTGGATGCTGGAAGTCGCGGCCATACCCGATGCCCAGCCGATAGTTCACCGACAGCACGACAAATCCGCGACTCGCCAGATACTGATTCGACGCGTACGAATTCGCGTAGTAGTCGGAATAGTGCCAGCCGAGCAGCATTTGCCGAGGTGGTCCGCCGTGGACGTAAATGATCGCGGGCTTCTTGCCGTCGCGCGCGAGTGTGCTATTCGCGGCGGACTCGAACAACTGCCCATGCACCTCCATTCCATCCGGCGACCTGAACACCACCTTCTTCGGCGTCACGAGTTGTGACGTCGGGAAGTCGGATGGAATGCGATCTGCACCGATCCACTTGATGTCGTGAGCGTTGTTCGCCAGCACGGCGGGAAGTGGTGGGCGCTGCGCCGTTGCACCAATGAACGCGATCGCGTTGCCGTCGCCAGTGAACGCGGGCGTCCATTCGAGACCGGAGCCAGGAGTCAACACTTCTACAGATGCGCGATCGATCGGAACACGCACGATGTGGCGACGATCGATATCGTCCGCATCGCTTCCCGCGTTGCCAGCGAACGCAAGCCACTTCCCATCCGGACTGATCGCGATGTACTCCGCCATGAACTTGCCAGGCGTGAGCAGCAATGCCTCGCCGCCATTCTCGGAAATCGAATAGAGATGCGGCCAGCCATCCATCTCCGAGAGAAATGCGATGCGTCCGGCACCGTAACGAAGGTTCATTCCTCCCTCCGTGCCCGGCATCGAGCCACGCAGCGTCTCGGGACTCTTCCACAATTCATGCGCGGTGCCGGTGCGCGGATCTGCGGTCCAGATCGCCCACTTCGACGGACGGTCAGCCAGCACTGAGTCAGGCGCGCCACCACCGCCGGTCGCTCGGATGAATGCGAGACGCGACCCATCCGCCGACCAACGCGGCGAGAAGTCACGCTTCGTGCTCGGCGCAATCCACTTGATCGCCGTGGAGTCGTTCGAGTAGATGCCGATCATCGAGTGATCGCCTCGGCTCGATACGACGGCGAGTCGCGAGCCGTCGGGTGACCACTGAATTTCATCCGCGTCGCCGTTCATCGAGAACAACTTCTTCGCTGCGGTCGATGCGTCGATCGGCGACGTCCACACCGCGTGATCCTTGATGAATGCGATCACATCGCCGCGCGGCGAGATGAGCGGATCGTCGCCATCGCTGATGCGTTTGGGAGCTCCGCCGTCGAAGAGCACACTCCAGATCTCGATCTTCGGCGCATTCGGCATCGACAGTGGATTCGGAGACGCGCCCGCCCAGTTCGACCCGTGATCGCCGCCGCGCACGTAGACGACATACTTGCCATCCGCACTCAGTGCGACACTCGTGAGCTCCTGACCATCGTCGAGCATGTAGCTCGTGATCTGTCGCGGCTTATAGTCGGGTTGGTCGGCGACCCAGATGTTGCGCTTGCCCTGTTCGTTCAACGCATACGCGATTCGTCCACCACGCGCGGACGCAACGAGCTCGTTGGGAAAGGGATAGCTCTTGATCTGTGCGATACTGAAACCGTTGCTCTGCGCGTGCAATGTTGTCGAGGCGAGCTCGAGCAGGATAGCTGCAACGATCCGGATTCTGAGTGTGATGCGCATGGCAATGCCTGATGGAAACGGAGGAACCAGAACTTGTCGGTACTCAGTGGGTTTCGCCATACGGCGCACGTCCGCTGTGACGCAACGGCGATGCGGGCGGTTGTGCGGAGAGCGCCCACAGCCCAATCGGTGATGAACATGATTCGCTCTGCCAGAACCCTTGCAGTCTCGACTGCAGCTGCTTTGTCTCTCGCATGCGGTAGCTCCGGCACCGAGCCAGGCGGTGGCGGTAGTCAGACCACGCCGCTCGACGCACTGCCCCGGCAGCTCACTGCGAGCGAACTGCAACTCGTAAGCTCAGCGAACACTTTCTCGTTTTCATTGTTCCGGCAGCTGAGCTCCGCGCAGAAGGACTCCAACGTCTTCACGAGCCCATTGAGCGCATCTATGGCGCTCGGCATGACGGCAAATGGCGCCGCGGGTTCGACGCTCGATCAGATGCGTGCAACGCTGGCGTTCGGCGGCACGACCGAAGCGGACGTCAACGCGAGCTACAAGAGCCTGATCGCGCTCTTGCGCGGGTTGGACAACACCGTCGACTTCCGCATCGCGAACTCCATCTGGTATCGCAACGGCTTCCCGTTCAATCAGTCCTTCATCGACGTATCGAAGACCGCGTTCGACGCGACCGTCACACCGCTCGATTTTTCGAATCCATCATCAGTGAAGACGATCAACGATTGGGTGAGTACGTCCACCGCCGGCAAGATTCCGACGATCGTCGATCAGATCGAAGACGACAAGGTCATGTTCCTGATCAACGCGATCTACTTCAAGGGAAGCTGGCGCGACCGCTTCGATCCCTCGCAAACGACCGATGCACAATTTCACAGCATCAGCGGCGACCAGCCGATGAAGCTCATGCATCGTCACGGCAAGTTCAGCTACCTCTTTACGCCCGACTTCGCCGCAGCTGATCTGCCGTATGGCAACAGCGCGTTCACGATGACGGTCGTGCTGCCGCATCCGGGCAAGAGCATCGACGCAGTCGCCGCGTCGATCAAGGCGAGCGACTGGAGCACGTGGATGGGTCAGTTCCACGAGATCACGTCGGACATCGAGCTGCCGAGGTTCAAGCTCGAATGGCAGCGTGTACTCAACGATGATCTCAAGGCGCTCGGCATGCACGACGCGTTTGTCGCAAATGGCGCGGACTTCACTCGCATGTCGACGACCCGTGGACACGATCTCTTCATCAGCATCGTGAAGCAGAAGACGTACGTCGATGTGAATGAAGAGGGAACAGAGGCTGCCGCGGTGACGAATGTCGGAGTCTCGGTGACGTCGGCGCCGCCATCATTGCGCGTCGATCGGCCGTTTCTGTTCGTGATTCGCGAACGGCTGTCGGGCACGGTGATCTTCATGGGGAAGATCGTGAAGCTGCCGTAGACGATTTCCCGGTGACACGCCGTCTCTGTGAAAGTTCATCCCGACCGAGTGGAAGGATCTGTATCTCGTTGACGTGAAACGGCAACTGAAAGCACGGAAACAGCGGACTTCGGGAAACAGCGGATCGATCTCGACGATCCAGGATTGGACATCGCATGGAACGTCCGATCTCACGCGGGGTCGCGTAGTTCTCCGCGGCCTCTGCGGCTGTATCCCTCCGCTACCCTCTGCGTCAAATGCAGTTGCTTGAGCGTCAGCGCAACCGGAGGAGTCCGTCATGACGTTAGGACTTATCCGTCCTATTTGCCATTCAGCAAGTCCATCAGGATTGCCGTCTCCGCGCTGATCGCTGCCTTGATCGTGGGCTCGCGCTCCGGCGCCCATAACGGCGAGTGCACGCCAG
>JBDUCR010000175.1:0-16184 GCA_040003345.1 bacterium
TCCTCCTATCCTCCTATCCTCCTATCCTCCTATCCTCCTATCCTCCTATCCTCCTGCGTTCCCCTCAACGCCGCCTCGAGCGTGGCGTGGCAGAAGCGGAAGTCAGAAGCCAATAACGCCCTGGGACTCACACGCTGACTCGCGAGAATCGTCGACTCAGCCATCTCCCCGAATGCCAGCCTGAGAGCAATCTGCGGCACGGGCAACACCGCTGGCCGCGAGAGCACCCGTCCGAGCGTCGCAGCGAACGTCGCATTCGTCACGGGCTCCGGACCGACGAGATTCACAGGCCCATGCAACGCCGCGGTGAAGAGCGTATGCTCCATCGCGCGCACGTGATCCTCCAGCGAGATCCAGCTCATCCACTGGCGCCCGCTTCCCATGCGGCCACCAAGCCCGAGCTGGAAGGGCAGTAGCATCTTGCCCAGTGCACCGCCGCGTGGACTCAACACGATCCCCGTCCGCAGCAGTACCACACGCACACCAGCGTTCGAGATCGGCGCCGTTGCGCCCTCCCACTCGCGCGACACACGCGCCAGAAAGTCGGTGCCAGAGTCGCTCTGCTCGTCGAGTTGTTCGTCGCCTCGATCGCCGTAGTATCCGATCGCAGATCCACTCAACACGACCATCGGCTTGACCGCCATCGCGGCAACGGCGTTCGCAATCAGCGACGTCCCGCGCACTCGACTCTCACGAATCTCACGCTTGTGCGCTGACGTCCACCGCTGAGCGATCGGAGCGCCGGCGAGATGAACGATCGCGTCGCAGCCGGCGAGTACTCTCGCGTCGAGCTGCGTCCCGTCCGGGTCCCACGGCATATCGCCGGGCTGCGAATTGCGCCCTGATCGCACCAGGCGACGCACCTTATGCCCACGCTCGAGTAGTCGTGCAACGAGCGCCGAGCCGACCATGCCCGTCGCGCCGGTAATGGCGACGGTGGCGGGTACACTGGGGATGCTGGAGTCTCTGGCCATTCAACGCGGAAACAGGACCAATCACTGCGCCGCAAGAATGCATGTTGTTCCGCTATCCCGTCATCCCCTCATCCCCTCTTCCGTACTAAATGTCTCCAGCGTCGATCATCCGCCGTGCGATCTCATCGGCGATCTCGAACGAGCGGTACGCATCCTCACGAATGAGACGGCGCAACTCGAGCACATACCCCGCAGAAAGGGAGCTCGGCCGCCCCTGAGTCCAGCGAATGCTTCGCCCCATTTCGTTTTCCTCCGCTGGATCGTCAGCTGCTTTGCGCAGTTCGGCCATTGTCACCCCCCTGCATCTCAATATCGGCACGGGTACTCCATGAGTTGAGCAACCCCATCGCCGCTCACGAGGTGATTGTCGGCTTGAATTCCACCTCTCTTCGGAATCGGGACGATCTGTCGCAGAGTGGGTGGCGACTGGACAGCGCCTTCACGGAGAGATATTCCTGCCCTACCGGTGTTTTCCGCCGGGAGTCTCTTTTTGCGGTGTGTGAGCACGAATGGCCACGATTCTGTATCTGGACGACGAGCCTGCGATCGGACTCATTCTCGCCGATACGCTCGAGCGGGCGGGCCACATCGCGATCGGCGCGCAGACAGTACCGCAGGCACTGCAGGCACTCGCGGAACAGAACATCGACCTGATCATCTCCGACTATCGCATGCCGGGATTGACGGGCCTCGAATTCCTCGAGCTGCTCCAGCAGGAAGGAAGCACCGTGCCGCTCATCATGCTCACGGGCTACGCGACAATCGAGCATGCGGTGGCGTCGATCAAGGCGGGAGCGATCGACTACATCACCAAACCGGTGAGTCCGGAGCAGCTCGAGCTCGCGGTGTCGCAGGCGCTCGAGGTGCTTCGCCTCCGTCGTGAGAACAGCGCGCTCCGACGCGAAGTGATGGAATTCCGCAGCGAGCGCGCGATCATCGGCGAGGCACCGCAGATCCGGCGGCTCATGCAGACCGTCATGACCGCGGCACCGACGCGGGCCACTGTGTTGTTGCAGGGAGAATCGGGGACGGGCAAGGAGTTGTTCGCCCGCGCAATCCACGACGCGAGCGACCGGCGCGACAAGCCGTTCATCAAGCTGAATTGCGCCGCGTTGCCCGAAGGGCTCATCGAGAGCGCGCTGTTCGGCCACGAGAAGGGCGCATTCACCGGCGCGATCAAGCGGGTCGAGGGAGCGTTCGAGCGCGCGCATCTGGGCACACTGCTCCTGGACGAGATCAGTGAGATGCGCCTCGACCTCCAGGCCAAGCTGCTACGCGTACTGCAGGAACAGGAGTTCGAGCGCGTTGGCGGCTCTCAACCCATCAAGGTCGACGTCCGCATCATTGCGACATCCAATCGCGATCTCGCCACATTCGCCCGGGAGGGACACTTCCGGCAGGATCTCTTCTTTCGCCTCAGTGTCCTCCCGATCTCCATTCCGCCGCTCCGCGAGCGTCCCCAGGACATTCCCCTGCTCGCGCACCGGTTCGCGCAGCGCACGGCCGCGGAGATGAACAAGGAAGTGCAGGGCATCTCGCCTGAGGGGCTGGCGCTGCTTCAGGGATATGATTGGCCCGGCAACGTACGCGAGCTGCAGCACGCCGTCGAACGTGCGGTCATACTCTCGCCGGAGCCGGTCCTTCAGGTTCACGCCTTCGACGGGGTGCGATTCGGCCTGTCGCAAAACGCCAGCGGACCATCAGTGGGCAGCAGGAGGCCTCACGCCGCGGCATCGGCAGACGTCGCCAGCGTTGACGGTGTCTTCTTTACATCGCTGAATCTTGCCGAGGCGGAGGAGCTGTTGATCGGACGCGCCCTCAGTGTTGCCGGTGGCAACAAGACCCGAGCTGCCGAGCTTCTGGGAATGAGTATTCGTACGCTGAGAAGCAGGTTGAACCGGCCTGCAGACGAGGTGTCAGAGGACGATCAGTAACATTACCCAACACGCGGTTTACCCGGCGAATTTTGCCGAGCGGCGAGTTTCGCCGAGTGTTTCGTCAGAGCGCTTGGGTGGCGATGTTGCTGCTGAGTACGCCGGAAACATCTGCGTAAAACGATGTAGCAAAACGGCTTATGTGAGCGCTCGTACAGGCCCTGCTCCCTCGCGGACAGGGCCTTTCTGTATGCCCGGATCGCGGTCCCGGTCCTGCCTTAACAGCCACCGAAGAAACGATCGGCTCCATCCCTCCTCGAGCAATGCGCCCCTTCACCGGTTAGCGCGCTCACCCCCTCCGATGTCGGAGTTTCTAGTGGATAACCCAACGCGTTGGGCAGCATGTGCAGCCGGTGACGTCGCAGCACGCGATGCGCTCCTGCAGGACAACCTCAGCCTCGTGCACTATGTGGCGAAGCAGCTGAGCCGCACCTTGTCGGCTGATGCAGATCCCGACGAGATGGTCAACATCGGCGCACTCGGCCTGATGTCCGCACTCGAGTCCTTCGACACGAGCCGCGGCCTCGCCTTCAGCACCTATGCAGTCCCGCGTATCCGTGGCGCCATCCTCGACGAGCTTCGCCGTCAGGATCATGTGCCCCGCTCGATCCGACGCAAGACACGCGACATCGCACAGGCTCGCGAGGCGCTCATGCGCACGCTTGGCCGCACCCCGCGCGATGGCGAGCTCGCCACGCAGCTCGGTATCGACGTCGAGACGCTGTGGCGCTGGCAGGCCGATATGGAGCGCACCGTGCAGATCTCGCTGAGCTCGACAGACGGCGAGCGCGACGATGCAGGTCCGTCACCGATTGAATTCCTGCGCGCCACCGGCGATTCGCCCGACGAGCGTCTTCAGCAGGAAGAACAGGTTGCTTCGCTGCGCAGCGCCATCCTGCAGCTCAAGGATCAGCAGCGCAACGTGCTCTCGCTCTACTACTTCGAAGAGCTGAACGCCCGCGAAATCTCGGAAGTACTCGGCATCAGCGAGTCGCGCGTCTCGCAGATCCGCTCCAAGGCACTCTCGCAGCTGCGCAACATCATGCGGCCGATGCGCGCATCGGCATGATCGAAGGTGATTGAATGGTTGGAAGGTCTGATAGTGGGGCCCGGGGGGGTCGACTCACTGTCGGACTGCAGGACAGAGCGGTCGTGGCGCCACTGGTGCCACGACCGTTTTGTTTTGCGCCAGACCGTCAGAGACTAGCGGGCTTCTCGCTCTCGCTTGCGCAGTTCGAGCAGCGATGGCAGCTCGAGGACGGTCTCGCCACCGGGATACTGCAGGACGCCACCACAACGGCTGGCCAGACGCACCGCGTCGCCGCCCATCGGCGTTGACGACACGAAGTGTGCGCGCACGAACTGTTCATCGCCGCTGAGTCCCACGGTCACCGCGAGCGCGCTGTTCGCGCTGCCGGTGCGCTTGGCGGCGTCGATCATCAGGAGACACAGCCTGAGCATCGCCCACCGCGGGACGCGCACCGGAAGCACCGATCCGCGCGTCTCCACCGTGCATGGCACCGAGCGCATGCGAGGATGATGACTGTGGACATTCAACGCGATGTCCATCACGGAGCTGAGCTCCAGCGCTTCCATCTCGTCGTTGCGCGTCGCCAGGACGCCGATGAGCGAGCTCACTCCGTGCAGCCGGTTGATCTCCTGCTTCAACGCATCGATCTCCAGCGGCTCATCCTCGAACGACGCGAGCTCGGCGAACGCGCCCAGTGCGGTGACGCGATTGTTGATCGCGTGCACGAGGCCGCGCAGCAGATCCTCGAATAGCGGCGTCCACTCACCGTCGCTCGAGACATCGACTGGCGCTACGCCATTCGTCGTCATCCGACGACCACCGCACGTTCGGCGCCCAGAATCGTCGCGACCGCCGCAGTCAGCGACGCAGGAGTAAACGGCTTGTCGAGCAGCGCAGTGTCGGTGGAAGGAATGCCGATGTCGGCGAGCACATTGTCCGTATACCCCGAGACGAAGAGAACGGGCAATCCGGGGCGGAGGAGAGTCATTCTCTCCGCGAGCTCCCGGCCATTCATGCCAGGCATGATCACATCCGTGAGAAGCAGATCGATGCGGCCCGCATGCGCGTCAGAGAGCGCGAGAGCGTTGAGGCCGTCCGTTGCCGCAATGACAGAATAGCCTGCTCGCTCGAGTGTCGCTCGCGCAATCGCCCGTACGGCATCGTCATCCTCAGCAAGTAGAATGGTACCCTCGCCGCGGGCGCTCGTCTCCTGACGCGGATTCACCACCAACGACGGCTCCTGCTCCGGCGCAATCGGAAAGTACACAGTGAAGGTCGATCCCTCGCCAGGAATCGATTGCACGTCTATTCCCCCGCCGCTCTGCTGTACGATGCCATACACGGTCGCAAGTCCGAGCCCAGTGCCGTGTCCGCGCTCCTTGGTGGTGAAAAATGGCTCGAAGAGTCGTTCGCGGACTTCGGGCGTGATTCCCGCGCCGGTGTCCACCACACTCAGCGTTGCGTACGAGCCAGGTGGCAGTGAACCTCCCGACACCATCTGCGAGCGCGCGAAGGTACTCTCGCTGGTTGCAAGGACGAGACGCCCCCCGCGAGGCATCGCGTCTCGTGCATTGACCGCAAGATTCAGAATCACCTGCTCCAGCTGCGCGGGATCAGCCCGCACGAGCAGTGACGCATCGGCGAGTGAGAGCTCGAGCGAGATGCTCTCCGAGATCAGCCGACGAAGAATCCTGTCCGTTCCCCGCACCGCGGAATTGAGCCCGAACACCGCCGGCTTGAGCACCTGACGCCGGCTGAACGCCAGCAGCTGATGCGTCAACTCCGCCGCGCGTTGTGCCGCACGACGGATTTCGAGAACGTCCTCGCTCACCTGCGATTCGGACTCCGCCGATTCGAGCGCGAGGTCGCAGTAGCCCAGAATCGCTGTGAGCAGATTGTTGAAATCATGAGCGATGCCGCCGGCGAGACTTCCCACGGCCTCCATCTTCTGCGACTGGCGCAGCTGCTCCTGCGATGCATGGAGCGCGAGTGCCGTCCGATTTCGCTCTGTGACGTCCACGGCAACGATGAGACGCGCGCGCTGCTCGCCCATGAGCAGTTCGTCGGATGAAACCTCCACGTCGATGATCTCGCCCGAGCTGCTCCGGTGATTGTACGAAACGCGTGTCGCGCGCTCCCGTTCGCGTCCTCTGCATCGTTCCGCGATAGCGGTTGCTTCCGAGACAGGATGCAGATCCGGCACCGACATCTCGAAGAATGCTTCTCGCGAGTAGCCGTACCGGTCGATCGCACACTGGTTCACCGCGGTGAACTTCAGCGTGTGCACGTCGTAAACCCACATTGGAAGAGGCAGGGTATCGAACAGAATCCGATACCGGTGCTCACTGTCGGTGAGCTCGTCGCTGCGACGCTGTAACGCGACAGCCATTCGGTTGAAGGTCGCGGCAAGCTGACCAAGCTCGCCGTCGGCATCGACGTTCGAGCGATGCGCGAGATTGCCCGACGCAAATGCGTCAGCGTCCTCGATGAGCAGAAGTACCGGTTTCGCGATGCGCCGCGCGATGATCCACGCGATGCCTAGCGTCACTAAGAGCGACCCGATGCCCAGGGCGAACGCTTCGCGCTTCTGCGCGTTCACCTTGAGCAGTGCGATGTCGCTCGGAATGCCGACGTATACGTGCCAGGGAGCGCGAGCGGCCGTCGCAAAGCCGGAGAGTCGCTTCACACCGTCAACGCCCACGACTTCGCGTACGCCGTCTCGCTCGGAAATAGTCGTTAGTGTCGACGAGAGCGCGCTGATGTTTTTCCCGATCCACTTTTCGGGCTCGCTCGAGCGGACAAGTACGACGCCATGCTCGTCGAGCAACGTCACGACCGCCCCAGGTGGCAGATCAGACGGGATGAGGAGCTTTCGCAGCTGCGAGAGTGACGTCGACGCTGCCACCACACCGTGTGCGCGACCGTCTGCGCCGAGCACTGCTCGTCCAATCCCAATCGTGTATTCGTGGCTGATGCGACCGATCACCGGATCGCCCACGGCCACTCCGGTGCCGTGGAGCGCTTCGCGAAAGTACCTCCGATCCTGGACGCTGAGCTTGGAGGCAACCGAGGAGAGTCCGATCACGTTCCCAAGCGTATCCGCAACCAGCACCTGCCGGAATCGCGGGCCGAGCTCTCGGCTCACTGCCGCGAGAATGGAGTCGTTGGTTGCAATGCCAACGCCGTCCGTGCGCACGATGCGCGAAAGTGTGAGCAGCGATGCGTCGACCACGCTGATGTGGTCGTCGACACGCGTTGCAATGCGACGCGCCATCTGCAGGGCGCTCTCTTCGGCATTGGTGCGGGCCTGGCGGTCTGCTCGCATCACTTGCACGACGCTGAAGATGACGGGCGGCAGTGCGGCGGCGATGACGAGAGCGAGCAAGCGAAGCCTGATACTCGCTCCGCGTGCGGCGAGCGGACGAGTTGCGGGCTTGATATGGTCCGATTCCTTCATCGACGCGTCCGTAGGGTCATGCTTGGTTCACGTGTCCACTATCGAACTGCCGACTCAACAGTCATCCTTCGGCGCGCGTGATGCGCCGCACGCGACTGTACGCCTTTACGCGGTATTTCTTCACGACGGAACTGAACATGCCCGCTCCTGCCGTGCTTGCGCTCGTGCTCGTGCTTGCTGTCCCTCCCGACACCGGACAGGTCGTGAGTCGCGATACTGTCGTCGGCCCGACGCAATCGGCGCTGGCGGTTGGCCTCCGGGCCGTGGAGGACACGGTGCCGCGGAGACGCCGGGCGATAGAAGTGGGAGAGTGGTATGCTCGGCGGCTCCGGATTCACCGTCTCGGATCGTATGCCATTTACCCGTTGTTCGCGCTGCAGGCGATCGCCGGCAATCAGATCTTCAAGGATCCGCGCTCCGCGCCCGAGTGGGCGAAGACGTCGCATCGCGTGGGCGCTACCGGACTCGCAACCGTGTTCACTCTCAACACCGTGACCGGACTCTGGAATCTCTGGGATTCGCGATCCGTATCGCAGGACAGAGCGCGCCGAACCACGCATGCGCTGCTCATGCTCACTTCCGACGCCGGATTCACATACGCGGGTCTGCGGCTGTCCGACCAGGCTGAGAACAGCGTCGACAAGCGTCGTGAGCACCGGCTGTGGGCATACGGCTCGATGGCAACGGCACTGACCGGTGTCGGTGTGATAACGCTTGGTCGAGAGGATTAGCACGGATGATACTGGCGCGTGTGGAAGCGAGTGGCTTGACGGGAGCGATTGCGAAGCTCGCCGAGCCCTGGGCGAAGTTCTATGGGGACTACAAGGCAGTATCGGCCGGTGTGCTCTTTCTTCACCTCGTCCCGCTGATAATTGCGGCCGGGGCAGCGTTCGCCGCCGACCGGGCCACCCTCCGGGTCGCCAGGGCCGATACCGGGCAGCGTGCGGAGCAGCTTGCGGGGCTTGCTTCGATTCACCGCATCGTGATCCTGGGCCTCACGCTGTCCTTCGTGAGTGGCGTGCTCATGTTCCTGAGCGATGTCGAGACTTTTGTCGGCTCGATCTTTCTTTACATCAAGCTCGGTCTCGTCGCGTTGCTGCTCATCAATGGCTGGATGATGACTCGCGCAGAGAAGGCGCTCGCCGTCGACGTGAACGACGAGAAGTCGTGGGATCGGATGCGCACCATTGCCTATATGAGCGCGGTACTCTGGCTGGCGACGACACTCGCCGGCGTTGTTCTCAAGGAATTTGCCTGACGGAGATATGAGTTGATGCGTGTTTCGAAGGAGCAGGCCGCACGCGATGAAGCGTGCGACGCATGCAGTGCTGATGGTGCCAATGGTGCGAGCGGACGGCGGGATTTTCTGCTCGATGCGCTGCGTGCGAGTGCCATGGCGCTCGCGGCAATCGGCATCGCGCCCAGCAGTGCGAGCGCAATGCCATTGCGGTGGATCTCCGCGCTGTCGTCCGGTGCGGAGGAGAAGAGCTATCCCGTACCCGCCGTTGACGGCGTACAGATCGACAAGGCGAACGAAGTCATACTCTCACGCGTCGGGAAGCAGGTCTTTGCATTTGCGCTCGCATGTCCGCACCAGAACACGGCGCTTCGGTGGGAGGCGGACGACAATCGCTTTCAGTGTCCAAAGCACAAGTCGCGATATCGTCCAGACGGCACGTACATCGAAGGTCGTGCGACGCGCAGCATGGATCGCTACGTGGTGAAGCTCACTGGCGGCCAGATCGTCGTGGACATCGACAAGGTGTTGCAGGAAGACATGGACAAGCCGGCGTGGCAACAGGCCGTCGTCACGGTTCCCTGATCGAGAGCGAAACCACCTTCACCGATAGAGAATGTCCTGCGAAGACTGTCTGAGCCGCCGCGAATTTCTCACCAGGAGCACACTGGCTGTCGCCGGCGCGGCGGCACTGGCCGCAGGTTGTGGCGATGGGCACTTCGGGCCCACGGCGCTCACGACAACGACAAGTACGGTGACGCTCAAGGTGGCATCGCTGCCGGAGCTCGCGACGCAGGGACAGCTCGTGAAAATACCGCAGCAGCTCGGGCTGATCGCTGTGAAGCGCACCGGCGCATCCTCCTTTGCCGCCGTCTCGACGGTCTGTACGCATCAGGGATGCGAAGTCGAGGTAGTGGGGCCCATTCTCGAGTGCCCGTGCCACAATTCGCGTTTCGATTCGGACGGACATGTCACGAGTCAGCCGGTCGGCACCGGCGGCTCCGCCACCAATCTGCCGACGTACGTGACGAGCTACGATCCAGCGACGGATACGCTGACAATCAGCTGAGCGCGCGGTCGCACGCCTTCACTCTGATGAAATTACCAGCCTGAATTCGTCTGGATCGCGCAGGCGAAACACACGTGCACCCCAGGCATCGACCGGCTCCGCGTCGAGCGCGCCGCCGTGTGATTGTATGCGTTTCGCCAGCTCGTCGATGTTCTGCGCAGTGGTGAGTCGGAGAGAGAAGCCCACGCCTTTCGCTCGATCGGTGCCTCTCGCGCCGTCGTCCTGCGTGAGCAGAAAGGGCACGGCACCCGCTCGCAGCGAAACCGCGAACAGCGTTCCTGCCCGATCGAACTCACGCGCAACGGTGAAGCCGAGCACATCGCGATACCAGGCGAGCGAGGTCGGGAGATCGCTGACCGTCAGCGACGCCGACAATGTCGTCGCATTGAAGGGCTCGTGCTCAGAGCCTTCAGCGTCCGCGGTTGGGATTGGAGGAACTTTGGTCATGGGATATAATCTGCGATGGAGATGACGGTCCGGCGTTGTGTGGGTGCGGGATCAGTGCCGACGCATTTAGGCTAACGTTCCCAGCGACGTCCGTCTTGAAGAATCCCGCCAGCCGGAAAGAATGAACCTCTGTCTTGCATCGCGAACTGATCCAGCGGCGGCTTCGCGATTCGTGCGTCGCGACGCGTTGCAATTCAGCCACGTCAAGTGCGCGCCGTCGCCCGCGCTCGCGCCATTCGTGGAGCACTATTGGGCGACGCGCTGGGACCGTCGAGGAGTTCCGTCGCGCGCCGCCGCTGCGCTGCTCGACCCATGCGTCCACCTCCAGATCATCGGAGGTCGTGCGCAAGTCATGGGAGTGGTGCGCGGCACCTATGCAATGCAGATCGAGGGTGTGGGCTGCGTCGTCGGTGTGAAGTTCCGGCCGGGCGGCTTCTATCCATTCGTGCAGCAACCACTCGCGCATTGGACGGATCGTACCGTGCCCGCCGAGCACGTGTTCGCAAACGCAGACCATGCTAACACGACGTGGGCCCGCGACGCGTGGGACGAAACCGCCGCGTGCCTCGGCGACAATTCGACGCACGCCACTCTCATCGCCGCGCACCTGGATGCATTTTTCCTGGCGCGACTTCCCGCGCGTGATGCCATAGCGGAGGATGTTGCGGATCTCGTCGCACTGATTGCAGGCAGCGCGGAAGTGCGTCGAATGCGCGATCTGGTTCGTGCGAGCGGGCGAAGTGAGCGGACATTGCATCGGCTCTTCGACCGTTACGTCGGTGTGAGTCCCGCGTGGGTCATACGTCGCTATCGTCTCCAGGCGGCTGCGGCACTGCTCACAGCGCGTCCGCCGGCCGACGTGCGCGCCGTCGCGTGGGAGTTGGGCTACGCAGACCAGGCGCATTTCATCCGGGATTTTCGCGCGACGATTGGCGTCACTCCCGGCGCGTATGTGCAGTCGCGCTCAGCGAGCGGAACGCTCAATGAGCGAAGCGCTCCGGTCGGCGATAAGTGAGCGACCAGATATGTTGATTGGAATTGCCGGTATGGTCGGCTCGGGAAAGAGCACGCTCACGCGCGCGCTCGCGTCGCGCTTTGGGCTACAGCACGCGCTCGAGAGCGTCGACGACGAGAATCCCTGGCTGGATAAATTCTACGCCGGCGGCGAAGACGCGATGCGCGCGAATGCGCTTCAGCTGCAGCTGCACTTTCTCGCCACGCGTTTCGAGAGCATGCGTCGCATGCGTGGCGCCGGCGGCAGCTGGATCCTCGATCGCACCTGGTATGAAGACGCTGAGATCTTCGCGCGTGGGCATTTCGAGGAAGGGCTGATGTCGGCGCTCGAGTGGGAATTGTACCGGCGGCTCTACGTTGAGCTGCTGCACTCGCCGTCTGCACGTCCGCCGCGACTGCTCCTCTATCTGCACGCGCCGCTCGAAACGATCGTCGAGCGTATCCGCACGCGCGGCCGTCCGAAAGAGAAGGACACCGCAGAGAGTTATTGGGCGACGCTGCATGCGCGCTACGAGCGGTGGATCGCCGGCTTTCGCGCGTGTCCGGTGCTCAGTCTCGACGTGCGAGGATATGATCTCGTCGCGGATCCGCTCGCGATCGATGAGATCGCAGCTCGTGTTCGCCAGCGTATCGAGCCGGAGCTGCCACAGACCGATCTCTTCCCTGCTGCGCTCTCGCGCCGGATAGCGCCGCAGTCACGGTCAGCCTGAACGAACCCAACGGAACAGAACCTCGCTGGCCAGGACGTGTACTACTCTCTGCGGACGCGTCGGCGTCCATCCAGCTTCGGAGCTTCCCATGTCATCTCTTTCTCGTCAGTCGCTCCGCGCCTCGGTGCTCATCGCAGCCGTTGCATTCGCTTCTGCGTGCCGCGACAAGGCGCCGCCTGCTGCAACTGATTCGGCGCTCGCTCAGGATCTCGCGATGGCGCAGCGGGGCGGGGCAACGCCAATGGTATTCAACGACGCACCCATCGGAGCGAGCAGGCCAGCCGAACGCGTTCCGGCAGAGCCTTCTCCCAAGCCGCTGCCGCCTCGCGTCAGTGCGCCAGTGCCGCGTCCGACTCCACGACGCCAGCAGCCGCCCGCGCCGGTTGCTCGCACACCGGAGCCCACGCCGCAGCAGCCCGTTGCGCCGTCTCCCGCGCCGGCCACGGCACCGGCACCTGGACCTGCGCCAGGAATCATCGGCAGCGGCTCGCGCGTTGGCATGTCCACCAATGCAAAGGTCTGCACCGCGAATCTTCTCGTCGGCGACAAATTCAGCGCGACCGTCACGAGTGGAACGGTAGGCTCGAATGGGGCGTCCATTCCTGCCGGCTCTACGGTCGTTCTCGAGGTCGCGTCGATCGAGCGTGCGGATCCCATCGAGTCGAGTCGCATTGAATTCCGCGTGCGGTCCATCGATGTCAACGGCGAGCCTCAGTCCGCATCTGGCGACGTCGCAAGCCTTGGCACCATGCAAGGCATCCAGACGTCCTCCGGCAACGACCGAAACAAGGTCATTGGCGGCGCGGTTGCCGGCGCAGTGCTCGGCAGAATTTTCGGTGGGAGCACCAAGGCCACAGTGATCGGTGGGGCCGCTGGCGCTGCCGCAGGTACGATTGCGGCGAAGCGCTCGCAGACATCAGATGCATGTCTTCCTGAGGGAAGTCCGATGCGTCTCACGCTCACGCGCGATCTCATCGTGCGTAAGAGCGCCATCTAAGTGGCGTCGATGGTCGGCGTGTGTGTAGCGTGATCTACATCACGTTAGTCCCAAACGACTTAACAACCAGTGTGTCGCGTCGTCTGCCTGATGACGGCGCGAGGGCCCCGCGTCGATTCTGGACCACACCGACACGAACCCCCGCACTGGAGAGAAACAATGTTCACCATCCGCTCGTTGGTCGCCGGCTCCGTCTTCGCACTTGCCGCGGCCAGTACTGCATCCGCTCAGTCAGACTCTGCCAAGGCACGCGACATTCGTCATGACCGCCGCGACATTCACCGCGACGTACGCGACGTGCGAGGCGATCACCGCGAAATCCTCGGCGACAAGCGCGAGCTGAATGGCGATCACCGCGAGCTGATGGGCGATCGTCGCGACACACGCAAGGATACACGCGAGCTCAGGGCCGCCCGCGCCGCTCACGATACCGCAGGCGTTCGCGCCGCGCGGAAGGACATCCGCGGCGATACCCGTGACTTGACCGGCGACAAGCGCGACCTTCGCGGCGACCGTCGTGATGTCCATCGCGACAGCACCGACCTCCGCGGTGATCGCCGCGACACGCGGCAGGACCGTCGCGACCTCCGCCGCGACAAGCGCGGCTGATTTGCCCACGCTGATCGACTGGCTGATCGATCAGCCAGTCGACTGGTTACCTTGTAGTAGGTCAGGAAACGGCGCGAAAGTGACCCAAGGCGGTCACTCTCGCGCCGCTTCGTCGTCCTTGCCTATGCACCCTCCGACCCCGGCGATCTAGCGATCGATGGGCCAGTTGAACAACCTTGTCGACCCCACGGGCTTACGTGCCGGTGGGTACGGGGCATACTCTACGGCGATGGCAGCCGACTCACGAAACCAAGCCCAGGATCTTCCAGCGCCTCCCGCTCCGTCGGAGCAGGAGCGGGCAATGCGTGACGCCGAAGCGCGCGCATTGGCCGAGAGTGGCTTGGGGTCCGGTTTGCTGGCGCGACAAAGTGTGGCAACCGAGGCCGAATCGGTTGCCGTACTCAAGGTCTGTCCGCAATGCGGCACAGAGTACGAAACCGCTGCTCGCTTCTGCCCAAGCGACGGTACCGCCCTGCGGCCCAAGGGCTCCGACTCCCTCGTCGGCAGAGTGCTCGCAGATCGCTATCACATCCTGAAGCGAATCGGCGAAGGCGGAATGGGACGCGTGTATCTTGGCGAGCACGTGAAGATGAATCGCCAGTGCGCGATCAAGGTGATGAGTCCCGCACTCGTGAACGACGCGGAGTCTGCTGCGCGCTTCGCGCGCGAAGCGTCGAACGCCGCGCGCATCATCCATCCGAACGTCGCCGCCGTGTTCGACTACGGAGAAAGCGACGGTCTGATCTATCTCGTGATGGAGTATGTCGATGGCGAACCGCTGTCACGACTCCTCGCGCGCGAAGCGCCACTCGGTCTCGATCGCGCCATCGATCTCGCACGGCAGATCGCTGACGGCCTCGGCGCAGCGCACGAGCTGGGCATCGTGCATCGCGATCTCAAGCCGGACAACATCCTCATCACGCGGACGCGCTCCGGCAAGGAGATCGCCAAAGTCGTCGACTTCGGCATTGCGAAGGCGATACGCGAAGGAATCGAGGAAGGGCTCACGCGCACCGGCCAGGTAATCGGCACGCCGGAGTTCATGAGTCCCGAACAGTTGCTCGGTGATCCGGTCGACGCGCGCGCCGATCTCTACGCATTGGGCTGCATCTTCCACATGATGCTCACTGCAGCGCCACCCTTCGACGCAAAGACACGCGAGCAGATGATCAAGCGTCGTCTGTCCGAAGACGCGCCGCATGTGCACGCTGTGGATCCCGGCATTCCGGAGTCTGTGGCGGGTATCGTGGCTCGGCTCCTCGCGCGCTCACCCGCGGATCGCTACGGCTCGGCCAACGAACTGCGCGATGCGCTCAACGGAACGCATTTGCGCCGCTCCGTTGCTCCGAAGGCCGTTGACGACTCGAAGCTCACACCGCGCAGTGCACCAACGGTGGCGTTTCTGCGTGTCACCGAAGCCACGACGGAAGTCACCAACATTGCGAAGTCGAAAACGCGTCGACGCTTTCCGATCGTCGTGAGCGGTACGGCGGTCGCAGCAGTTGGTATCGCGTTGTTTCTGCGCGGCAGCCCGGACCCCGTCAGCGTCGAGCGGCGAGCCAGCACCGAGCGAGACAGTGCGATGCAATCAGTGCTCGCTTCGGTGCCGCTGGATAGTCTCGCCGTCTTCACGCCGCCATCGGCCCGCGATTCCACGCCTGCACTCGCGCTGCCGAGTGTATCGCCGTTGCCTGTTGTGGACACCGCGGCGCAGAAAATCCTGCTTGCCCAGAAGCGTGCGCGGGACAGCATCACTCGCAAGGCAAATGCAGATACCAACGATCTTCGGGCACCACTGGTGATCTTCGCCCATGCCATCGAGAGTGGAAACGCTGCGTCGCTCAGGAGTGCGAACCCCGGCATGACGCTGGAACAGCAGGTAAAGTGGGACAGCACATTCTTCGCGCGTGCCGAAAAGATCGATGCGTCGATCCGTTACGGAACCACGAGGATCTTCGGCGATTCGGCGGACGCCGACTTCTCGCTCATGCTCCGGATCAAGTACAAGGACAGGGAGCCCGGTAACTTCCGGCTGAACCAGCACGCGCGGCTTGCGCGCGTCGGCGACAAGTGGCGCCTCGTGGAGCTCCACTGAGCGCGTATCGCGCTCAGGGTTTCTTGCCGAGCTTCGCGCGCAGGTCGATGGATACGCTGTCGAGCTGCGCGGAATCATAACCGACGTCCCACTCGTCGCCGCGAGCCCAGTTGGCCTCGTGGCGAAGCTGCAACTTCTTCCAGTCGTCGGCAAATCGCGCCGTCACCCGCGTGCGATATCGAAGATCGGGCACGCCGTCGCGCACCAAGCTGGCCTGCCATGCCGTCATCGCGAAGCCAGCGCGCGCATCCTGCACGTCTACGGTGTAGCGCTCGGCTAAGCCCTCCGTGAGTGCGCGCATGGCTTGCGCGTGCGTAAGACCATCGCGCACGTCGATTGATCGCGTGACCTTCGAGTCAGCCGTGGACCGGATGAACGTAGATGGCGCGGTCTCGTTGGCCGTCGACACCGCAGCAGCGGCGATCGTCGCCGCCGGAGTGGGGACAGTCGTGGCCTGTCCCTTTCCCCCACAGGCGGCGACGCCGACGGTCAGCAACAGTGCGGTGAATCGCATTCGGAAAAGATAGTGGACCGGTCGGGCTACTGCACGCACCTACCCTTTGGATCGGGCTTCGGCTTGTCCACCGCGACGCGATGGTCGAGGTTCGCAA
>JBDUCR010000513.1:0-16087 GCA_040003345.1 bacterium
GCGATGAAGCGGCCGTCGGCGGCGTAGAGCTTGGACGTCTGGCGTGGCTGATATTCGTCGAGCACTTCGACCGACGGACAGGCGCCGGCGCGGCAGACGAGCGCCCACGCCGAGTAGCCGAAGCCGAACACGAATGCGACGCCGAACGTGAAGGCGACGCCTAATCCGCGCGACAGGTGCGGGTGTCGTCGACGGAAGTTTTTGGAGAAGGGTAGGTCCATGTGTCGGGAAGATTAACGCGCGGGGTCAGCTCGCACCAAGGCGCGTCGCCTGACAATACCCTCCCCGCAGTCTATTTTTGTGCCATGCAGACGACGACTGGCGTGCTCGAGGAGCTTCAGTGGCGAGGGTTGGTCCATCAATACACCGATGGAGTCCCGGAGATGCTCTCGAAGGGGCCGGTTTCGGCGTACATCGGCTTCGACCCGACGGGAAGCAGCCTGCATGTGGGCAGCCTGCTCGTGATCATGATTCTCGTGCATCTCCAGCGGCATGGGCATCGGCCTGTGGCGCTCGTTGGGGGCGGAACGGGGATGATCGGCGATCCGAGCGGGAAGACTGTCGAACGACAGTTGCTGACTGCTGAGCAGGTTGCGGCGAATACAGCGTCGATCCGCGCACAGCTGGAGCGCTTTCTCGAGTTCAGCGGCCCGAGCGCGGCGCGTATGCGTGACAATGCCGAGTGGCTCAACTCGCTGTCGATGGTGGAGTTTCTGCGCGACACGGGGAAGCACTTCACCGTGAACTACATGCTGCAGAAGGATTCCGTGAAGTCGCGCATGGATGCGGGCATCTCGTTCACGGAGTTCGCGTACATGCTGCTGCAGTCGTATGACTTTCTCGAGCTGCGTCGTCGCGACGACGTGACGCTGCAGCTCGGTGGAAGCGATCAATGGGGCAACATCACGGCGGGCATCGAGTTGATTCGCCGTGTCGATGGCGTCGAGGCTCATGCGCTGACGTCGCCGCTGGTGACGAGCTCGTCGGGCGCGAAGTTCGGCAAGACGGAAGCGGGCGCAGTGTGGCTCGATGCGGAGCGAACGTCGCCGTATGCGTTCTATCAATTCTGGCTTGCGATGGAAGATCGCGATGTCGGGCGCTATCTGCGGTATTTCACGCTGCTCGATCGTGCGGAGATCGAAGCGCTCGATGCAACCACCGAAAGCGCACCGGAACAGCGCGCAGCGCAGCAGGCTCTCGCGCGTGACGTGACGCGTCGCGTGCACGGTGAAGGGGCATTGGAGGCGGCCGAACAGGTGTCGCGATTCTTTTTTGGCGCGTTGGATCCGGCGGAGCTCACGGACGATGCCTTCGTGATTTTGCGTGCGGAAGCGCCGTTTGCTGAAGTTGAATTTTCATCGCTTGTCGGCGATGGCGCTGACTCGAGCTTCGATGTGCTCAAGCTGTTGACGGCGTCGGGACTCGCGGCGTCGAACGGCGCGGCGAAGCGGTTGCTCGAGCAGGGCGGCGTGTCGGTGAACAAGAAGAAGATCGCGGCGGCCGATCGGCTGGTGCCCTCAGGCGAGGCGCTCCTTCGCGGCGGGCACGTCGTGGTAGGCAAGGGAAAGCGAGATTTCGCATTGCTTCGAGTGCGCTCAACGTAGGCGGACTACCGGAGTCTTCTACGCGCCTGTCAACGCCGCGACGGTTCGCGCGACATCATCGTCGGTCGTATAGCAGTGCGGCGCGAGACGAATTGTGCCTTCGCGAACGGAGTGAATGACCCCTGCTGCCTCGAGTCGCGCGCTGGCGGCCATGGCATCGGTTGGGCGTACTGACGCCGTTCCGGCGTGATCATCGAGCGGCGTTACGAGCGCGACACCTCGCTCGCGCGCACCATCGAGCAGCGCGTGTGCGCGGCGAAGAATGTGCCGCGACACGTTGTCCGCACCAAGCTCTTTAAGCAGCTCGAGGCTCGCCGCCATCCCGAAGAAATCCTGATACGGCAGCGTCACCTGCTCGTACCGCCGTGCGTCGTCGCGCCAGGTAAGATCGTAGTCGATCAGACGCGAGAAGTCGTCCGAGCCGCGCACGGACATCCAGCTCACCGGCTGCGGCGTGAGCGACTCCATCACCTCGCGCCGGACGTACGTGAAGCCCGATCCCCACGGCGAGAGCAGCCACTTCTGCGCACCACACGCGAAGATATCCACGGCGGTGCGTGCGACGTCGAGCTTCAACGGCCCGAGCCCCTGAATACCGTCGACGACGAAGCGAATGTCGCGCGAACGACATGCGTCGCCGAGTCGATCGAGATTTGCGACTGCGCCATTGGAGAATCCCACCCACGACACCGACAGCACACGCACGTGCGGACGCTCGAGCGCGGCGAGCATTGCGTCTCCATCAATGATGCCATTGCGGACGGGCACCACGTGTACCGTGAACCCGCGCGCCTTCGCAGCCGCGAGCCACGGATACATGTTCGCCGGAAACTCGGCGTCGGGAACGACCACTTCATCGCCTGGTCCGAGTGGCAGTCCCCACGCGGCGAGATTGATTCCGGTGCCGGTGTTGATCGCGAGTGCGATGTCCTGCGGCGTAGCATTTATCAGTTCAGCGACCAGCATTCGACACCGTGCGAGGGAGCCGAACTGGTCGTCGAAACCGACGAGATGCGGAGTCGCGCGACGTTGCGTGAACTCGACCTGCGCGTCGATGGACCTCTGCGGCAGAGGGCCAGTGCCGGCGGCGTTCATGTAGACGGTATCGCCGCCACACATCCAGGAAAACTCGTCGCGGCGGAGGCGGTCGGTATCTATAGTCACTCTAAGGGTTCACAGTTCACGGTTTTACGGTTCACGGCTTACGGTTTCATTTTCCGCCACGACAGCCCTTGGCCGGGCCGCCGGAATCCAGGTTTGGGGCTATACGGTTTCGAGTTTGGGGTTTCGGGCTACCGGCGTTTCAGGTTCGGGCGGAGGGTGGCGCGTCAATCGCGCCGGCTTTAGCAGCGTGGCGCGGGTCGAGCGCGTCGCGCAAGGCGTCGCCGAGCAGATTGAAGCCGAGCACCGCCGCGCCAATCGCGAGACCAGGCGCCAGCGACGTCCACGGTGCATTCCGCAGTTGATTGAGATCGCGACCGTCAGCGATCATCGACCCCCAGCTCGGAGTCGGCGGTTGCACGCCAAGCCCGAGAAACGACAGCGCCGCTTCCGCCATGATCGCCGCCGCCACACCAAGCGTCACCGCGATCAACACCGGAGCAATCACACTCGGCAGCACGTGCTGCAACACGACGCGGGTGTCGCGCGCGCCGAGCGCCTTCGACGCCTGCACGAACTCGAATTGGCGGACCACGAGCACTTGCCCGCGAACGAGACGCGCCATGCCCGCCCAGCCCACGATGCCGATCGTGAGGAACACGACGCCAAGCGAGGGTTGCAACGCCGCCGCCATCGCGATGAGCAACAAGAGCGTCGGAAAAGCGAGCGTCACATCAGCAAGGCGCATCACGAGCTCGTCGATCCAGCCGCCGTAATATCCTGCGATCAGTCCCATCGTGAGCCCGATCAACAGCGCGATCGACTGCGACACGATGCCCGCTGACAGCGACACTCGTGCGCCGTACACGAGTCGCGCCCACACGTCACGACCCTGAATGTCGGTGCCGAGCCAGTGCTGCGGTGACGGACCCTGCAGCTGATTGACGAGATCGATGCGCAGCGGATCGTGATGTGACACGAGCGGCGCGAGAATCGCCAGCAGCACCATCAGCGCGACGACGATGACGCCAAACCACGCGCGCTTGTCGCGCTTGAGCGCTCGCGATGCCCGCTCGTTCATGATGGATCTCCCAACTCAGGCGGCGTGCCCGGACGCTGGTGCTTCCAGCGGCGATGCTGCCAGAAATATTGCTCGGGGTATTTTCGAACCCAGCGCTCGAGCGCATTCGTGTACGCCGCGACGATCGCATCGACGTCACGCTCACGATCACCCGTGCGCTCCACGGCGATCTCCTCGAACTTCATCGAGTACCTGCCGTTCGGCTCGCGCACCGCGCATGCAAACACAATCGGTGCGTTGAGCCGAAGCGCAAATACTGCTGGCCCGCGCGGCGTCTTCGCATAGCGGCCAAAGAATGGCACCCATGTCGACGCGAGGCCAGCCGCACCCTGATCAAAAAGGAATCCGACGACGCCACCTTCGCGAATCAATCGCGGCACGCGCTTCACCGCTTCCACGTCGCGAATGACGTGCACGCCGAGCGTCTCTCTCGTCTCCGTGAGATACTCATCGAAAAGCGGATTCTGCATCCGGCGCGCCACTGCGTTCATCCACAATCCGCGCGCGGCGACGTACGAGCCGCCAAGCTCCCAGTTTCCGAGATGCCCGGAAACGACGAGGACACCCATGCCGCGCTTCACGGTGTCCTCGACGATCTCCCATCCCTCGATGACCTCGAAGAGGTCCATGACGTCCTGCGGCGAATACTTCGGAAGCACGGCGGTCTCGATGCTCGTACGCCCGAGATTTCCGTACGACTCACGCGCAATGCGCAACACTTCCGGCTCGGCGAGTCCGGGAAATGCCGCACGCACCTGACGCTCGACGACTTCGCGGCGTACACCGAATGGACTGTACCCGAGAGAGCCGATCCACTCGCCGATATCTCCCGCGCGACGGAAGCTGAACCTGCGGAGAATGGCCACCGCAAACCGCAGCGCGAATTGCTCGAGGTGGTGCGCGACAGTGGTTCCCTTCAACGCGCCGCCCAAAGGGTCCTGTCACCTGCAGCGGCGGCAGCCGCGACGAATCCCGCAATCATCGCAGACTCGCCAAAGTCACGCTTCGCGCGTGTGAAGCCCGCGTTGCCCATCGCCTTGCGTGTTTCTGCGTCGCCGAGAAAGCGCGCGACTGCAGACGCCGTGTCACTCGGATCGGCGGGAGGAAGCAGCACGCCGGCAATGCCATCCGGCACATACGTCGAGACGAGCGGCGTACGCTCGGCAATCACGGGGACGCGCGCCGCCATGAAGTCGAGGCATGCCAACGCGCCATCGTCGCCATCGGCCGCCACCCAGCCCACATCCGCAGCGGCGAGCAGCTCCGGTGTCTGATCGCGCTCGCGCAAAAAGCGAACGAGTGAGGTCACGCCTAACGCGGCAGCATGCATCCGAGTGTCGTCCGCATCTTCCGCTCGACCAACAAGCGCCAGCCGCAATGCCGGATGCCGTTCGGCGAGCAACGCGAGTGTGCGCATCGCCGTGGTGACGCGGCTGCCGGAATTCCTGTCGATGACGCACACGATGAGCTGTGTCGCGTCGGTGTAGCCGAGCGTCTCGCGTGACGCGGCGCGAACGTCCTGCACTTTCGCGACGTCCACTCCAAGCGGCGCGACGAACGCCTTATCGCCAGCAACGGATCGCGCGCGGTCCGCTTCCGTCGTGAAGAGCAGCAGCGACGTCGCCATCTTGCCGGCGAAGTCACCTGAACGTGTACTCGTTGCACTGCCGCCTGGTGGAACGCGTCGAATGACCGCGCCGCGTTCGGCCAGTCGCATCGCGGAGCTGGCGACGAGGTGTTCGCGTTCCGTGTGAAGAAAGACGACTTCGATGAATTTCTCCTTCAGCACGGCGCGCAAACGCCACGCGTCGGGACCGATAGAGCCAGTTGGCGGTACTGCGACGACATCGAGTCCTTCACTGCGAAAGCCCTCTTCGGGAGAGCTTCCCGCGCGGCACACGACAGTGACCGCGGCACCCTGTGCAGCGAGGCCGCGCGCGGCAACGGCGACGGCGCGTGACGTTCCGCTCCAATGAGAGGCCGTGTGGTAAAACACCGTGCGCATCGGGTCAGTTCACTCCGGCCGGTTCCGCGTCGAGGGCGACGTCGCCTTCACTGCGCTGCAGCTGCGCAGTATGGAGGCGATGATACGTTCCACGACGCGCCAGAAGCTCGGCATGAGTGCCGCGCTCGACGATTTCGCCGCGATCGAGGACGAGAATCTGATCTGCGTGAACGACGGTGGAAAGGCGATGGGCGATGACGAAGACGGTGCGGCCGGCAAGCAGCCGGTCAATCGCCTCTTGCACGAGTCGTTCCGACTCCGTGTCCAGCGCGGATGTCGCCTCGTCGAGGATGAGGATCGGCGGGTCGGTGAGCAATGCGCGAGCAATCGCGAGACGTTGACGCTGACCGCCAGACAGTCGCGTGCCGCGTTCGCCGAGTACCGTCGCATACCCGCCCGGAAGCTCGGTGATGAAGGCGTGTGCGTTTGCCGCGCGCGCCGCGGCTTCGATCTGTGCGTCGGTGAAACGGCCCGCGGCGCCATAGGCGACGTTGTTGCGCACGGTGTCGTTGAACAACACGGTGTCCTGACTCACGATGCCGGTGAGTCCGCGAAGCGACGCGAGTTTGAGCTCGCGCGTGTCCACGCCGTCGAGCGTGACGCGGCCACCCGTCGCTTCGTAGAATCGGGGAATGAGATCGACGAGTGTGCTCTTCCCTGCACCGCTCGCTCCGACGAGCGCGATGACCTCACCTCGCCGCGCGACGAAGCTCACGTCGCGCAGGACAGGTTCGTCGTCGTACGCGAAGGAGACGTGCTCGAATTCGATCGACTCGCGCAACGTCGCAACATCGCGCGTGCCGTGATCGAGCTGATCCTCCGTCGGAAGATCGAGCACCTCGAACAATCGTTCGGCCGACGCGAATGACTGCTGCGCAGTGGTGGGCGTTTGCGACAGCTGCTTGAGCGGCGGCAGGAGACGCATCACCATGATCATGAACGTGATGAGCGTGGCAGCGTCCATTACGCTCGAGCCGCTCAACACTTCCTTCGCACCGATCCACAGAATCAGCATCGCGACCGTCGTGCCGATCATCTCCGTCATCGGCTGCGACAGGAACGAGATGCGCGTGATGCGCACCATGCCCGACGAATACCGGTGACTCGCCTCCATGAACCGGCGATCCTCATACGGCTCGCCGCGAAATGACTTCACGAGGCGCACGCCGCTCACGACTTCCTGGAGCACACTCGTGATCTCACCGTAATCGCCGCGCAGGCGACGGTGTCCCTTGCGCAGCTTGCGCAGCACAGGCTGCAGCGACAGCGTGAGCAACGGCGCAATGACGAGCGCGACGAACGTGAGGCGTACCGAATAGTTGAGGAGGATGATGATCGTACCGACGACCTGCGCAATGCTCTGCAGTGATCGCGTTACCAGCTCGGTGATGAGCGCCTTGGTCTGCTCGGTGTCCGACAGCACACGTGAGATGATCTGGCCCGTTTTCGTGCGCTGGAAGTAACGCAGCGGCAGGCGCTGGAGATGCGTGAAGACACCGTCACGCAGGTCGCGCGTGACGTTCTCCTGCAGCGACGCGCCGAGCTGCCCTCCGAGCCATACGAACAGGTTCTTGAAGGCGACGATGACGATGATGGCAACCATCATCGTCTCGACTGAGCCGAGGCGGTCCGCGGGATTCAGAAACGAGCCGACGAGCTGATCCTGCAACCGCGAGATCCACGTCGGCGCGGTTTTCGGAATGAGCTGCGCTTCGCCAAAGAGCGCGTTCAGGAACGGAACGAGCAGCGTGAACGAGAACACATCGAGCGCAGCGGCGACGATGTTGCACGCGATCGTGCCCACCATCCGCCACGAGTGCGGACGCAGGTATTGCAACAGACGACGGTACATTCGTCAGCGCTTGGGCGTGAGGAGCGACACGGGAAGAATGCACTCTTCGGGGGTCACGCCGCCATGGAGAAACGACCCGCGGTAGCGACTCTGGTACTCGCGCAGCTTGGTCGGATAAACGAAGAAGCTGTCGCCGGTGGCCAGCAAGGTGTTCGCGCCCAGACCGCGGCGTGGCAGCTTCAACGAGTCCTCATTCTTGAACAACAGGGCATACTCCGGATTCTCGGCGCGGAGGTCCTCGCCGAATTTATAGCGGAGGTTCTGCGTCGCGTCGCGCTTCGCAAATACCGTAGCTGGCGTGTGACAGTGGATCGAGCCGTGGTCGCTCGTTACCAGCACTTTCACTTTCCGGCGCGCGGCCTCCTGCAGCACGCTGAACAGCGCCGAGCGTTTGAACCACTGCAGCGTGAGCTGGCGCAGTGCAATCTCGTCGCGCGCGACCTCGTACAGAATCGCGGACTCTGAGCGCCCGTGTGTGAGCAGATCGACGAAGTTGAACACGAACGCACTGATTCCCTCTGGAGCAATTGCGTTCGCAAGCCGCCGCTCCAGTTCGTCCGCTTCGTATGACGATGACACCTTGTCGTACTTCACCGGCACCTTGCGTCCCATCTCGACCAGCTGCGCCTCGAGGAGATCTTTCTCGTGCGCATTGAGCGTCTCGTCTTCGCGCTCGCCCCACCAATCGGGAAAGCGGGCGGCGATCTCATTCGGAAAGAGTCCGCTGAACAACGCGTTGCGCGCGTACGGCGTCGCTGTCGGCAGCACGCCGAAGTAATGCGTCGTCTCGATCTCGAACAGCGGCGCTATGACCGGCTCGAGGAACTTCCACTGGTCGAGCCGCAGGCAATCGATGACGATGAACGCGGCCGCCTTGTCCTGCTGCACGACGGGCATGAGGTACTCGCTCACGATGTCGATCGACAGCGGCGGCCGGTCACCTTCGAGGTTGGCGAGCCACTCCGGATACGCTTTGGCCACGTACTGCGCAAAGTCGCGCCGCAACTCGGGGAAGAGTCCGCGCAGCGACTCGTGCAGTCCCATTTCGTTCGCGGCGGTGAGGTCGAGATCCCACTGCACCATCTCGAGATACCGGTCGATCCATCCGCGCCAATCGAGGTCGCGCAGCGAATCGCCCTGCATGGCGCGAAAGCGGTCAACAAATGTTCGGGCGACGACCTGCTGGCGAATACGCGGCCCTTCGAGCAGCCCGGACACCATCGCATAGACCTGCCTCGGCGTCACCGGCTTCACGAGATAGCCGCCGATGTTCTTGCCGAGTGCTTCGCTGAGCGTGTTGTCTTCCTCGCTCTTGGTGACCATGACGACCTGGAGGGTCGGCTCGAGCTCGCGGAGCTCTTTCAGTGCTTCGAGACCGCGTGTGCCGGGCATCTGCTCGTCGAGCAGAATGAGGTCAAACGGACGGCGGCGGACCATCTCGAGCGCATCGTCGGCGTTCGTTGCGGTTTCGACTTCGAACCCCTTGTCGCGCAAGAAGATGCGATGTGGCTCGAGCAGCTCCGCCTCATCGTCGACCCAGAGTACGGATTTGGCCGGAAGAGGCATGGTGTGAAGCTAACCATTGGGTGACGACGGAGAGCAGGAGGATAGGATGATAGGAAGATAGGATGATAGGACTGTCGCGTCTGCGTTTCCTATCGTCCTATCTTCCTATCCTCCTATTCTCCTGTCATCCAGATTCACGCGTGCCACCCACCCTCCCTCCCTACGCCCTCGCGGCGCCGAGCTTTCATTTCCGGCACCTTGCCATCCTGGCGGGGCGGGCTCCTATCGGTGGAGCGCGTGAAGTCGCGCTCGCCTGCTTCGTTGCTGCGCGGCTCGCGAACGAGTGCACACACGAAGTCGGCGAAGATCGCGATGCTCGCGTTGCGCGTTGTGCGGGCGCGAAAGCCTGGCTCGGTACGTTGGCACTTCCCGCAGCCATCAGGACGCCCGTCATTCGGTGCTGCGAGTTGAGCGTCGAGGGGGGAGCCGCGCAGGTCGGCAAGGAGATCGTTGCTCTGTCTGCCGCCGCGACATCCTATCTGGACGCGGCATCTCGTGCCGAGTTGGCGGTACTCTCGTCTGCTCTACGGAGCTGACGTTCAGCTGTTTGCCGGACGGGTGATTTTCCTTGCTCCGCTCGCTCGATGAACCCTATCTTGATCAATGCCGCGCGGCGCAGACATCTCTCCCCTGTCGCTTTTGCTTGGCCGCGTCGACGCCGTTGCCGATGGGGCCACGCCCGCTGACACCGTTCCTTCCGGTTTTCCGAGCCTCGACAAACTGCTCGGGGGCGGACTGCGCCGTGGCGACCTGGTTGTTCTCGGGGGAGACGTCGCGAGTGGCAAGAGCGCCTTCGCGCTAGCGGTGGCGCTTCGCGTCTCGCAGGGAGCGCACAAGGCGCTGTTCTACTCCGGCGAAATGCTTCCCGAGCGCGTTCATGAACGCCTTCTCGCGATCGAGGGCCGTACGCGGGTCGACGACCTGCGTCGCGGCTCGCTCGACGAAGTCACGCGCGCCGGCGTTGGCGCTGCCGCGGTCAGACTCCGCGACGATCTGCCTATAATCGAGAGGGCGTCGACGCGGGGCGTGGTGGCCATTGCCGACGAGCTCGCGGCGTTGCGGGATGTCGAGCTGGTGGTCGTCGATGGGCTGTACGCACTGCTCCCTGGTGTGCGCGATACAGAGGAGGAGGCGGCCACGGCGATTCGGGCACTCAAGCAGCTCGCGCTCGATGCGCGTGTGGCCGTGCTGGTGACCGCGCCGCTGCCGGGACTCGCTGCGCGCGGAGACCGTCGTCCCGTGCTCGACGACTTCGGTGCACAAGGCGCGGTGAAGGAGCGCGCTGACGTCGTCCTCGCACTGTTCCGCGAGGGGATGTACGATAGCGCCCGAGGTATCGAGGGTGCGACCGAGCTGCTCGTGCGGAAGAATCGCAACGGGGGCACGGGCTACGTGGATCTGTACTTCTACGCGCAATGGATGCGCTTCGAAGACATGCTGGACCCGGACCGCTAGGAGGCGGTTGCATGCACATCATGCACATATACAAGTCTGTCGTCTCGACGATTCTTCTTGCGGGGCTCGCTGCGTGCGCGACCGGCGGCCTCTCCGCAGGAGAATCGATCGCGCGGCTCGAGCAGCAGCAGAAGACCAGCCCGAGCTCTGCGGCGGTCAACCGCTCGCTCGGCATCGCGTACTATCAGGCGAATCGTTATCAGGAGGCGCGCTCGGCGCTCGAGACGTCGATGAAGCTCGATTCCAAGGATGGAACGACGGCGCTGTATCTCGGCCTTGCCGACGAGGAGCTTGGCGATCTTCCCGCTGCAAAGCTCGCGTATTCGTCGTACATCACGTACGGTCGGACGAGCCGCGTGCGCAGTCAGCTGCAATCGCGCCTTGCCGCACTCACGCGCAAGGAGATCGTGGCGGACGCCAAGGCTGCCGTGCAACAGGAATCGCGCCTTGCCGGTCAGCCGGCATCGCCGACTGTGATCGCCGTGATGCCGATGCGTTTCTCCGGACCGGATTCATCGCTCAAGCCCCTCGAGCGCGGCTTCGCTGATCTGCTCACCACCGATCTCGCGCGTTCGTCGCAACTCACGCTGGTGGAGCGGTCGCGGATGCAGGCGTTGCTCGACGAGATGCAGCTGCAGAAGAGCGGCGCGACCGACGCGGCGAGCAATGTCCGCGCGGGCAAGCTTTTGCGAGCGGGACGCGTGGTGCAAGGCTCGCTCAATCAGGTTGGCGCCTTTGACCTGCGCGCTGACGCAGCGGTCGTCGACGTGTCGACGAGCCAGATCAAGGGATCGACGAATGCGTCCGATCAGCTCGAGGCCGTGTTCAATCTCGAGAAGAAAATCGCGCTCGACCTCTTCACGCAGCTTGGTGTGACGCTCACGCCTGCAGAGCGCAATGCGATCGAGCAGCGGCCCACTCGGTCGATTCAGGCGTTCCTCGCGTACAGTCGCGGACTCACGGCTGAGGATCAGGGACGCTATGACGATGCCAGTCGCTTTTTCAACGACGCCATTCGCATCGACCCGGGTTTCCAGTCGGCGCAGCAGAAGGGTCAGGATGTGCGCCAGGTAACCGCCGGCGGTGCAGTCACTCGCGCAAGCGTCGAGACGAGTCTAAGAGGGACGCCGGAAGGCGCGGCGGTCACGCTGGGTAGCTTGGGCTCGACCACCACTGCAGGACTCGGCTCGACGGCGCAAAACACGGCGGGAGATCTCAACCCATCGGCGTCCGGTTCAGCTACCGGCGCGGCGTCCGGCGGCGGAAGCGCAGCGGGCGCACCAGGATCAAAGGATCCAGTGTCCGCAGGCACTGGCACTGACAATCCGGCCGGCTCCGCCAGGGTCACGATCATCATCAAGCGTCCATGAGCCGGCACATGCGCAGTCTGCTTCCGCTCGCCGTGGCCGCCATCATTGCGCCGTCGCTCGGCGCACAATCAGTGTTCGACAGCGAGCTTCGGTTCGCACCGCAGTTCATGCAATACAGAGTCAAGACGCCGAATGACGAAACGATCTCCGAGCTCGCGATTCCAGTGTTCGTGACGATTCCGCTGGGCTCGCGCTTCACCTTTGACGTCGGCACGTCGTACGCGCGTGCACGCGTGACGACGGGCGGCGCCGTGAGTGAGATCAGCGGCCTTACGGACACGCAGCTTCGCGGCAACCTGTCGCTCGGCACCGACTTCGTGGTGATCACAGGCGGACTGAATCTCCCGACTGGCAAGTCCACTGTGGATGTCGATCAGGTGACGGCAGCCGGACGCATTGGCAGCGACTTTCTTGCGTTCCCGATCTCGAACATGGGAACCGGTCTCGCCGTTACCGGAGGCATTGCTGTCGCGCGACCGATCGGCGAGTGGAACATCGGCTTCGGTGGCTCGGTGCGTCGCTCGCAGCAGTACGATCCCTTCAACTTGCCAGGCACGACGTTGCACTTTCAGCCGGGCGACGAGTATCGCGCGCGCGTCGGCGTCGATCACACCGCAGGCAACGGACGCGTTTCGTTCGGGCTGACGTACTCGGCGTTCGGCGACGACCAGGCCGGTACGTCGGTCTACAACACCGGCAACCGGCTCATCGCGCAGGGCGTTCTGACGAACACTGTGTCCGGTACTGACGTCACGATTGCGGCGTACAACGTGTTTCGTGCAGCAGGCAACTATGCGTCGGGCGATCCAGCGGGCAAAGAGAACATCGCGAACGGATATCTCGGACTCGGATTTCACATGCTGGGCACCGTTGTTGAGCCGAGCGTCGAGGGTCGCCACTGGCTGCAGAACATTGTGAGCGTTCCGGTTGGAGTGACGCCGGACCGCTCGCAGTCGAGCTATCTCGCGACTTTGGGAGTTCGCACGCGGATTGGCGGATCCGGATTCGCAGCATATCCGAGCGTGGGCTACACGGTTGGAAAGCTCGCGACGATGACCGAAGCGAACACGACGACCCATGCGGACATGACGGGGTTCAAGGCACAGTTGGCGATCCGAGTGGCGCCATAGCTTTGACCGGCCGCGGTTTGCGCAACGCAGATCCCGAAAGTCGCTGCGCTCCTGCGAGATGACACGCTGGCTATATTTCCGACCTCGAGTCCGATCGAACAACAGAACCGACTGATAGAGCTATGGCAGGACATAGTAAGTGGAAGAACATCAAGCACTACAAGGCGGCAACCGACGCTAAACGTGGTGTCTTGTTCACGAAGCTCATTCGCGAGATCACCATGGCCGCCAAGCTCGGCGGCGGCGATCCGGCGGCGAATGCGCGGTTGCGACTGGCCATCGATGCGGGGCGCGCCAAGTCGCTGCCCAAAGACAACATCGAGCGCGCGGTCAAGAATGGCACCGGTGAGCTCAAGGGGAACGACATTCAGGAAGCGACGTACGAGGGGTACGGCCCAGGCGGTGTCGCGCTGATCGTCGATACCATGACGGACAACCCGACGCGCACCGTTGCCGACGTACGCCACAAGTTCTCGCGCGCCGGCGGCAACCTCGGAACGCCTGGCTCTGTGTCGTTCATGTTCGACAAGAAGGGGCAGATCGAGCTCGACGCCACGAAGTACGCTGACGAAGACGCGACGCTCGAGGCGGCACTCGAGGCAGGCGCCGAAGACTTCCGTCGCGAAGACGACCTCTACATCGTGACCACCGAGCCGAACTCGCTGTACGCGGTCAAGGCTGCACTGGATGCGAAAGGCATCGTGTCGTCGGACGCAGAACTCGCAATGGTGCCGAAGAACACGATTCCCGTCACGAGCAAGGACGACATCTCGGCGCTGTTCAAGTTGATCGAAGCGCTCGAGGAGCTCGACGACGTGCAGAAGGTGTGGGGCAATTTCGACGTCGACGACGCCGATCTGGAAGACCTCCAGGCATAAGCGACAACTCGTGCTCGTACTCGGCATCGATCCGGGCACGGCCAACACTGGATACGGCGTCGTGCGCGGTGGCGGCGGCGCAACGCCTGTGCTCGTGGAGTGCGGCGTCATTCGCACACGGTCGCGCGACGCGTTGCCTATGCGACTCCGCGAGATCTACGAGGGTGTGCAGGAGCTCATCGAGCGACACCAGCCGGATGCGCTCTCGGTCGAAGACGTGTTCTACTCGCGCAACGTGCGCACCACCGTCGTGCTCGGCCATGCGCGCGGAGTGATTCTTCTCGCGGCCGAGCAGCGGGGAATCGTCGTCAACGAGTTTGCGCCGGCCGAGATCAAGAAGGCAGTCGTCGGTAGCGGTGGAGCGACGAAGGAGCAAGTGCAGTTCATGATCATGCGCTTGCTGCGACTCAAGACCGTTCCGCAGCCGAACGACGCGGCAGACGGCGTCGCCGCCGCGCTCGCATGTCTCATGAGTGCTGGCATTCCGCGCATCGACACGATTGGCCGCGTGCGTGAGCCGTCGCGCGCGTCTGCGTCGTCGTTGCTTTCACCGCCGCCGAGCACACGTCGCCCATGATCGTTCAAGTCGCCGGAAAGCTGATCAGCAAGGAGCTCGATCGCGTCGAGATCTTCACTGACGGCGGAGTGGCATACGAGCTGGCGGTTCCGCTCAGCGCGTATGAAGTGCTGCCGAAGGTTGGCGAGCCGTGCATGCTGCACACCTTTCTCGTCGTGAAGGAAGATGGCTGGCAGCTTTTCGGCTTTACGTCAGCATACGAACGACGCGTCTTTCAGAAGGTGCTCGGCGCAAAGGGGGTCGGGCCAGCATTGGCGCTTGGACTGTTGTCGTCGCTCACAGCGGACCGTCTCGTGCGCGCAATACGCGACAAGGACGTCGCGGTGCTGCAATCGGTGCCGCGCGTCGGTCGCAAGAAAGCCGAGCAGATGATTCTCGATCTCGCCGACAAGATGGATCAGCTGCAGGCGTCCGGAGTCGAGTCCGGTGTCGGGCGTGGCGCGTCGCCGAGTACGGAGGACGCGATCCGAGCGCTGGTGTCGCTTGGCTACTCCAATGCCGACGCCGAGAAGGCGGTGCGAGGCGCACTCGAGAGTGGATCGAAAGGCGCCTCGGCGCCTGAGCTCATTCGAGCCGCACTCGCGCGGATTGCGGGGCGATAGAACTGCGTAGCCATTGTCCTCCCGCAGGAGCGAAGCGAGTGTGTCATCCCGCAGGAGCGAAGCGAGCGTGTCATCCCGCAGGAGCGAAGCGAGTGTCGGGATCCAATGCGCGCCGCACCGTGGCCAGATATAATCGCCACGAAAGAAGATCCCGACACTCGCTCGCTCCGCTCGCTCCTGCGGGATGACAATTTTGGCCACTAGTGGTCGGCCCGGCGGCGGCACAACTTCAAACCTCTCAAACGAATCCAACTGATGCTTGCTGCACGCCGTACGCACTCTTTCACCGAATCCGTCATCCGTGAGATGACGCGTATCGCGAACCAGCACGAGGCCGTCAACCTCGCGCAGGGATTTCCGGATTTTCCGATGCCGGAGCCGATGAAGGACGCCGCGTGCGCCGCGATTCATGGCGACATCAATCAGTACGCCGTCACCTGGGGCAGCTCGGCGCTGCGCATCGCGATCGCCGAGAAGTACAGGCGATGGTATGGCATGGTGGTGGATCATGATCGAGAGGTCACGGTCACCTGCGGTGCAACAGAAGCGATGGCGTCGGTGTTTCTCGCGCTGATCGATCCAGGTGATGAGGTCATCATCATCGAGCCCTTCTACGAGAACTACGGTCCCGACGCGATTCTTGCCGGCGCGGTTCCCACCTTCGTTCCACTCGAGCGGCCGCACTGGACCCTCGACCCCGATCGTCTCGCCAAGGCCTTCACGAAACGCACGAAGGCGATCGTCCTCAACACGCCGCACAATCCGACTGGCCGGGTGTTCACGCGCGCCGAGATGACGATGATTGCGGAGTTGTGCATCAAGCACGACGTGTGGGTGATCACCGACGAGATCTACGAGCACATTCG
>JBDUCR010000148.1:0-16045 GCA_040003345.1 bacterium
GTCGTGCGGCGTGTCGTACGACACTGTTTCCCGCCCGTGCGGCAATTACCGCGAACCCATGCGTGGTGAGGTACTCCGCCGATACGCCAATGCCGACATTAGGTATGTCATATTCGCAGTGCCGTCCATGATCGGCTCGTTCGTCGAGTAGTCACCGAGGTCGTCATGGTAAACCATCCGCCCTGTGTTGAACCGTTCATAGCGATCCGAGTGATGTAACGTGATACCGCGCAGGTTCTGATAGATCGAGCGATACACAGGACCATCGAGCAAGCCGCCGAGCAGCTTGTCCACACCGAGACGCGCCGAGACGGCGGAGTGTGGGTCCGTTGCCGTCACAGCGTCGTGAGGGTAGCCGATCACCATCGATGTTCCCCATGGATTGGTGCCGAACAGCCAATCGATCGCAGCCTGCTCATATCCACGATAGCGATTGTCGCCAGTCATTCTGCGATACAGCAACGCCTGAGTCGCGAATGACGCCATCAGATTGTTCGAGCACCAGATGAACGGCACACCAATGCGAAATCCATTCTCCGCGCGGCCTGCGACAGCCTCCAGTCCCCGACGATAGAACTCCGCCATCTGCACCCGAGTCATGGTGTCGGCGCGAGTCGTCGCATTGCGCCAGATCTCGTAGTGCCCGTTGTTGTGCCACGGAAACCATTGATAGTGGTTCGCTGTGTCCGCGCCCATCCACGGCGTCTTCGGTTCCTGCTGCGCGTATGCGATTGCCTCGGCCAGCATCGCGCGATCACCGGTCAACGCGTGAAGCTCCGCGGCACCAAGCTCCATGTCGTCAGTCCAGTTGTCCTCTTCATAGAAGTAAGGCGCTCGGCCTGGCGCAGTCTGGCACACGCCGGGATTCGCTCGCCCGATCTCATACGCCATCCGCGCCTTGCGGCGAAGCACGGATGCGAACGCCGAGTCTCGATCCGCGAACATGCGCGCACCAATCGCGAATGCCGACGCGTACTTTCCCGCCGTTGACGCATAGCCCGTCGACCGATTCTTGTGCTGAAAGAGTCCTTGCGGCTTGCCCGTGCAGGGATAGACGGGCCGCTCCTTGCCCCTGCCCCATCCGTAGTCCGACGAGTCGTTGTTCGGCAGATCGAAAAACGCGTGATCGCGATCGTCGGCGATCTGGTTGAACATCAGCGACGAATCGGGAAACATGCGCGACAGCCATTCGAGGCCATGACGCGCTTCGTCGAGAACGTCCGCGATGCCGTTCGAGCCAGCGACACCATTCGCGTCAAAGTGATCGGCGAACGCCCATGAATGATCGCGATACGCCATCATCATCACATACGTCGCATACGCCGAGGTCGTGACGTATTGCAGGTAGTCCGATGCATCTGCCCATCCGCCCGACACTGAGACGACTTCACCCGCACGCGGAGAATCCACGATGATCGCGTCACGCGTGTGCACCGAATCCTTGAACAATGGATTCCAGCCCGAGCGTTGCTGACGCATGTAGTAGAGCAGCGTGTCAGCGGCACCATCGTAGACACGCGGTCCGATTCGAATCACGGACGAACTATCGGTGCCGGCAACGATGCGATAGCGACCCGTCTTGTGGAGTGCGGTGAAGTCGAGTCGATGGACCGTCACGCATGGACCGAACGCGCCGCCCGACTCAGCGCGCCGAGGACCGAACACCGTGCGCCCTCGTTCATCCTTGACGACGAATGTGCCCGGCGTTGCGTTGCCGAGCGAACACGCGATGGCGACCTTCGGCGCGTCGGGAAGATATCCAACCTGATTGACGCGAATGAACGTCGCTGAATCGGAGACGGCGACGACGAGTGCGAGCAGAGGCGTGAGCATCCGTGCAAAGCTTCACGATTGTCGCCTCAACGTCCAGTAGTGCTCTCTCCTCTTCGCCGGTCGTTGCGCGGCAGCCACAGCGTGAACGCCGAACCGTCTCCGTTTGCGCTCTCGAGTGTCAGATCACCGCCGAGCAAACGTGCAAGCTGTCGACTGATGGAGAGACCAACACCGGTGCCGTCCGCGATCTTCTGCGCGCCTGGCAACCGATAAAACTCGGTGAAGACGTCTTCCCGATGTTCCGCGGGAATTCCAAGGCCTGTATCGCGTACCTCGATGGCGTACCAGTCACCGGCTGTCGCGGGATGCGGTGCGGCCATGTCTGGCTGAAGACGAATCTGCACACTGCCCCCCGCCGGCGTGTACTTGATCGCGTTCGAAAGCAGATTGCCCAGAATCTGCCGCACGCGCCTCGGATCCGTCTGCACGTTCATCGCCTCAGCCGACTTCTCGATGGACATGTGCAACGACGCGGACTGCGCGGCAGCCTGATAGTCCGCGACGACTTCTGGTACGAGGTGACTCACGTCGATGGGCGTGCGCGCGATCTGCAACTCACCTGATTCCGCGCTCGACAGCTCCATCAGGTCGTTGATCGTTTCGACGGCGGTTGACACGAGTCGCTTGATTCTCCGCACGCGATCGCGCTGGTCAGTGTTGAGCGGCCCGACGATTCCCTCATCGAGCAGCTGAGCATAGCCGCTCGCTGCGCCGAGAGGGTTTTTGAGATCGTGGGTCACGCCGCGCATGAGTCCCGCCTTCGCTTCCATTGCGCGTGCGAGTGCGAGCCGTCTGCGCTCGGCCTCATTCGCGAAGAAGTACATCCGCCGGCCGGCGCGATAGATGATCAGTGCGGACACGATCATGAGCGGAACCAGAGCGAGCGGTAACAGCACGTCGTTCTGCGCGAGTGCTTCGATCCGATTGCGCTGCATTGCGGCACGGTTGTCCAGGAGCGAGTCGAGACGCTCCGTCGCCGCCAGCACTTCCGTGGCGATCTGCTCGCGCGCCGCCGCGTTGCGGTCGGCCGTGTCAGGACTCGCGTGTGGAAGCAGCCATCGACGCGAGACCTCCGCATTCCATCGTGCAGCACTTGTGCGCAGCGTCGCAAATCGCGCCACGGCGTCGGAGTCCATGCCGCGAATCAGCGGCTCCATCTCCCGCTCCGCGTGCCGCTGATCCTCGAGCCCCTGCGTGTATCTGTCGATGCCGCGATCGGTGGGGCTGTGGGCGATCTCCACGATGCCGTACAACTCCGTGTTGAGCGCAGCCTGAATTTCACTCAACAACACGCGAGCCGGCTCGGTGACGTCCGCGAGCTCATGGCGAACGACAGTCAGGCGCCGATTGACGACAACGGGCAGCATCGCGAGCAGCAACAGCGATACGACCACGAAGGCGAGTGGCACCCACCAGCTGCGCTCGAGGGCGCGTGGACTATGGACAGCGGGCGATGTGGGCGACGAGTCGTTCAAGGTCATGGCTCACGAAGTGTGGCTCTACGACCTCTACGTTCCTGGCGCGATCCTCGTTGGCGCGGTCGCTATAACTGCAACTGCAACTGCAACTGCAACTGCAACTGCAACTGCAACTGCAGCTACAGCTACAGCTACAGCTACAGCTACAACTACAACTACAACTACAATTTTTTACGCAGAGGATCGCCGAGGTTCGCAGAGGCCGCGGAGGACAACGCGACAACGCGACAACGACGAGTGGCGGATCGACTAGCAGTCTTCGCGACCTCTGCGGCCTCCGCGACCTCTGCAATCCTCTGCGTAAAAAAAATCCGTAGTTGACGTTGCCGTTGCGTTTGGCCTTATCGCTCAGCTGGTGCGGGAGGCGGCTGAGGCGAACGAGATCTGGGCATGCCCGACCGACGAGGCATCATACCTCTGCTCATGCCGCCGCCGACACCGCCACCAAACATCCCCATTCGACGACCCCCACCGCCACGACGACCCATTCCTTCCCACGCCGTCGCCTGCTGATCGGCAGTGAGAACTGAAATCGCGTCGCGCAGATCAGCGTGAGACTGATCGCGCATCTTCTGCAACGTCGCCAACTGCTCGGCGGATGGAGCGAATCTCCGCGACGACCCCGGGCCAGCTGGGGGCGGCGACTGACGCGACGCAAACATCGAGTCGACACTCTTCCGCAGCGACTGGCGCCGATCCGCACTGCGCCGAGCGATCGCAGCGAGCCGCGTTACCTGTTGATCGGTGAGCTTGAGCTCACCCGTCTGAGCGAGGAGCTCACTCGCGAGATCACGCTGCGGAGCGCCAATCGGCGAGCCTGCCGGAGCACCACCGAGTCCACCACGGGGAGGAGGTCCCATCCCTCTGTCCTGCTGCTGCGCGTGCGCGACGGACGCAATCGTGAGTGCGCCCATCAGAGCAATTGACGTGGCAAGTCGTGACATGATCGTTCCTGACGTGTGAGTGATGACGGCCGTACATCAAGTGATACACGCAAAGCACGATGTCAGTTGGTAGTCAGCGCGCCTCAGCTCATCGACAGTCGACTCACCTCATCGGCAAGTCGCCGCCGAACCGTCGGGCCACGCCCGTCGAGCACCTCGCGAATGCGCTGCATCAACTGGTCTGGTGTAAACGGCTTCAGCAGAAAATCCGAGTGCGCCGACTGGACGCTGTGGTTGATCGCAATGTCGTCGGCGTAACCGGACATGAACAGCACGCGCATTCCGGGCCGCAGCGTCTGCAGCCCCTCGGCGACGACGCGTCCGCTGATCTGCGGCATGACGACGTCGGTGAGCAGCAGATGGATATCGTCGGAATAGCTTTTCCCGAGCTCGATCGCTGCATTTGCGCTTCGCGCTTCGAGAACATGATATCCGGCACCACGCAAAATTCTCAGCGCGAGATTGCGCAGCGCGGCGTTGTCTTCGACGAGCAATATCGTCTCCGATCCAGCGAACGGCATCTCCGGCACTGCGCCACCGCGCTCAATCCGCTCCTTCCGGGTTTCGAGCCGCGGAAGATAGACGGTGAACGCGGATCCACGTCCACTCTCGGAGTGAACGCGAATCTCGCCTCCGGACTGCTTCACGATTCCATATACCGTCGACAAGCCAAGACCTGTGCCCTGCCCCGTGTCCTTCGTCGTGTAGAATGGCTCGAAGAGATGCGTCTTCGTCTCCTCGCTCATGCCCGTGCCGGTATCGCTGACTCGCAGCGTGACGTAATCTCCCGCGCGCAGCGACGAGTCCTCGCGCGCTCCTTCGACGCTCACTGACACATTGCTCGTCGCAACCACGAGCCGCCCACCCTCCGGCATCGCGTCGCGTGCGTTCAGCACGAGATTCATCAGCACCTGCTCGATCTGTCCAGGATCCGCCGTCACCTCACCGAGATCGACGGCGAGCTCGAATACCAGCACGACGTTTTCCCCGATGAGACGATGCAGCATCTTTTCCATCTCGGCCGCTACGTGATTGAGGTCGAGCTTTTGCGGCTGCATGACCTGCTTCCGGCTGAACGCAAGCAATTGGCGCGTCAATCGCGACGCACGGTCCGCCGAACTGCGGATCTCATGCATGTCCGCGTACAGCGGCTCCCCAGGACGCAGTGTCTCGAGCGCCATCTGGCTATAGCTCGAGATGACCGTGAGCAGGTTGTTGAAGTCGTGCGCGACACCGCCAGCGAGACGACCTACTGCCTCCATCTTCTGCGCCTGTAAGAGCTGCGCCTCGAGCTCGGAATGCGCTGTCGTGTCGAGAACGATGACGCCGGCACCCGTAACGTCACCATCGGTGCCACGCACGGGAAAATAGCTGGTCAGCCAGTTTCGCTTCGCCCCACCCTCGAGCGCGCACGTCGATCGCTGTCCAGCTACGATCTGCCCGGACGCGAGAACGCTTGCCAACTCTGCTTCCTCGATGCAGCCAGCCGGCATGACGCCCGACGGCCGGTTGCCGACATGCTGCTCCATCGGCACGCCATCCATCGTGGCCAGTGCCGCGTTTACGCGCACGAAGCGGAGATGGTCGTCGAACACGGCAATGCCGACAGGCGCCTGCGTCATGACTTCGTCCAGCAACAGTTGCGCGACTTCCATCTGTTGATGCGCGGTGCGTGTTGCCTCCGCCGCCTTGTTTAATTCCCGGTTCGACATCTCGAGCTCCTCAGCGAGCGTCTGCGCTTCGTGATAGCGGTTCTCGAGCTCCTGCGCCAGCGTGCTCAACTCGCGATTCGAGACTTCGACCTTCTCTGCCATGCCGTTGAATGACGACATGAGAGCGCCAAGCTCGTCTTCATCCGACAATGTGTCGACGCGCCGCGAATAATTGCCGTTGGCGATGTCCTTCGTTGCACGCGTCAACTCCACCAGTGGACGTGTCAGATAGCTGCTCAGCATCCACGCTCCCGTTACGCCGATGATGATGCACGCCAGCGCGATGAACGAGAGGTTGCGTAGCGTCTGATACTCGCCCGCGACGGCATTGGCGAGAGGCATCTGCACCCACACCAGCCACGGCGTTGTTGCAATCGACATCCCGATTCCAATTTGGCGCGTTCCGCTTGCTGGAGTGTAGATCATCGGCACGCCGCGCTCGATGGGGCGCGGCGGACCCTCGACGCTCTTCGCGAGATTCGTCCACACGTCCGGCCCTGATGCATTGCCGAACATGGCCGAGGCGCCTTTCCCAATGAGCCCCGCAATTGCGGCTCGTGCTCCGCCCGAGGAAACACGCACGTCCACGATGAAGCCGATGGTGTCGCGCGCTGGTCCCAGCACGGGTGCTTTCGCAGTGATGAACACACTGTCACCTCGCTGCGCGAGCAGACCCACTCCAGGCGGAGACGCGTCCGCTGTCGATGCCGCACCTGGACACACTTGCGCAATCGAACTGTGCTGTAGTGGTCCAACGATGAGCAGCAACTGACAATCGGCCGTCCACAGAGAGCGCGTCAACGGTTGTCCATTGTCAGGGCGTTTGCGCTCGAGCCGGGTGATGGCGCTCAGCCTGGTATCGTTGCTCCGATGCTCGAGTGCGGCGACCACGGATGTATCCGCGGCGAGTCCTGTAATTTCCTTCCGCATCGCACCCGCCGAGCCGTACAACATGCTCGCGAGCCGTTGTGCGGCGATGGAGAGACGCTGCGTCGCCGCCGTTTCGAATGCGCTCTTGAGCTCGCGCTCGACCAGCAATCCGAACGTCGCAACGACGACGCAGAGCAGCCCCGCCATCATCAGCGGAAGCCTGCGCTGCAATGGCCGGAAAAACCTGATGATCGATTTGACGACTCGCACCGACGCGCACCCTCGGCATCACAGGAGACGGCTGCACCGGCGGAAGTCGCGACCCCGATTAGGGCATCGCGCTCATACGTTCAAAATCGCCGGAGTGTCTGAGTGTCGGCTCGTCGGTTGTGGAACTGTAGTCGAGAGCGTTAGCAGACAAAACGTGTGGGCACTTGCGCAATACACCCCTATGACAGGGGCGGATGCAATGGCCGAACGTAAAGCACGAGCCGATCGCGCAGCACGCGATCGGCTCGTGGTTTCTTGTACTCATCTCGACTCGTGCTGGTTCACACCGGATATTCCGACGCGTCTTAAGAGCGCACGATCAATCCGCGAACTACTGGCGCTTGAGCTTCTTGTCTCCCGAATCGCTGAAGGCCATGTTGGTTCCGTAGAATCCGAATTTGAGCCCCGTGCTTTGCTCGACTCCCCGAATCGCCTGCATGGATGAGTCCATCGAAGCGCGCAGCGTGACGGGCCGCTCGAGGTACTCCGTCTTCGGCACGCCGATCTCGAAGCCATACCACCGCTTCAGCAGAGTGAGCGTCGTACGAAGCGGCTTGTTCGTGATCGACAGCGTGCCCGTCTTCCATGACGTCGCCGCATCCTTCTCTTCCGGTGTCGGCGCGCGCAGCGGAGCGCTGGAAAGAACGACGACTCCTGCGCCCGCGGCAACGATCTGCGTCTCTTCTCCGCGCTTCACTTCCACTGAACCGTCGGTGACGATCACGGTGACGCCGGAATCGATGGCGTACGCGCTGACAGTGAACGACGTTCCCTTCGCGGTGACGATCGCATTCTTCGAGTACACCTGGAATTCGTTCTTCAGCCCCGGAGCGACGTCGAATGTGGCCGTGCCCTCGAGTCTCACACCGCGCACGTCCGGACCGAACGATTTCGGAATCATCAGCTTCGACTCCGGCGCGATGGTCACCTTGCTGCCGTCCGTGAGATCCACCGCGCCGCTCCGCGCGGCGGGCGTGATGATCGGACGCGCGTCTGGATCATTGACCGCCTTCGCTACCTTCCCCTTCGCAGCCACGACGTTCATCGTGACGATGCCGCCAATCACGATGCCAACCACGGCTGCGGCGAGCGCGAGTGCGATCCATGTGCCGCGCGAGCGCCCAACGCCAGCGATGTGATCTGCCGCTTCATGACGAGAGGCGGCAGCAACAGCGGCGAGCGTGCCCGGCGTGTGCTCCTCGCCGTGCAACGCGTGCTGAATGTGTTCCCACGAAATCTCGGGATCCATAGTGCCGTTGGTCGCGTGCTTCGTGTCAGCGTTGCCATGCGCCGCGAAACGATGGGCCGCGGCACGTCGGCTCAGCGCGCGAGCCGCGGCATGATGAACGTCGTCCACGAGGAACTGATGCAGCTCCTCCGGCGTCTTGATCTTCGCACGTGAATCCCACGCGCGAACGAACGCACCCTCGACGACTTTTGTCGCCAGAGCAACGGCGGCGTCGCCGAGATCGGCGCGCGCCTCCGCGCTCAACGCGGCGTAGTCAGCGAGGAAGGCTCGTTTGAGGGCATTTTCGTCTTGGAGCGCCGTGGACATCGGCACTGAGACGGGCGCGCCATCGGCGCGCGGCGGAATGGGCGTCGTCATGCCATCCTCCGGTCATGATGAGGGTCGGCTGAATCGCATCCCGAGCAGTTACGCGTCGATCTTACGGTGCGCGTGCCGCGCGCGCTAGAAGCGTCAGATCCTGATTGGCGTTACTCGTCCGGAGACGAATCAGGCGTTTCCTGTCTCGGCGCGCCCTCTGGCGGCGTCATGCGTCTCGGCAGGACGGGCTCGGCCATTCGGCGCAAAAGATCGAGAAGCTGATCCGACAGCGCCTCCCAGTCATCGGGGAACTTGAGGAGGCGACGACGCTCGGTGTCGTCGTCGTTCTTGAATGCGAGCCACTCGGTGGGAGTTCCGGGCACGACGGCGGCCCGGCCTGAGTCGACGCGCCAAGCCGTCCACGTCGTTCCGTCTGCAGATAAAAAAGTCCTTAGCGACATACGCGCTGCATCGGCAGACACCGTGCCTCTCGACTGCAAATATTGCAGTGCGGCGTATTGCAGCGTGAATTCATTGCGATTGGTGGCACGTGCGCGACGCGCACGCTGAATGTGGTGTGAGCAACGCGATCAGCTTCCGCACCCTCAAGTCGTTCCGCCCGGTTGCGGCTCACGACCCTCGTCAGCTCTTCTCGCGTCACCGGCCGACTGGCTGCAATCTCAACAATTCCCGGGCTTGCTACTTCGTAGCGAGGCAGGCTTCAGCGCCCGACATATTTGCTGTCCGCGAGAAACTGATCGAAGTCGCGGATCGCCAGTATTTCGTCGAGAGCGTGGCGTTTGTCTCGGGCGTGATCGTAGTACGATTTCGAAATGCGATAGCCCAGCCAATAGCCCAGATCGGGCGGACGTTCGCCGAGCGCTTTTCTGTTCCAGCCGTTGTACAGCCAGCGCGAGTAGTTCTTGCTGTGAGCATCGCGCTGAAATTCATTCCACAGCTCCGCTTCGTGCGCTTCACCGTACTCGTTTCGAATGGGCTGGCCCGTCAACAGCTCCGCGACGAGATCGGCCGAGCCTTCCATGATCGAATGCCGAAGAAGCGATCCGCGCCAGAACTCCGGACCGCCATTCATTGCGCCGATGAGTGGAAAGTCCTGCTGCGTATGCGTCAGTTCGTGCGCCACGACTCTGGCAAGTCCGTCGACGGACCGGTTCAACTCCATCGCGACGAGCACGATCGGATGGCGGCCGCCGATGGTGTTCCCGCCGGCGATCCCGTTACCGACGATGAAATACACTCCCGGCGAATTTGCCAGTGGATGCAGAGCGGCAAAGCGATTGAACACGACGCCCACCATACTCGCCGCTGAATCGAGCGCGGGGAGCTTCGCGTCGAGCGCGGCGTATCGCTGCGGGCTCTTTCGCACGGCGACGCACAGCGCTCGCTGATCGACGTCGAATTTGCGACGGTATGCATCCAGTCCACGTGTTGCCTGGCCGAGGTACACGGAGAATGCATTGCACGCGGAGTCCGACGGTGAGAGCTGCTTCAGTGCTGCGACGAAGTGGTGTACGTCGGCGTCGCTTACCTCCGGTTGTACGGGCGACGCATCGCGTGAGCTGCCGCATGCGTTCATCGCGGCAGCGAGCGTTGCAGAGATCAGAGCTCGCGTTGTGAATGACATCCCCGATCCATCTCCGCGTGCGCGTCGTTTTTTGCTGAAGCGGACACACCAATATGCGCACCAGAACACCTACTTCGGCTTTCGTTTTGCGCAAGGGTGGTTGGCTTCCACTCACCAATTCAGGGGGAACCGATGCGGATTCGACGATCGATGGCGGTCTTGCTGGCCGGCGCACTGTTGGGACCCTTGGCGCTCGCCAGTTGCCGATCCGGCAACGCGTACGACGTGGACACGAATCAGCCCGACCGCATTCTGCTCAATGTCAAGAATGACAACTTCCTCGACATGGATATCTATGCGCTGAGCAGCGGACTGCCGTCACGGATCGGCACGGTGAGTGGCGTCAATTCGGCTCACTTTGCGCTCGATCCAACGCTCTACGGCGCAAGTGACTTCCGGATTGTCGCCACGCCCATCGGCGGCAATGGTCGTGCGTCGAGCGGTCCACTCGTCGTCAGTCGCGGTCAGACGATCGAGTTTACGATCGGCTCGCGCCTCGCGCAGAGTCACGCCGAGGTTCGCTAGCGAACCTCGGGAGACGTTGCTCGTTCGACACGTCAGGCGTTGCGCGCGCGGGTGCGTGCCGCCTTCTTCGCAGAAGCGGAGCGGCTGCTCGCGGAACGTTTCCGCGCGCTTGTCCGCGCCTGTTTCGCGAGGGCCTTCGACGATACGGCGCTATGGCCTTCGTGCTTGAGCGCAGTGCGCACCGCTCGTGACCGTTTCGCGGAAACTTTCGTGGCCGGCTTGCGCCCTTTGGCCGTGTCGCGCTTCGCCTGCGCCCGCGCGCGTGCCGGTGTTCCCTTCGACACTGGCAGATCGATTCCAGCGCGGCGTGCCTTCGAGAGCCCAATCGCGATTGCCTGCTTCGTGGAGCGCGCGCCATGCTTGCCTTCGCGCACGTGCTCTATCTCCTCGTGGACGAATTCTCCCGCCTGCGTGGACGGCGACTTTCCTTCGCGCGCATCTCGGCGCGCCTTCTTGAGCGTCTCTTTATCCGGCACGTTGTCCTCCGTGTTGTGAGCTCGCGTCAGGAGCTGGTCTCTCTCGCCTGTTGGCTCGTTGAGGCTCGTCCAGACGCAATTGCATCGAGCGCGCCAGCAGTGTTCCGTGCGGCAGAGTCGACCACAGCTACGGCGCTTTCGCTGCGGCGAGCGCAACTGCTCGTTCGAGAATCGCGTCCGTTCCACGCAACATGTCGGTCGCCGTCGCACGAACGTATACGCCGGGCGATAGTCCGATGCCTTCAAACGGCCGGTGATCGGGAGTGTACTCGATCCACTCGGATAACTGATATGTCCATCCGTTCGAGAGCTCGCGCACGATCGGCGCTCCGGACACACCGGCGGACGTATCACCCACAATGGTCACCGTCGGCAGCACGCGCATGGCCAGAATGAAGTTCTCCGCGGTGCTGAAGCTCCGGCGATTCGAAAGCACGTAGACTCGAACGCGAAATCGCTGCGCGCTCACCGGTGCGACAGTCTCCGCCGTGAAGTCGGTGAAGTCGCCATGACCTGGGCCACTGCGCCTCCGCACATAGCCGAAGATGCGTTCACGATCCGCGAACCGGCCTGCAAGTTGGGCGGCGAGTGCGTAGGTGCCACCGCTGTTGCTGCGGACGTCGATCACGATGCTGGTGGCTTTCGCGAGCTGTTGAATCGCGAGGTCGAGCTCCCCTGCCCAGTCATTACCGAGAAAATCGGGAATGCAGATGTAGCCCGCGCCTCCGGACAGCATTCCGTATCGCAGATGACGCGCTGGCGAGTACTGCGACACAGGTACGTACTTCGAGAAGACCAGCGAGGACGAATAGTACGCAGAGGTCGTGTCCGTTCTGGACATCAACCGCACAGCGCTCACGCCAACCGGCGTGATGGACACGTGTCCATCCTTCAGCTCAGCGAGCATTCGTCCGAGCACGCTCGCGAACGCCGCATCGTTCGCCGACGCGATCGCGAGCGGGCGATAGTGCGCACCGAGTGAATCCCAGTTCACTCGCTTGAGCTCGAAGAACGAATAGTGTAGGTCGAACTCACGCCACAACTCGTCGAACAAGCTTCCGTGATCGGGCGCCGGTGTCGGTCCGAGCACGGCTTCTGCGCAGCCACCGCTCAGCACGAGAGCCAGCGTGAGGCTGCGAAGAAACCTCACTGCGCTTGCGGCCCGAAGCGCGCCACCATGCCAACGCTTAGCGATTGCGTCAACGCACGGACTTGTTGTACGTCGTCGTAGCGCATTACCGCGAAGCGATACAGGTAGACGGGACTGAACCTCGCGCTATTGAACGACGCATAGGACAACGCACCACTCGAGCCGCGCAGCGCGCCAATCGTGACAAGCCGGGAATTGGTCAGGGCGTACTGCGCATTCAACGGAGAGTAGGAGTGCTGGACGAACCCAGCGATTGGTACGCCGAGCTGCGCCGACAGCGCACCGCTGCCGATCGTTCGCTTCCAGTTCGCTACCGGCCCAAGAGTAGCGACTCCGAGTACAAATTCCGAAACGCGCTGCGACGCGTCCCGATAGCTGTGCGCAGTGAACGTGACGTTCGCGTCGAAGCTGGCGCCGATGCTCAGTCCGTCCGCGTTCCCCGCGCGACCATCGACATGACGCAATGCAGCGGCATGCAACTCCGTCTCGGTCAGTCGCTCTGTCGATGCAACTGCACTAGTTGACGACGCCAGTGTTCGCAGTCCGCCGCCCAGCGAGAGTTGAAGCAGGGTACGTCCACGCTCGCGCGCGTAACCGAGGAGGAGATCACCGCCGCGTCCACCGAAGTTGAGCGGAGACGCCGCGAGGTCACGTCGCTCGCTCTGGGCAACTCCCGCTGAGATGCTGAGCTCGGAGCTCACAGCGCGAGCGTACGGACTCGCGCTTTGCGCACAGGCGAGCTGTACGCTCACGAGACATAAAACAGCCGCACTCATCGCGGCGTTCACTCGCGCCATTTGGACATCCGGGTGATGCGTTGCGCTGCTCTCGGGAAGAGGAGAGTGCGCCTGAAACAAAATTCCTGCCTAACACTTTGACGTGCTTCACGTCCTACGCAATGACGAGTCAACGACAACGGCGGCAACGAAATTCGGTCGAGGCCGGTGTCCTCGTCATGTCACCGCGGGTTTGCCCATGATCGAGCAACCCAACGCAACAGACCACTAGATGGAGGTAGTCGATGTCGTACCGCATCAAACTCAGCCGCTCCCCACTGATTCTCGCCGCGTTCGTCGCCGCCGCAGTCGCGTGTGGCTCGGACACTGAAAATGTATTACCACCTGTCGGTACCCAGCTGTCGATCAAGGAAGGAAGCGACGCGCAGACTGGCGCTGCGGGATCCGCGCTCACACAGCCAATCTCGGTTCACGTAACCGACGCGAGTGGCACCGCATCGTCGGGCACGACGGTCACGTGGACCGTGGCAACAGGTGGAGGGACAACCAGTGCGGCGACAAGCGTCACCAATGCTACGGGCGACGCGACAACGACGTGGACGCTGGGAACGACCGCAGGAGCGAATACAGTCACCGCAAGCATTCCGGCCGGTGCATCAGTGACTATTCACGCGACAGCTACGGCCGCCGCCGCGGCGACTGTGACAAAGGTAAGCGGCGATGCGCAGACGATCGCTGTCGGAACGGCGTCAGTACCGCTCGTGATCAAGGTGGTCGATCAGTATGGCAATCCGGTCTCCGGCGCGACGGTGGCGTGGACGTCCACTGGCGGAGGCACACTGACGTCGATGACTGTGACGGATGCCGACGGACAGGCGCCCGCTATGCTCACCGCTGATGTTGTTCCAGCTGCATATACTGTCACTGCAACAGTTGGCACACTGACTCCTGTAACGTTCACCATCACTGCGAACTGAGTCGCTTAGGCTGCAGCAGCGACGCATCCAACTCGAGTTCTTAGTGACCGGCATTACAAGTCGACTCGTGCGCATGGCGTAGTCGCGCAAGTCGAGCGCACTCGGCGTGGTTCTTGTGGTGTGGCGATTTCCAATTGACGCACTTACCGCAAGAACCCACCGGATAACAGGAGGGAGGGATGCAATTCTGTTCATCGAAGATCGGCAGACGAGCGATCGCGCTCATTGTCGCTGCGGCGACACTCGCCGCATGCAACGACAACACGAGTACAAACGTCGTACCGCTTCAGAACTCCTTTACGCAAACGAAGCTCGTCGGCGATGACGCGGGAGGAGGCGCAACATCAACTGATCCACTGCTCGTGAATCCGTGGGGCCTCGCGTTCGGCCCAACGGGAGTGCTCTGGGTTTCGAATCAGGGCTCCGGAACATCGACGCTCTATAACGCCGATGGATCAAAGAACTCGCTGGTCGTGCAGATCCCCACGACGTCGGCGCCAACCGGCGGTGAGCCGACGGGGGTCATCTTCAACTCGACAACGGATTTCAACATCCCGGGCGCGGGCACGGCGTTGTTCATCTTCGCGGGAGAGGACGGCGTCATCTCCGCCTGGAACCAGACGACGGTGAATGGACGCGTCGTCGCCGACCGCTCGTCGGACGACGCGGTGTACAAGGGCATCGCCATCGCGGCGAACGGCGGTGCAAGCCAGCTTTACGCGACCAACTTCAAGGGCGCTACGATCGACGTGTTCGATGCGTCGTTCCAGTACGTGAAGTCGTTTACGGATCCGAACATTCCTGCCGGCTACGCGCCATTCGGCATCCAGACGATCGACGGGCAGCTCTACGTTACGTATGCGAAGCAGAAAGCTCCCGACAACGAGGATGACGAGCCCGGAGTCGGCAACGGCTACGTCGACGTGTTCAGACCCGATGGAAGCGTCGTGGGTCGCTTCGCCTCCAACGGCAAGCTCAACGCACCATGGGCAATCGCGAAGGCACCAAGTGGTTTTGGTGGACTCAGTGGTGCAATTCTGATCGGCAACTTCGGCGATGGCCTCATCGGGATCTACGATCCGGGCTCCGGCGCGTTCGTCGATGTTCTCCGCGACGCGGCTGGCGCTCCCATCGCGATCGAAGGGCTGTGGGGACTGACGTTCGGACCAGGCTCGACGTCGACGACGCTCTACTACTCCGCAGGGCCCAGCGACGAAACGCATGGTCTGCTGGGGACGCTGACGCCGCATTGATACACTGCCGTTGACTATCGACGTCGAGAGCTCGGCAGCGAGGTCTCGACGTCGGCAACGACGCCTCAGGGAAGCCAGGTTGTTACGGCAGATGCAGGCTCCCTCGTCTTCGCTACGGGTATTTCCGCCGGTTCCCCGAGGTTGACGACTGCGATTATCCGCTCGCCGTCGCGCACGCCCGCGGCCGCACGAGCTGCAGGATCACTCATCACTGCGCCGGTCTTGATGTGCGTACCGAGTCCGCGCTCGACTGCTGCCAGCGCGAGATTCTGAATCGCCATCATGGTCGCCGCATAGTCTTCTTCAGTGATCTCAGGATTGTCGACGTTCACCACGGCGACCACGATCATCGCCGGCAGCGCCCTGTGCTCTGCAGCGACGTTCTCGCGCATCGTACGCGCCGCCTCGGGATCCTCGATCTTGCGCGCCTTGCGATCGCCGAGCGCGAGTCCGTAGGCGTATCGCGCCTCGGGGCCGAGCACGTAAAAGCGCCAGGGATTGGTGAGGCGATGGTTGGGGGCGAGTACTGCGGAGTCGAGCAGCGATACGACCTCCTCGCGGGAGACGGCACGAGCGGTGAATCGCTTGATCGAGCGGCGTTCTCGAATTGCGTCAGTAATTGGCATCCG
>JBDUCR010000128.1:0-4725 GCA_040003345.1 bacterium
CCAGTGAAGTTCGAGATGGTGAGCATCTCGTCGCGCAGTGAGGGCACGAGCAGCAGATCGACCTGCGAGAACACACGCGCCATCTCCATCGCAACCTTGCGACGAAGACGATCGGCCTGCACGAAATCCACCGCCGACAGAAAGCGTGCTTCGCGAAAGAGGTTGGGCCACGCATCAGGCACCTGCACCTTGAGCTGGCTCGCCTGATCGCTCGTCGTCAGCTCCTCGAACGCCGCGGCGCCTTCGGCGAACAGAATGAGATTGAGAGAGCCGTATGGCCAATCGGGAATCGCAACTTCCGTCGGAATCATGCCGAGCTTCTTTACCGCGTCGAGCGATGCGCGGTCGACGTCGGTGGCGGGACTTTCCTTCATCCAGCCGGGGAAGTAGCCGACCTTCAACCCCTTCACGCTCGCACTCGAGTCGAAATCCAGCTTGCTCGGCACCGTTGCGACGTCGCCGGCGTCGGGGCCGGAGATCGCCTGCAGCACGAGCATCGCGTCTTCGACACTGCGCGTCATCGGGCCGAGCTTGTCGAGCGACCAGCAAAGCGTCATCGCACCGGTGCGCGGCACGCGACCGTACGTGGGACGCAGCCCGGTAATTCCGCAACGCATGGCTGGACTCACGATGCTTCCGCCAGTCTCGCTGCCGACCGAAAATCCGACCAGCCCCGCAGCCGTCGCGGCGCCTGGCCCTGCACTCGATCCCGACGCGCCTTCCTCGAGCACCCAGGGATTCATCGTCTGGCCGCCGAACCAGATGTCGTTCAGTGCAAGTGCGCCAAGACTCAGCTTGGCGACGAGCACCGCGCCCGCAGCATCGAGTCGTGCGACGACCGCTGAGTCGGCAGTCGGCACGCGATTTCGAAATGGCTCGGCGCCGTATGTCGTCGCGATGCCGGCGGTGTCGAGCAGATCCTTCACGCCGTATGGAATACCGTGGAGTGGTCCCCGATATTTTCCGCTCGCGATTTCGGCGTCAGCCTTCTTCGCCTGCGCGATGGCGTGATCTCGCGTGAGCGTGATGACGCAATGCAGCTTTGGATCGTACTGCTGCAGCCGCGCGAGGTAGATGTTGGTGAGTCGCTCCGACGAAAGTTTCTTCGTCTCGATCCAGCGTGAGAGTTTCGTCACTGGCGCGAATGCGATTTCGTCATCGCGCGATGGCATTGGGCCGGGATCCGTTTTGGTGCGGACGAATTTGTCCTGCGTTGGTCCAACGGCAGCGCTGCCGAGCGCGGGGTTCCATCGTGTCGCCGGCGCGACGGTTGATTCGAGCGGAACTTTGCGTGGACCCGTGCGACGCTCGAGCATTGCCGCCATCGACTTGCGCCAGCTCTTGGCTGCCATGTCGCGTTGTGCCGCCGTCATCGTGACCTGCGACAGCTTCTCGGCTTCTGCGAACGTCGTGGGCGAGACTTCCGGCCCGACTTCAGGCAGCGTTCCGAACGTCGGCGGTGCGCCCGGTGGAAGCGCGGCGGGCTTTTGTTCATCTCCACGACACGCTGCAACCGCGCCGATGAGTCCGAGTGGCGCTTGAATCAGAAACTGTCGGCGGGTGTTCACGGCCTCTCCAATGAGAAAGATTCTTTCGTGCAGCGACGGTCATCCCGCAGGAGTGAGCAACGCGAACGAGAACTGTCATCCCGCAGGAGTGAGCAACGCGAACGAGAACTGTCATCCCGCAGGAGTGAGCAACGCGAACGAGTGTCGGGATCTACTCTCGCGCCAATTATACCTGGCCGCCGCACGACGCGGATGCTTCGCTCAAGGATGACAAACGTGCGTCGGCTCGCTTCGTAAACTCTTCCGACCTAACGTACGACGTCCGATCTTGCTGTTCCAGTCGCCAGACCCCGGAGCATCGCATGAACGTCACGCACATCGTCCTGCCGCTCGCGCTCGCACTGTCTGCCGCCGCGGCATCGGCACAGCAACCGGTTCCCGAGATTCCCTTCGACGCCAACGTCGACTTTCTCAAGCTGCCACCCGACATGCATCTCGGCGAAGTGGCTGGCGTCGCGGTGAACAAGGCGGGCCATGTGTTTGTCTTCAGCCGCACCGGCGTGCGCAGCACCGTGCACGGCCAGAGCTCGGCGCAGCTCTTCGAGTTCGACGCATCGGGTAAGCTGCTGCGCGAGATCGGAAAGGATCTCTATGGCTTCGCGTTCGCACACACGGTGCGCATCGATCGCGACGGCAATCTCTGGACGACCGACGAGGGCACGAACATGGTCGTCAGGTTCAATCCTTCCGGGCGCGTCACGATGGTGCTCGGCCGGCGCGAGGAGAGCGTCGAGCCGGCGGCGCCGCGCGCAGCTGGTGCGCCGCAGCCCACGCCCCGCTGGGGCACGTTCGATCGTCCGACGGACGTCGCGTGGGATGCTGACGGCAACAGCTACATCGCCGACGGCTACAACAACTCGCGTGTCGTGAAGGTCGACGCGAATGGACGCTGGGTGAAGACGTGGGGCGATCGCGGAACCGAGCCGGGTCAGTTCAACATTCTGCACACAATCGCCAGCGACGCGAAGGGAAACATCTATGTCGGCGATCGGACCAATCGTCGGATTCAGGTCTTCGACGCCGACGGAAAGTTTCTGCGCCAGTTCACGATCGACGTACCGTTCACGAAGCCGGTCAACGTCATGGCCGGTGCGATGCCCGAGCCCGGTGCGAATCTGCTCGCGACATCAGGTGCACCATGGGCCATCTGCATCACGCCGGCGCCGAATCAGGTGCTGTTCAGCGCGGACGCAGTCCCAGGCCGCATCTACAAGCTCTCGCTCGACGGCAAGGTGCTCGGCGTCCTCGGTGAAGCAGGCAAGCAGGCGAAACAGTTCGGATGGATTCACGAGATCGCGTGTCCATCGGAGAACGAGCTGTATGTCGCCGAGCTGTTGAACTGGCGCGTGCAGAAAATCACGATGGGCCGTCATTGATCTCGGGGGTTGCACTCCGGGCCCGTTGCTCGCAAACTGAGTCCGATGTCGCGGGCACAATTGCCCGCCATCGCGCGCGAACTCGAGTGTCTGCTCGATGAGGAGCCACCAGATCGCCGTCAGCCGTACACAGGAATGAGCATGGCGATGGAACGTGAAGTCCCGCTGCCCGTGGATGCACATGCCGATGAGATCGAGCAGCTCGATCGTCTTCGCACAATCATCGACGCGGCCAGCGAGACGCCGAACGGTCTGATCTCGCTGCTGTCACGCACGAAGGCATACGAAGCGTGGCACACCGCGCACATCGACGACGAGCAGAAGCTCAGTCGCCTCGCCAGCATCATCGATGATGCGAAGGAGACGCCGACCGGATTGGCGGGACTTCTCGCTCGCACCAAAGCGTTTCAGGCCAGAAAGCAGGCCCAGTCGCCGCGCCGTCTGGCTGACTGAGGACTTCTCCCGTTCGGGAGCCATGAGGCGTCCACGTTGTTCGCTTTGACGAACTGCGCGGGCGCCTTTTAGCTTGGCGGCCATGAGCCTCGAACGCGCACTCCAGATCGTCCAGGTCGCGTATCCGCAAATCTACCTGGCTTGCCACACGCGGCATCAGCGCAAGCGCTCCACGACGCACCAACTTTCGGCGCGGGATTCGTCGATTCTCGCGCATCTCGATCAGAAGTCGCCGACGACTCCGGCGCGGCTGGCATCGCATCTCAACGTTGCGCGTTCGACGCTCTCGGAAGCGATCAAGCGCCTCACCGCACTCGGCTTCACGCGACACGTGACTCGCGCGTCCGAGGAAGGGCAGCGTGGCGGCGTTGGCATCCTGCTCACGAACAAGGGCGTGTCGGCCATTCGGGAGACGTCAGTGCTCGAGACGCCGCGTCTGCGTGCGGTGCTCGAGCAACTCACACCGACCGAGCTTCGCGCCGTGGCCCGCGGCATGAGCGCGCTCGCGGACGCCTGCAGCCGCAGGACTCCTCACAAGAATTCCTCAGCCGAAGGTGATTCATGAAGATCGCACTCATCGTGCTCGGCGTTCTCGTTGCGGTCGTCCTGCTCGGCGTCGTCGTTGGTTGGAGTCTGCCCGTTCATCATCGTGCCTCGCGCGAGGTGACGTACGCTGCGTCGCCCGAGAGGATCTACGACGTCATCACGAACGTTGAAGATTTTCCGGCGTGGCGCCCGAAGGTGAAGTCCGTCGAGCAGGTGGCAGGTCCGAATGGCGCACGCAGTTTTCGGGAATCGGGCGCCGATGGAGTGATTCTCTATGTTGTCGATGAGGCCGTGCCGGGACGACGACTCGTAACTCGAATTGCGGACGACAAGCTGCCGTTCGGCGGTAAGTGGACGTACGAGTTGATTCCGGTACCCGCGGGAACGACGCTCCGCATTACGGAGGATGGCGAGGTGCACAACCCGATCTTCCGCTTGGTGTCGAGGTTTGTGTTCGGGCATCGTGCGACGATCGACAACTACTTCGGTGATCTAGGAAGGAAGCTCAGTGGGTAGCCAGGCTCAGACATCCGCTGATGTCGCATGTCTGCCGTCCGCCTCTGATTTTCCATCGCCGCGGGCGCCCGCCTGGGCGGGCAGGGCTTGGCGTGGCCGCTGATTTCTGAGGTCCGATTTCCGAAATCGGACATCGGCGGCCACTCTTAGATCGCGGCGCCGAATCGCGAGAATCACCAAGGGAAATCAGAAGCGGACGGCAGCTTCCGGAACAATGCCGAAACGGCCAAGCTCGGACATCCGCTGATGTCACATGTCCACCGTCC
>JBDUCR010000288.1:0-4692 GCA_040003345.1 bacterium
TCACGATGGCGACGACGCTCAAGCTCCCGATGCTCTTCTACATCGAGGACAACGGGCTCGGCATCTCCGTGAAGGGCGAGATGCAGACGCCGGGCGGCAACATCTCGACGAATCTTGCGTCGTTCGCGAATCTGTTTCTGCGCGATGGCGACGGATGCAATCCTGCGCAGGCGGCGGTATTAATCGCCGACTGTGTGAATCACGTACGCAGCGGCGCGGGGCCGGCGCTCGTGCATCTCACGGTGCCGAGGCTGAGCAGCCATTCCGGGCCGGACAATCAGAAGGGCTATCGCACCGACGTCGAGATCGCCGCCGACGACGAGCGCGATCCGCTGCCGCGGTTGCGCGCGCATCTCGTGCCCTCGCTCATGAGCGAGGCCGAGTGGACTGCGCTCGAGGCCGAAGTCGCGCGCGATGTTGAAGCGGGTGTCACAGCGGCACGCGCGCGGGCAGTTCCGGATCCGTCCATCGTCAAGCGATTCGTCTACGCCGAAGAGCCGCGCGAGGGAGAGGTGCGCGCATTTGGTGGCCTGTCGGATACAGAGCGAACCGCGTTAGGCGGAACGGATGTGCCGAGCGACGACGGCGATGTCATGCGTCTCGCGGAGGCGGTGCGACGCACGCTCTCGACGGAGCTCGCGGCGAATCGGAAGCTCGTCGTCTTCGGTGAAGATGTTGGCCGCAAAGGTGGCGTGCATCTCGTAACAGAAGGCCTGCAGAAGAAATTCGGCGGCGACCGTGTATTCGACACGAGTCTGTCCGAAGAAGGAATCATTGGACGTGCGGTTGGAATGGCGGTCAACGGGCTCGTTCCCGTCGCGGAAATTCAGTTCCGGAAGTATGCCGATCCTGCGCACGAGCAGCTCAACAACACCGGCACGATGCGCTGGAGAACGGCCAACCGTTTTGCGGCGCCGATCGTGGTGCGCATGCCGGGCGGTTTCGGCAAGGATGTCGGAGATCCATGGCATTCGCTCTCCGGCGAAGTGACGTGGGCGCACGCACTCGGCTGGCAGGTGGCGATGCCGTCGAACGCCGCCGACGCCGTGGGACTGTTACGCGCAGCGATGCGCAGTGCGAATCCGTCGATCTTCTTCGAGCATCGCTCACTGCTGATGACGAGCGATGGCAGTGCGCGCTATCCCGGCGATGACTACGTACTTCCGTTTGGTCGCGCGAACTCGCTGCGTGAAGGCAGTCGCATCACCGTGGTGACGTGGGGCGCGATGGTGCATCGCTGTGTGGACGCGGCGGATCGTTTCAGCGGCGACGTGCATCTTCTCGACCTGCGAACGATTGCGCCGTGGGATCGTAATGCCGTGCTCGACTCGGTGCGTCGCACTGGACGTTGCTTGATCGTGCACGAGGACACGATGACGGCGGGCTTCGGTGCGGAGATCGCGGCTGTTCTGGCGCGCGAGGCCTTTTGGCATCTCGATGCGCCGGTGGAACGGTTGACGGTCGAGGACGTACCGATGCCGTATCATCCCGTTCTGCTCGATGCAGTTCTTCCCGATGCCGCTCGAATCGCTGATCGCATTCAGGCTCTGCTCGACACGTGAGGCGCGGATCATGATTGAAAAGCCGAGGAACGGATTCTCGATCCGTTCCTCGTGTTGAGATGATCCGGGCGTTATGTAAGTCGTGACTTGACGAGACTCGACGCTCTGCATAGACTCGGATACAGATTCACCATTCGTCCTGGAGTACCTTCGATGCGCTACGCCGCCTCTGGCATCCCGACCGTCCTCGCGACCGACACCCGTCGGTTCGTTCCGGACGTCACGGGTGTCACAGTTGCAAGCGCAGGCATCGAACCGATGTAGCGACTCGTCGCCATCGATTCCGGGAGCGACTCACTCGCCCCGCCTGCGCAGCCCCGCAGGCGGGGCGATTTCGTTTCCGGCATTCACGCCTTTTTGGCGATCGCACATTCAACGCAAAATTCTATATGACGCTAAGTACGCAAGCAGAGGCACTTGCTCCACCCTCTCAGGAAACGCCCTCGGTCTGGTCGGCGATTCGCGAAGCGCTCGCAGGCGCGCACGGTCGCGATTTCACTTCCGGACCGATCGGGCGAGCCATTTTCATTCTCGCAGTGCCCATGGTGCTCGAGATGGTGATGGAGAGCATCTTCGCCATCGTCGACGTGTTCGTCGTCGCGCACCTCGGTTCCGACGCTGTGGCGACGGTGGGATTGACCGAGTCGTTCATGACCATTCTCTACGCGCTGTCGATGGGATTGAGCATCGGCGCGGGAGCGATGATCGCGCGACGGATCGGTGAAAGGGACGCGGAAGGCGCGGCACATACAGCGGCGCAGGTGCTGTTGTTTGGGCTGTCAGTCTCCATCGTTATCGGCGCCATTGCGTCGTTCCTCGCGCCGCAACTGCTCGGGCTGATGGGCGCGTCACCAGGCGCGCTGCGCAACGTAGCGTTCACGCGCATCATGCTCGCCTGCAACGCGAGCGTCGTCATGCTGTATCTCGTCAACGCTGTCTTCCGCAGTGCGGGGGACGCGGCGATCGCGATGCGCGTGCTGTGGCTGGCGAACGCGATCAACATTGTGCTCGCACCAACGCTGGTGTTCGGCTGGGGACCGTTTCCAAAGCTCGGCATCATTGGCGCCGCCATCGCGACGACGATCGGACGTGGTACGGGTGTGTTGTTCGCGCTCAGCCGATTGTTCCGAAGCGGGTCGCGGATTCACGTACGACGCGAGCATTTCATTCTGGATCCGGGTCTCATCGCGCGAGTCGTAAAGCTCTCGTCTGCGGCCACGTTCCAGGTATTCATCGGCATGGCCAGCTGGATCGGCCTCGTGCGTATTCTCGCGAGCTTCGGCAGTGATGCGCTGGCCGGCTATACGATCGGTATGCGCGTCGTGATCTTCGCGCTGCTGCCCTCGTTCGGTTTGGCAAATGCGGCGGCGACGATGGTCGGTCAGGCACTTGGCGCGAAGAAGCCCGAACGCGCCGAGCAGGCGGTATGGACGGCGGGAAAGTATAGCGCGGTGTTTCTTGGACTCGTGGGCTTGCTGTTCGTGGTTCTTGCTCGGCCGATCGTAGGGTTGTTCACGACCGACGCAGGAGTTGCGGCATACGGTACCGCCACGCTGCGCACGGTGGCCTGCGGCTTCGTGTTCTACGCGTACGGGATGGTGATCACGCAATCATTCAATGGCGCGGGCGACACGAAGACTCCGACGATGATCAATTTGTTCGTCTTCTGGTTGTTCGAGATTCCGTTGGCGTGGGTGCTGTCACATGTGCTCGGATTTGGACCACAGGGAGTATTTCTCTCGGCGACGCTGGCGTTTTCGTTGCTGGCAGTGGTGAGTACGGTTTTGTTCCGCCGAGGGGGGTGGAAGACGCGGATGGTATGAGGGACGAGCGTCGAGATGACGTTTTTCGGTGGTGTCACGGATTCGCGCAGATCCAACGGATCTGCGCGGATCTTCACTGGCCGCCGTTCACCATTCGATAGAAGCGCGCCTGTGGCCCAAAGTGAAGGAGGAGGCCCACCTGCGTACGAGTAGCACGCAGGTAGTGGAGAAGTTGTTGGCGATCACCATCCGTAATGACGCGTGCTGATTTCACTTCTACCATCACGCGTCGGCGAACGAGGAAATCGGAACGGTACGTGGCGACGACGCGGCCGTGATAGTACACCGCGAGTGGAAATTCGCGAATATGCTCGATGCCTCGCTCAGTGAACTCTACTTCAAGGGCACCGGCGTACGCACTCTCGAGGAGCCCGGAACCGAGCTCGTTGTAGACGGCGTAGAAAGCGCCAATGATCTGACCCGTTGTTGTCTTCTCGATTAGGTCGTGTGTTCTGCCCAGATCCGTGGGAATCGTCATGATCCGCAAGATCCGCTTCCTCACGCACAACGCCGTCACCAAACGCACGCCACTCGAATCTTCCGTTGCTAGTTCGTCACCCCGCCCTTCTTGTTCGCGTATTTCTCGAACCACGCACTCAGATACAATTGCGTCCGCAGGAAATTCGACGGTGTTGACGACGTTCCATGCCACTCGTTGTTGAACCGAATGAGCTCCGTCGGAATCTTCCGCACTCGCAGCGCCTCGTAGAATTCCTCCGCCTGACCGACTGGCGTCCGCAAGTCTTGCACGCCAGTCATGATCATCGTCGGCGTCTTCACCTTCCCGGCATACATGATCGGCGACCGCCTCAGATGTTCGGCGGGATCATCCCACGGGAAGTGCTCGAAGTTTCCGTACCAGAACACATCCGTCGTTCCGACCATGCTCAGCATGTCCGTGATCGGACACTGCGCCACGGCCGCCGCGAAGCGATCGGTGTGACCGACGATCCACGCGGTCAGGGTGCCCCCGCCCGAGCAACCGTAGACGAACAGATTCTGCGGATCGACGTAGCCGCGTCCGACAACGCTGTCGACACCGGTCATCAAGTCATCGAAGTCGGGCCCAGGCCACGCGTTCTTGATCGCATTCGCGAACTTGCTGCCGTAGCCCGTTGAGCCGCGAGGATTCGTGTACAGCACGACGTAGCCCGCCGCCGCGTGCAGCTGCCATGCATACTTGAACGACGTGTTGTCCATCGCGTGCGGACCACCGTGAATCGTGAGAATCAACGGATACTTCTTCGACGGGTCGAAGTCGGGCGGCTTGATGATCCACCCCTGCACCTTGAAGCCGTCCTTCGCCG
>JBDUCR010000040.1:0-4676 GCA_040003345.1 bacterium
CGAAAGCTTTCGTCGAGACCATAGTTGTCGTCAGCGTGGAGAAAGCCGCCGCGCTGCAGGTACTCGCGCAGACGAACCACTTCCGCGTCGGTGAACTTCACGTTGCCGTGACCCGTCATGTGAATGAACGGGTAGTCCCACAGCTTGTCGTCCATCAGCGTCACGCGCGCTTCCGTTTTCTCCACAGGCAGCGACGTGCGCTCGCGAATCGCGGCGAGGAGATTCGGGATGCTCGAGGGATTGGCGTACCAGTCACCGCCGCCATCGTACTGCAAGCGGGCCACCGTGAGTCGCGGTGACTGACGCGCGCCGGACAGCGGCAGCACCAGCGCGGCGAGCAGCGCCGTCGCGTGCACGGGACGCAGAAGAGAACGGTTCACTCGTGCGCCAGCCGGTACGCGACGTTGCGCGCCGCACCGAGCTCCGACGCGAGCGCCGCGGCGACATCGCGCGCCGAGTGTCCCTGTTCGCGCAGCTCTGTGGCGCGCGCACGCAATGCGTCCTCGGTCGCGCCGACTGGCGCGCTGGCTCCGGCAATCACGATCACGACTTCTCCGCGTGGTGGTGCATCGAGGTAATACGCCGCGAGCTCGTCTACCGTTCCTCGACGGAATTCCTCGTACTGTTTGGTCAGTTCCCGCCCGACGACCGTTGCCCGCTCACCAGCGCCCTGAGAGGCGAGCTCGGCCAGCGTGTCGACGACGCGCGAGGGTGCCTCATATATGACAGCCGCATGGCGCAGCGCGGCGATCTCCGAGAAGAGAGTTCGTCGCTCGGCTCCTCGTCGTGGAAGAAAACCATAGAACGTGAAGCGGTCGAGATCGAGGCCGGACGCCACGAGCGCAGCCAGCAGTGCAGAGGCACCCGGCACGGGCGATACGGGAATTCCCGCCGCGACGGCCGCGCGCACGAGTCGCGCCCCAGGGTCGGACAGCAACGGGGTTCCGGCGTCAGAGATGAGCGCGAGATGCTCGCCTTCACGGAGACGCGCAATGAGTCGAGGCGTCGTCTTGGCTTCGTTGTGCTCGTGGTACGCGACAAGCGGCGTGGCGATCTCGTATCTGTCGAGCAGATGACGTGAATGCCGCGTGTCTTCCGCAAGCACCGCGGCGACGGACTTTAGTACCTCCACGGCACGGAAAGAAAAATCCCCCATGTTTCCAATGGGGGTGCTGACGATGTGGAGCGTCCCGGATACCGCCGGTGTCACGCCAGCTTCCACGACAGCCGGTCGAAGAGGCCAGCCGACTGAAAGAGGTGGCGACGCTCGTGCGTGAGCTCACGGAGCATCTGCTCGGGGCCGTGGCCCTCTTGATCGCTCGCTGTCCACAACAACTCATTGATGAGCGCGGCGACGGCATCGGTAAGCGCGTCAGCGTCGGCGACGACTGCCTTGGGCGTGCGTCCGTTGAAGGTGAATCCCTCGAGCGCCGGATGCGTCGGCAAGAGCGTGTCGCGCGCATGTTCGGCGATGGCCGGTGCGCTCTCACGTCCGTCGGCGACGAGACGAAGCACGAGTGACGTTCCGAGATCGCGATACGCCCGCACGAGGCCACTCGGTGCCTGCACCGGAAGCGCGGCCGGAAGCGGCCAGTGTCTCACGGCAATGTGCAATGCGCGGCGCTCGCGCTCGAAGATGTGGCTCACACGATCGACGAGCGATCCGCTGCCCTTGCCCGAGAGGTAGGCCGTGTGCGCAGATCCATTGCGAAAAAGGAGGTAGTTCACCTCGCCTTGCTGCGCGAGCTCCACGACGCCGTCGAACGTCGTCGCCATGAGATGCGGGAAGAGTGATTTCGGATCCGTCGCGCGCAGTTCTGGCGGCCAGGGAATCGGCGCGCTCACCTGCGTCGCGTACATGCACCCGAGCTGCTCGTCCTCCGCTTCATGAAAGCAGATCTCCCCGTATTCGGGTTCGTTCGGAACCTTCTCGAGCGCGGCGCTGATCGCGATGGGAGAGAATTCCTTGCCATTGTGCAGGCAGGCGTTCACGAGCTCGCCGCGCTGCAGGTAGAGCACGAGAAATTCTTCCGGCAGCCAGATGGCAACATACCCGGACACGCGCGCGGAGCGATCGCGCTTTGCGTCGGTGAGGAGATTGCGCAGATGGACGTACGCCAGGCGCGTTCGCGGCAGGAGGACGCGCGAGTGCGGATAGCGCAGGCCGGCGACGGTGGCTGGCATCAGGTCGAGAAAAGGACCGGAACGACGATTGTCATTCCGGTCCAAATGTGTGACAGCGCTCGCGCACGTGCAACGGCGGAATGGCCGCCGATGCGTGCTTTCTTAGACGTTCAAGCGGCCACGTGCTGTTTGAGCTTGGCCTCGATGGCCTGGCGCGGCACCGCACCGACGATCTGATCCACCACCTTGCCCTCCTTGAAGAAGAGCAGCATGGGAATCGACCGCACGTTGAAGCGCGTCGCCGTCTTGATGTTCGCGTCCACATCCAGCTTCGTCATCTTGACCTGGCCGGCGTAGTCGACCGCGAGCTGGTCGAGAATGGGTGCGATCATGCGGCACGGTCCGCACCACGTCGCCCAGAAATCCACCACGGTGAGGCCAGGCTGTTGCTCGACCTGCCCCTCGAAATCCGCATCCGTTACCGCTGTTGCATTGGACATCGCTCGTTGTCTCCCCTGCGGCCATCCCGCGTGCCGCTCCCGGATTAATATTCAGCGCGGGCGAATCATCTCACCAGCGCACTCACTCATGACCCACGCTTCACCACGTCCTGCACGCATTGCCCACGTGGGCATCGCCGTTCAGTCGCTCGACGAGATCCTGCCCTTCTATCGCGATCTGCTCGGCATGCCTGAAGTCGATCTCGATGATGCCGATGGAGCGCGAATCGCTGCAGTACAAGCCGGCGACTCGCTCGTCGAACTGCTCGAGGCCAGCTCCGCTGATTCACCTATCGGCAAGTTCGTCGCCAAGCGCGGTCCGGGTCTTCATCACATATGCTTCGCCGTCGACAACCTCGACGCGACGCTCGCCCGGTGCAAGGCAGCCGGCGTTCGCCTCATTGACGAAACACCACGCATCGGAGCCGAAGGCAAACGTATCGCGTTCCTCCATCCAGGCGCCACCGCCGGCGTGCTCGTCGAGCTGACTGAACTCTGAGTGCGGGCGATGCAGCTACTTCGCGGTGCACAGATCCTTCACCGGATCGAGCGCAAACGTCCGCACGTACCAACGGTCTCCGCCTCGTGCAAGAAAGAAGTCCGTCGCCTTGATAACAGTTCCCCGTACGAGCTCGACGCGCATGACGCGCTCATTGTCCATCGCCGGCGAGTCACCCAGTACGCGGAAGCTGTCATGCTTGAGGCATCGAATGAGGTAGAGCTCCCGCTGCTCCATATCGTCGCGCGTCATGACCTTCGCATCACGCACGGGACCGTTCTTGTCGCCCCATACGCTGGACATTGCCTGGAGATCCTGCGCGCGCACCGCAGCAAGGAAACCATCGAGAGCGAGTCGGGCCGAGGGAGCACCCGCAGCGCTCGATCCAGTGGCCGGTGCGGGCGATGGCGCGGTGGACGGGATCTCGACCGTTCGCGACCTGCACGCACCAGCGAGCAGCAGACCGATCAGCAGCAACTTTCTCACTCGTCAATCTCCCCTGAAGTAGTGCGAAGCTAACGTGTCCCGGCTTTTTCCGGCAACCACGCAATTGACTGGAGACGCATGATGAAGACGCACCAGCGGCTCTACATCAACATCGATCACGTCGCCACAGTACGGCAGGCGCGACGCGGCGACGAGCCCGTTCCCGTGGACGCCGTTCCCGTCTGCGAGCGTGCAGGCGCGGACGGCATCACGGCGCATCTTCGCGAAGACCGCCGACACATGCAGGACGCCGACATCGACGCCATTTCCGCCGCGGTGACCACAGCATTCAATCTCGAGATCGCCGGCACCGACGAGATGATCGCGCTTGCCGAGCGCCTTCGTCCGCTCGAAGCGACGATCGTGCCGGAACGTCGGGAGGAGGTCACCACCGAAGGCGGACTCGACGTCTCCGCATCGCCCGCACGTCTCGAGCGCATGATCCGCCGCCTTCGCGACGCCGGCGTGCGCGCCAGTCTCTTCATCGACGCCGATTCGGAGAGTATTACCCGCTCGCGCGACCTTGGTGCCGACGCCGTCGAGCTTCACACCGGGCGCTACGCTCACGCCTCCGCGAGTCCCGCGACGCTCGCCGCACTTCGTGACGGAGCGGCGCTCGCGGCGTCACTCGGTTTAGCGGTGCACGCCGGACATGGCTTGACTACGGCGAATGTCGGCCCGGTCGCAGCCATCCCCGAGATCGAAGAGCTCAACATCGGGCATCACGTCGTGTCACGCGCAATCTTCGTTGGACTGGACAGAGCAGTGAAAGAACTGCGCGCGGCGATGGACGCAGCGCGCGGGCGGCCCTAACTTCGACCGGATAATCCAGGTGAACATCACCAGCTCGGAGTGGGCATGACGGCTCCTACCCCCGTCGGGTTCCTCGACTTCTTCATACTCGAAGCCAGCGACTACGTCGAGCAGCTCGACGCCCTGCTCGTCACGGGCGGTGAGAAGGGCCCGGACGCAGACTCGCTGCAGCGCATTGCGCGCGCGCTTCGAGGCAGCGCGACGATGGCCAAGCTCACCTCCTTCTCGGAGATGGCGGCCGGCGTCGAGCGCGT
>JBDUCR010000355.1:0-45636 GCA_040003345.1 bacterium
ATCTCGATGGCCTCGAGCTGCGAGAACGCGCGCTTGTAGCTGCGCTCCGTCGTCAACGCGTCGTACACGTCGGCGATGCAGAGAATGCGCGCCTGCAGCGGAATTTTCTCGCCAACCAATCCGTCCGGATACCCTTGCCCGTCCCAACGCTCGTGATGGCTGCGCACCATCGGCGCGACGTCCCAAGGAAATTGCACGTCAGCGAGCATCTGCTCACCCGCTGCTGGATGCTGCCGGATGAGCGCCCACTCTTCTTCCGTGAGCTTGCCTGGCTTGTTCAGCACTTCGGCGGGAACGATCAGCTTTCCGACGTCGTGCAGCAGCGCGCCGATGCGGAACCAGAACAGCGATGTCTCATCGAATCCGGCCTTCGCGGCGAGCGCACCAGCGAGATCGGCGACGCGCTCGCAGTGACCTTGCGTATGCACGTCCTTCGACTCGATCGACTCACCCCACTTTCGGACGACGTCGAGAAAGTCGCCCTCGAGGCGCGCCATTCGACGGCCTACGTCGGCAAGCTCGTGGCGCGAACGCAGCTGTGTGAAGCAGGCGTGCGCGCGATTCAGCGCTTGCAGCGTCTCGCGATTGCGACCGAGTCGTCCGTACAACTCGGCGAGCTCGCGATTGGTGTCGCCCTCGAGCGCAAGATCCTTCGCCGCCGTGGCGACATCGCGTGCCGCGGTGAGATGCATCTCTGCGCCAACCAGATCGCCCGTCTCGCGCGCGATGATGCCGTACACTTTCGCCGCTTCGCCATTTGCCCTGACATCGTCGAGATGCCCGGCCAGTGCCATTGCACGATCGCAGCGGCGCTTTGCTTCGTCGAAGTCGCGCTTCTCGAGCTGCAGCGATGCCGAGTTCACCTCGAGCTGCACGCGCGTGGACAGTCCGCCCAGTGCGTTCGCGATCGTGAGTGCTTCAGCGAACGCTTCTTCGGCAGCGTCGTATCGGCCGAGTGCGACGTTTGCGAGGCCGAGGTTGTTGAGTGCGATGACGATGTTGTCGAGCAGCGAGTAGAGGCGGCCGTGTGCGAGCGCGTCCTGGAAGAAGCGCAGCGCCTCGCGGAAGTCTCCGCGGATGCTGGCCATCGTGCCCAGGTTCGTCATCACGTCGACCTGCAGGCGCGGATCAGTGGAGCTCGTGCCACGCTCGAGCGCTTCGTGGAACAGCTGCTCGGCGTGATCGAGATCGCCCTGGCGCCAGCGCACGGCGGCGAGAACGTTCAGTGCATGTCCAAGGGCGTTGCGTTCGTCGCCCAGCTCTGCGGTGGCGACGGCGGCGATGGCACAATCTTCTGCGGCGCCGAAATCCGCGTCCACTTCGTAACTGCGTGCGATCCAGCGCAGGAGCATCGATGCCATCGATGGCGACGGCGCCGTCATCGTGCGCATTGCCTGCTCGTACAGTACCCGCGCCTCAGCCCGCCGCCCGAGTTTATCGAGCGAGCGTGCCTCTTCGATCAGGGCATTTGTCGAAGCGAGTTTTGCGGGTGCGTCCACCAGCCGAAGGTGTTGCGCACGCACGCCTGCGGAGCTGTCGGACATCGGGTCACGGAGGGAGGCCGCGATCTGGTCAACTCATCGAGTATCGCTAGGTGAAAGACGCATAAACGATAGGTAAAGCAACGCATCGTGCGCATGAGAAACCGGCCGATTTGCAGAGGCAAACCGGCCGGTTTTTCGATCAGCTCGAGGCGATGATGTATCCCGAGCGAGTCACTGCATGTTGAGCCGTCGTCTGGTGGTTCGCCTTCGAATCGCGAACCGCGGACGTTGTGGTCGTCGAAGCGTTGTGTGCGGCCGGCGCCATCACGGCGGCGCTCAGCACAAACCTCAGTGCAAGGCGAATCATTGGACCTGTCTCGGGAGGGTGGTGCGCGATGTCGCGCACCAGGAGTGGGAATCGTTGGTGTGCTTTCGTCAGGAAGAGAGCTGCGGCTTACGGCTGGATGCCGCCGCCATTTCCATCGTTTTCGGCAACGACGTACCCGCTGAAGTGCTTGACTCGGCGGAACAGGACGTTGTGGGTGTAGTCGATGTAGGTGATCAGATCGCGGTCGGTGAGCGACTCGTCGATCTTCTTGCCATGATCCGGGCTGTAGAGCATCAACCAGTTCTTCGCATCGTCACGCGAGACTTTCGGCGCGTAGATGTAGAGCTGCACAGATTTGGTCGGGTTGAAGCGCATGGCCGGGAAGAACTGCACTTCGGGGTGATTGCCTTTTGAGCCCTTGATGACGACCGTGAGAACGACCGGCAGCTGCTGCGGCGCGCAGGCGCGATTCCAGTAATCCGCGCCGTAGCCGGACGTCAGCAGGTTGCACACGGAATTCGCTGGGATATCGAGGTGGTTCGGGCCAAGCGCGAATGACTGTGCGTGCGTGGGGTCCAACTCGACTGTGTAGGTACCATCGACTACACCGATCAATGCTTTTGTCGCGGCAGTCGGAACGAACGTCGAGGACGCTTCAACGGCCCGGCTCGGGCTCGTCGCGGCCGGCGAGGTGACTTCGTTCGATGCGCAGGCGCCCAGAAACAAGGCACTCGCGAGGAGGACGACACGTGAAGTTGCTGGGCGGGCCTGCATCGGCATGCGCATTTGATTCTCGTCTGGTCGAGCCGAAGCTCGGTGGGGGTGTCGCTTTCCGCTGACCCGGAGAGACTCGGCGAGCTTCGTCGCTCACCGGTCTTCTTCCAGATCCTGCAGCGTCGCCACAACAGGGAGGATCGCTGTGGCGGTACGGCCAGAGGCAATGCCGGTACCACACCACCGATTTGCCGGATTGTCGTCAAACTGTCCGCTGTTCTTCCTTCACAAATGAAGGATTGGACAAGTTGTCTTGGTGGGTCCGTTAATCTGACCGGCGCCAATTGCACGCGCGATCGTGCATAATGCAGTGAATTCATGCATTATGCACGGCAGTGGTCAGTCTTTGTTGCCGTCCGCGGACGTCATACCGTCCCGAGCCGCAACTCGATTGGCCATGTAACTCTTCTGGCAGTATCGTCTTCGCCCCAAGCTTGGCGCAGACCAGCGACGAAACGTCCCACTGGACTCTCTCCGTTCGCGTCGCGATAGCTCGACACGGCGGACCACGTTTCCAGATAACCAGAAAATTGCTGAAGTGTCCAGTTTCTTTCCATCTCGAACGTCGGCGTCTTCTGCTCATCGAAGGGGAAATTCAGCCCGGAATATCCCACCTCGACCAGCGCTCGCTCCTTTGGCCAGTACCCGCCGAGTGTCACGCGGTAGAAAGCGCGTATCAGTGCATCGATCTCCGGCGTGACGGAAATCAGGTTGTAGGTCCAGACCGCGAGACTGCCGCCCGGAGCAAGAATGCGTCGTGCCTCCTGGTAGAATCGCGGGAGCTCGAACCAGTGCAGAGCCTGAGCGACCGTTATGAGATCGACCGATTGGCTCGCGAGTGCTGCCGCCTCAGCAGTCATCACGGCGTACCGAATGCGATCGTGTCGCACAGCGTTCAGCAGCTGCGCGTGGCTCGGATCCGTTGCGACGACTTCGGAGTAGTAAGAGGTAAGCGCCACAGCGGCTTGCCCGTTGCCGGTGCCGCAATCCCAGACGCGCTCATGTCCTTTCACGGCATTTGCAAGCCACTCGTAGAGCGACTGCGGGTACGTGGGCCGATGTGCAGCATACGACGCTGCGGATCGTGAGAAGTGATCAGGAAATGAAGACATCTTTCATGCTCGAGGCTGGAAGCCGCGTCGGACGAACAAAATTGAAGCGGCAGGTAAACGTTGATTATTCACTCGCGCTGCATCAGTTTTCGCGGCGCGCTCGGCCTTAGGCCCTGCCATCACCATTCTTCGCTGATCGAGAGTCGACAATGCACGGCAACGGAAATCGCATTGACTCTTCTACGGATAGCGACAGGCCCCATGAGCGCCTTTTCATGGATGCCGATGGCAACCGCTGGACCGTCCATGAGCAGGCCTTTGCCGACTACGATCGCCGAAGCGGAATGTCGCTCATTTTCGCGAGCGAATCAGCAGTACGGCGCGTGCGCGACTACCCCGCGAACTGGAGACTTCTGTCCGACGCGGAGCTGCTCATGCTGAGCTGGAAGGCCTGAACGAGGCTGCACGCGCTGTTTAACGCGGTGTGTTGACTCGTTGTCCGACAGGAGCAGAGAGAGGCTCCGCCATGCGCTGCGCCTCGCCTAGCATTGCACCGCTGCGCGATTCCGTCATTATGCGCGTGACGAATCGCTGGCCTTCCGATACGCGCTCCATCTCGATTGCAATGGAGTCGATCGCCTGTTCGATCCGCTCCAGACGCTGCGTATGCTCGGGCGACTGCACGGCATTCCGTGGCATCGACCCGCGTCTCCAGATATTGCGTGCAATGGAGAAGGCGATAGGTGCAAGAACGAAGACGCTGAAGATCGCGCTGATGGGAATGGAGTTCCTCGCATAGCGGTCCGCGTTGGTGGAGGGCTGGAACGTCTGCACGGCGGTGCCTGCACGGACCGCGGCCAACGAAGCGAGCTGACTGCCGTTTTCGTCGATGTCCTGCTCCAGTCGCGCAATGCGCGCGTCGAGCACACCGAGCCGCTGCTCGAGGCCGGACTTGTCCGCAGCTGTCGTCGCATTCCGAAGCGCGTCGCGGGTCCGGGTCCGACGCTCAGAAGCCGACTGAATCTGATTCGAAAGCTCCGACGCTCGCGCCTTGAGCGCTGCGATGTCCTGCTTCGTCAGGACAGCAGGCGTCACGATGTGGACTCCGGGAGCTTCCGGCGCGACTGGTGCTTGTGGAATCGTCTTGGCTTGCGGCATACGCTCCATACGGTGAACTCGGCAGACGGGTTACAGCCCTGAATGCCTCTGCCGTATGGACGATACTACGGCGTCTCGGTCAGCGGTTCCAGGATGCCACCGGTCATGGCGCGGGAAGCTGGAACGCCAGCGTTCCGCCACCAGGACTCGGGATAATGCTGGCACCGAGGATAAAGTGATCGAGCTTGTTATCGGGGTGCGCGTGGGAATAGCGGACTACCTTCAGCCCGCTGAACGTCCCGATCGCTGCGCCTAGCACCACGTCGCTCGCCCAGTGGTTGTTGTGATACATGCGCGAAAGACCGACCAGTGTGGCTCCGCCGTACATCACCGGTGCTACATACCACACCGACTTGGGGTACATGCGCCGCATCTCGCTGGTGACTGCGGCCGCAGCGGCAAAAGCGGTTGTCGCATGGCCAGAAGGAAACGATTGATAGTCGGACGTCCCATAAAGCTGCCCGCTGGGATTTTTTATCCGCGTGCCGCCACCAAAGCCGCGACCAAAGCTGAAATCATGCGGGTTCGTATCGTTCGTGACATACGGTCTGGCACGACCGAGCACGCCCTTGAGAACGCTGGTCACGCCCGAGGCAAGAATGACAGCTTCCGTTCCGTGCCAACCCAGATCGGCAAGATCCTTGTGGCCAGTCGCTTTGCCTACCACGTACAACCCGCCGCCAATGATGAACGCCCCGGGACTCGTGATCAGCTCAACCCCCTTCGCCGGATTGTTGAACAGCCGGTTGTTCTGGAGGTCTTCGTCCTGGATAGCCTGAGCGAAATGCTTGTCGGCAGGAAACATCGCGAACGTCAGACCCACAAATCCGGCTGCGAGCGCCGCGTCGCGATAGGTGAACAACGTCTTGTGCGCTTCCGCGTTCGATGTGTCTCTCGGTGTGACTGTGCGACCGTCTGCACCGGTAGTTACTTGCGCGGCGAGCGGCGCACCGAGCGACGAAGTGACAGCAAGCGCTACGACGAGCGAGCGGCGCGTCCTGAAAGCGAACCCGGCCATTTTAGTTTGATTGACGTTGATGATATCCACTGATGCGGAGTCTGGAATGCAGGAATCAGGCGAGAAGGGTGACGAGCGCGCTTCCTGCATCGCCGAGGCCGTATGGCGTTGCTTCGTTTAGCCTTGTGAGTCGAGCTCACGCGCGATGATTGGCCACGTCGGTCATCTGGTCAGCGAATACGGATACCTCATCGTCGCTCTGTTCATTTTCGCGGAAGGAATGTCCATTCCCTTCCCGACAGATACGACGCTGGTGACTGCCGCCGCGTTCGCTGCGCATGGGCGCCTTTCGCTGATGCTGATCTTCGTCGTGTCCACCATCGCGGCGACAGCCGGCACGACGGTCGCCTTCGTCGCCGGACGGCGAGGCGGTGATTTCTTCGATCGCCACTCGAAGAAAATGAGCCCGGCGATGCTCGCACGCACTCGTGGCTTTTTCGATCGCCACGGCACCACAGCAGTGCTCATCGGGCGCTTTGTGCCGGTTGCGCGCATGCTGATCTCGCCGCTGGCAGGCTTGTCGTCGATGAGTCTGGCGCGGTTCACGGTGTTCAACTTCGCCGGCGCAGCGCTCTGGTCGGCGGTGTTTTGCGGCGTCGGGTACTTTTTCGGACAGCATCCGCCGGCATTTGGACATGGACTCGTGCGCGGTACTCTCGTCGTCACGGCCAGCCTCGGCGTGATCGTTACGGTGGCCGTCGCTGGCGAGTGGCTCGTGGAAGAGAGCGATGCAGCGTGGCGCGCGGAGGGCACGTTCTGGCATCGCGTGCTGATGCTCAAGCCGATGCGCTGGCTCACTGCGCACTCGCCCGCAGCACGTGCATTTCTCCTTCGACGTTTCACACCAGGCGACTACCTCGGCCTCAATCTGACGCTGGGGCTCGGCATGAGCTTCGTGGCGTTGGTGATCTTCAGCGCGATTACACGTTCGCTGCTGTCACAGGATGCGGTGCCGCAGTTCGATCTGCAGCTCGCCGCTGCACTTGGCGAGAGCGCAACGCCGTCGACGCTGGCGTTCTGGAGGACGATAAGCTGGCTCGGGCGACTTCCTGCCGTGGCCGTACCCGGTACCCTGCTCGCGCTTTGGATCCTGCGTCGCGACAAAACGTGGCTGCCTCTGATTGGCTTCGTGGCATCAATGGTCGGCAGCGAGGTGATCGACGCCGTAGTGAAGCACTACTTCACACACCAGCATGCGGCGGCTAGCGCGATCGCGGCCGCAACGATGGGGACGCCGAGTGGGCAGGCGCTCGGTGCGCTGGTGGGATATGGAATGATTGCCTACTTCCTCGTTCTGCTCGTTCAGGGTCATCGAATGCACGTGCTCATTGGCGTATGCGCGATGCTCCTCGTGCTTGCCGTCAGCTTTGGACGTCTGTATCTCGGCGAGCGCTTCTTCAGCGACATCGTGAGTGGGCTCGCTGCTGGTGGTGTGTGGCTGTCGGCTTGTCTGACGGGTCTCGAGGTTGCGCGCCGCAAGAGCACGGGGCGCGAAAGGCGCGAATCGCGATAGCTTTCTTGCGCTCGAGCAGAATGTGTTCTGAGTGCGGCTCAGGATGACAACACACTCTCACCATACTCGCCATGCCAGATTCCGTTCGTCATTTCCGCTGGGTTGATCTACCGGAGGAGCCTGTCACCGAGAAGATCTCGCGCAAGCTCATCACCGGCGACCAGATGATGCTCGCACACGTGTATCTGAAAAAAGACGCGCTCGTGCCGCAGCATTCGCATCACAACGAACAGCTGACGTATATCCTCGAAGGAGCGCTGCACTTCTTCATCGGCGCGAACCGCGAGCGTGAGGTGATCGTTCGTGCTGGTGAGGTGTTGCACATTCCGTCGAACGTGCCGCATGAGGCTCGAGCGCTCGAGGACACGCTCGACGTCGACGTCTTCAGCCCGCCGCGACAAGATTGGCTCGACGGAACCGACGACTACTTCCGCAAGAAATGAATCTCGGCCTCAAGGGAAAAATCGCCCTCGTCGCTGCAGCGAGCCGAGGCCTTGGGCGCGCGGTGGCGGAAGAGCTGGCGCGCGAAGGGGCGCATCTCGTGCTCTGCGCACGCGGCGAAACAGCGCTTCGCGAGACGGCCGATGCTATTCGTTCCGAGACCGGCGTGAAGGTGCTGGACGTCGTCGCGGATCTATCGGAGGTTGCTGGCGTAGCCCGAGTGACCGAGCGTGCGTTGACTGAATTCGGCCGTGTCGATGTGCTCGTGACGAACGCCGGCGGTCCGCCAGCCGGTCCATTCGAGAGTCACACGGCCGAGGCGTGGGAGACTGCCGTCCGGCAGAATCTCGTGAGCGTCATCGAGCTGGCGCGCGCGGTGTTGCCCGGCATGAAGGAACGTCGGTGGGGACGCATCATCAACGTGACGTCGATTGCGGTGAAGCAGCCGGTGGACAATCTCATTCTCTCGAACAGCGTTCGTGCTGCTGTGACGGGCTTCGCACGTACGCTCGCGAATGAGGTCGCGCCTTTTGGCATCACGGTGAACAACGTGATGCCAGGCTATACGCGCACACAGCGTGTGGAAGATCTCGCGCAAAAAAATGCTGCGTTGCGCGGCACCACGGCTGACGCGGAACGCTCGGCATGGGAAGGTCAGATTCCCATGGGGCGGCTGGGTGAGCCAGTGGAGTTTGCGGCGATGGTGGCGTTTCTCGCGTCGGAGCGCGCGAGCTATACAACGGGCGCGTCGATTCCCGTGGATGGCGGGTGGATTCGCGCGCTGTTGTAAATCGTCAGCACGGCGTTCGTGATGTCATCCCGCAGGAGCGAACAACGTGAGCGAGTGTCGGGATCTACTGTGCGCCGCACTGTGACCGGATACAGTTGGCGCGCAGGCAGATCCCCGACACTCGCTCCGCTCCTGCGGGATGACAACCTGTCTTACGGCACCGTTGCGGTGGCGCTTGCGCTCACAGTGGCTTTCAGATGACGATCGTACCAGTCGAGGTACCGCTTGAGCCGATCGATCTTGTAGCTCGGGACCGTGATGCCGTGGAACTGACTCGGATAGATCACGAGGCGCGTTTCTACATTGAGCGTGCGTAGCGCCTGATACATCTGCTCGCCGCCGATGATCGGCACATTGAAGTCGCTCTGGCCACCCATGAACAGCGTCGGCGTCTTGATGCGATCTGCGTGGAAGAACGGATACGACACTTTCATCCACGTGTCCGGCGCCTTCCACGGCGCGCCGAGCTCCATGTTGTACTGGGTGATGTACTGGTCCGTGCCGTACATCGACAGCTGATTCGCGCTGCCCGCGCCACTCACTGCGGCTTTGAAGCGATTCGTGGTTGCGATTGTGTAATCGGTGAGAATTCCGCCGTAGCTCCATCCACCGATGCCCAGGCGGTCGGGATCAGCGACGCCAGTGCGCACCGCTTCATCAACCGCACCAATCAGATCGACGACTTCTTTGTTGCCCCAGTCTGCGAAGATTGCCTTCTGATACGCTGAGCCTCGTCCGCTCGAGCCACGATAGTTGACGCCGAGCACGGCGTAGCCATTCGCGGCAAAGAATTGACGATCGAAATCGAACCGATAGGAATCCTGGCCGTTCGGACCACCGTGTATGTAGAGAATCAGCGGCAGGCGTGTGCCCGATGCGGCGGCGGGCTTGAACAGGAGTGAGTGGACTTCCGTTCCGTCTTTGCTCTTCGATGTGAAGTCGTCGACGCTCGAAAGCTGAAGTTGCGTAAAAAGAGAATCGTTCTGATGTGTGATACGGCGAAGCGAGGTTGTATCGGCGCCATCGAGCGCAAACACTTCTGGCGCGCGATCGATCGTGGACATCAACACCGCGGTGCGTCCATCGGCGAGGGTGCTGTATCCGGCTACGCTGCGCTTTCCGCCGATCACTCGCTCGATAGCACCGCTGCTCACCTTGATGCGCGCGAGTTGCTCGGCCCGATCATCAGAGATGACCAATTGCACGGCACTGCCGTCGGCGGTAAAGCGCAATGATGACACGGCGCGATCGAGTGTGCCGCTGACAATCCGTGCAGCGCCACCATCGCTCGGCACGACGGCGAGCTTGCTGAGGTTGTAGGCGCCGAACTTTGCTTCATCGCCGCGCGTGAAGGCGATCCACTTTCCGTCGGGACTCCACGCGGGCCGGCTGCCATCATTGCCGTCCGTCAGCTGCTTCGCCGTTGCACCGCGACGAGCATCGATGACGAAGATGTGCGAGTCGCGCGCGCGATCGGGCTCGGGTGGCGCGTCGCGCACGAACGCGATGCGCTGCCCGTCAGGCGACCAGCTTGGCGAAGCGTCGTCATATGATTCGCTCGTGAGCGAATCCAGCTTCTTGGTTGCGACATCGAACAGCGCGAGATGCGTGCGCTTGGAGCCGAGGTATCCGGCGATGTCGCGCTTGAAGTTGTAGCGATCGATGACGATGGGCTTTGGTGTCTTGTGCTCCGCTGTGTCCTTTCGCGCGACAGAATCCGTTTCTTCGTCGAGCACGAGAACGAGCCGCTTTGAATCGGGAGACCAGTCAAACTCCGAGAGACCGCCCTTGATCATGGTGAGCCGTTGCGCTTCGCCGCCGCGACGATCGAGCAGCCACACCTGTCCGCCCTTTCCTTCCTGTCGTCCGGAGACGAATGCGAGATAACGTCCATCGGGACTCCATCTCGGCGAGCTCTCACTTTCCGGCGACGACGTGACGCGTATTGTTTGCGCGCCGTCCCAGCTCGTCATCCAGATGTCGGTGTCGCTCTTGTCCTTCGCCGAGTCCACGGCGGAGACACTGTAGGCGACCCACGCACCGTCGGGTGAGAGCTGCGGATCATTCACACCGCGAAGTTGATAGATGTCAGCCGCGCGAAGAGGTCGCTTCGTTGACGTTTGCGCATCTGCGGGCGAAGTCGCGCTTGCGGCGAGGATGAACGCGAGCAGCGCGCTCGAGCCATGACGCAGCAAGCGCTCTCCGGCGGTGGGTGACATGAGCGGTGGCTCCTTAGAATGGAAGATCGTCGTCGTCGTGCGGAGGCGAGTCGTCGAAGGGCGGGGGCTCATCTGGAGGCGGAGTGTCGTCGAACGGCGGAGAAGACATGTTCGAGCGATCACTGGTGCGCGGTACCGGCGGGGGATACGGACTCGCGGCGCCTGCGCGCGGTGGCCAGATGATTCCCTCACAGCCCGGACCACCCTTCATCTTCGGCTTGTTCTTGCACTTGAAGTCGGGCGCTTTCGGGTTGCGCTTGCTCAGACGATCGTCCCACATGGCGCCGCCGCAGATCGGGCAGGAGGGCATGCCTCCGGTCGCAGCTTGGGACTCGGCGCCGGATGCGGCGGGTGTGGTCGCGATCGTCGCATCGCGCGCCGGCCAGATCACGCCGTCGCACTCGCGATCCTTGCACTTGAAGTCCGGTGCCTTCGGATTGCGTTTTCCGACGCGGTTGTCCCACATGGCGCCCTCACACTTCGGGCACGGCGGCGGAGCGGATCCTTCTTCAGTAACGGGAGGTTGCTGCTCGGTCATCGATGTAGTGGCGTAAACGGCGGAGAACGAGGAAGGTGCGAAAGTTAGCGCTCGCTCCCGGGGCTCGATACCGTCGCGACCAATCAGTAGTCGTGCGACGGACCTTCGAGCAGCTCGTACTTGAGTTGTATGACGGCCATGCGCTCGATCATCTCGAAGAAGAGCTCTTCGGGCATCGTCGGACAGACGGGGCGAATGCGTCGCCGCAGCTCGGAAGCGATCGCCTCGAGTCGTTCACTGCGCGCGCGCTCACCTATCTCTCGGTCGGCCATCACGAGAGATGATACTTCCTCAAACGCCATTGGGATAGCGGACCACTGAGGCGCTTCGCTCGACCCGCTGTCGCCATGAGCGAGCGGAGCGCCTCAGCTGTTCAGACTGCGTCGGATAGTGACGTGAAATTGAAGTCCTTCACCTTGAGCGTCGGGAACACCACGTTGCCGCCGGCCTCGGTGCCGGCCACACGCTCGGCGCGGCCGAGCATCTCCAGGTTGTTCAACATGAAGAGTGGGCTTTCGTTGAAGCGGAGATTCTTCACCGCCTTGGTCACCTTGCCGTTCTCGATCAGGAAGGTGCCGTCGCGCGTGAGGCCAGTGTAGAGCACCGTGCGCGGATCGACCTGCCGGAGATACCAGAGACGCGTCACGAGAATGCCGCGCGGTGTCGACGCGATCATCTCCTCCGTGGAGGATGTTCCGCCGGCCATCTTCACGGCGCCCAAACCGCCGTTGTTCGGCCGAGTGCTCTTTTTCTGCGCCCAGAAGCGCGAATAGGCGAGCTGCTTGAGCACTCCATTCTCGATCCACACTTCGCGATTGAGCGGAAGTCCTTCACCATTCCATGGCTGGCCGAGCAGCTGCTGGTCGCCTGGATCGGAGAAGAGCGTGACCTTGGAGTCGACGATTTTTTCGCCAATCTTTGTTCCGCCGCCCTGCTTGGTAAATGCGGACCGCCCTTCGTCGGCGCTGCGTGCGTCGAGCGAGAACGCGAGCAGCTGCACGAGATCGGCGACTGCCTGCGGCTCGAGAATCACCGTGTAGCGGCCGGGCTCGACTGCGACTGGATTGCGTGAAGCACGCGCCTTCTGAATGGCGCGATCGCTCACCGCCTTGAAGTCGATCTGCGTCCAGTCCGGATGGTCGGCGCCGGCCCAGCCAGAGCCAGTGCCGTCGTTCGTACGCACGGTGAGCTGATAGTTTGCGCTGGTGGCCGGAAAGTACGCGTACATGCCCGTGTTCGATGCGATCGCGTTGTACCCGCTGCCGGCGAGAATGAAGCCTGCCGCGGCGAGATCGCCGGCCGCCTTCGCCGCATCAATTGCGGTATGTGCCGCTGCGGCGCGCTGGGCCGGCGTGAGACTGGCCGTGGCCTCGAAGTACGCCTTCACGTCGTTGTATTGCTGCGGTGCCAGCAGCGGCATGCTCTCCGGATCGTCGGGGACGAGCTTGGCAATCGCCTCGCTCTGACGAACCGCGCGCTCGATGCCGGCCGGTGTGAGATCGCCTGTCGTCACGACGGCGTGTTTGGGACCGTAACCCGATTGCACGACGAGCTGTGAGTTCGCGACGCCGCCCGATGTGGAGATGCGATTCGCGGCGAAGCGGATGTTGCCGTTGTAACCGCCGCCGAGTTGTGCGCCAATGGTGTCGGCCTTGGAAAGCTTGATCACACGCTCGAGAAATGATTGCGCCTCGGTGCGCGACATCAGCTCCGTCGGTGAGAGGATGCTTCCCGTTTCGAAGAGACTCTTCGGGGCGCTCATGCCTTCCTCCCCGTGTTGATCACGTTGATGTTGCGGAAGCGACTCGGCACGCAGCCATGGCTCACTGCGTTCACCTGGCCGGGCTGTCCTTTGCCGTCGAAGAAGCTGGCTCCCATCTCGTAGCTCTTCTTTCCTCCGATCATGTCCATGGAATTCCAGAAGTCCGGCGTGCGCATCTGGTACGCGACGTCCTTGAGTTGTCCGACGATCTTGCCGCCCTTGATCTCGTAGAAGAGCTGTCCGCCGAATTGCGCGTTGTAGCGCTGCTGGTCGATCGAGAAGCTGCCATCGCCGATGATGGCGATGCCCTTGTCCGTTGCCGCGATCAGATCTTCGTAGCTCAGATCCTTCGTGCCGGGCAGGAGGGAGACGTTCGGCATGCGCTGGAACTGTACGTCGTTCCATCCGTCGGAGTGGCAACAGCCGTGACTGCGCACAGGACGCTTCTGGCTGTCGTACCACCAGTCGAGCATTGGTGCCTGCTCGCGCGTGGTCTGGTAATCGTTGACCACGCCATTCTTGATGATGAGGAACTTGTCCGGCTTTACGCCGTCATCGTCCCAGCCAATGGTGGAGCATCCGCCTTCCTGCTCGCGGTCGCCTTCGATGTTCATGATCGACGGGCCGTACTTGAACTTGCCGAGCTTTTCGCGCGGTGGAGCGAGGAAGCTCGTGCCCGCGAAATTCGCCTCGTAGCCCATCGCACGATCGAGCTCGGTGGGGTGCGCGACGCTTTCGTGGATGGTGAGCCACAGGTGGGTCGGGTGGAGCACGAGATCGTAGCGTCCGACCTCGACCGCTTTGGCGGCCAGCTTCGCCGCGGCTTCCTCACCCCACTTCTGCGCGTTCTCTACGGGCTTTGCGTCTGTCAGGTATTCGTAACCGCGTGCGGCCGGCTGGATGACATTCGTGCGTGACTGAAAGTCGCTGAAGTCCGGTTTCACCGCAGTTGCAGTGAAGGGAAGCCAACTGCGAATCACGGTCTGTGTCGTGAAGGTGCCTTCCGTGTTCGCGTAATTCTTCTCTTCCTTCACGAAGAACATGTTGCTGTTCACGAACTTCACGCCGTTGACCTTCATCGCTTCCGTGTTGGCGCGAATCAGGAGGTCGGCCTTCTCTTCGATCGAGACGTTGAATGGATCGATGCGGTGCGGCGTGACGTACCGTCCGTCGGGCGTTGGGGTCGCCGGTGCAAGCCGGACGCGATCGGCTGAGGGGAGAACATTCGCCTTGGCGATCGCGAGCGCTTCCTTCGTGGCGGCCACGACGCCGGTCTTGGTGAGATCGCGGGACGCACCGAAGCCCCATGTGCCGTTCAGCAACACGCGAACGCCCACGCCAAGCGTGTCGGTATCGACCACGTTGACGATCTGCTTCTCACGTGTGATGACGAAATTGTTTCGATAGCGACCGATCCGCGCGTCGGCAAAGCTGGCGCCGCCAACTTTCGCTGCATTGAGCGCCTCGACGAGCAGCTCCTTGACGGCCGGATCCATCGCCGGCAGTTCGGGTGCGATGCGCTGAGCGAGCGCTTCGGCGCGGGTCAGTGCGGGCGTCGCGAGCACGAGCGCCCCGGCAGCCGCGCCGGTCTTCAGGAAATCACGCCTGTTGGTCATGGATGGTGGGAGAGGGGAGGCCACGACTTTCGTCTGGATCTGTATACGACAGCACGAGTCTGGTGTTTCGTTGCTGGAACGACTAATTCGGAAACAGGATTCACCATTCAAGCTGGCTTCACGCTGGCTTTCAAGCTCGCTCGCGACACGCTCGCTCGACAGGAGCAACCGCATCGCGACGACCTCGTCATTGCGCTCTGGATTTGGACGCGAGATTTTCTAATCGTGTTCGGCAGAAACTTCTCATGCACACAACGATTGATCGTTCGGTCTGGTCGACTACGCAACCGTTACTGGTGGACGTGCGTTCAACAACTGGCGAACGTTCGCTTCTGGTGTGTGATTACGGGGCGATCTTTGCATGAGGCGTCCAGCCGACCCTCCGCTCCGCACGTCGCCAATGGATATTGCCGCACTGAACACCGCATCAATCAGCCCCACGCCATCTGACCCCACGAACACCAGCGGGGTGACGATGGCGACGGACTCGCCGGATTCCGGCGCGTCATCCGCGCCGACACGCACCGAGAGATCACGGCGCAGCACCCGAACCCGCCGCCCCGAAGCAATGCCAACTGGCATTCCGACTGCCGCGGCACCCGCTGCCCCACTCGTGCGCCCGGACGGCTCGCCTGCGCCGGTCGTCCATCTCGCGCCGGAATTGTCGCCGTATGCGCGCACTGGTGGACTCGGCGAAGCCGTCGCGAGTCTCGCGAAGTATCAGGCAGCATCCGGCATTCCGGTCACGGTCTTCATGCCGTTGTACGCGCAGGTGCGCGAGCGGACGGAGATGCAGCCGGTCGGTCCGGCGTTCGCCGTTACTATTGGCCCGCGTACAGAAACTGCCCGCATCTATGAGCCTGCGGCGCCGTGGGCACCAGGCAATCCTCGCATCCTGTTCGTCGAGAGCGATCTGTACTTCGACCGACCAGGCCTCTACGGAGACGATGCCGGCGATTATCCCGACAACGCTCGGCGCTATGCGCTGTTCGCGCGCGCTGTGCTCGTCGCACTGCCGCGCGTGTTGCCGCAGCCGCCCAGCATCGTGCACGCTCACGACTGGCAGACTGCGCTCGCGAGCGTGTATCTCAAGAACGAATTCATGGCGCATCCCTACTATGAAGGGATTCGTGCCGTACTGTCTGTGCACAACGCCGGCTACCAGGGCCATTTCGTCGAAGAGACGATGCTCGACATCGGGCTGCCGGTCGCTCTGTACAATCACCGGCAGCTCGAGTGGCACGGTCGCGTCAACCTGCTGAAGGGCGGGCTCGTCTTTTCCGATCTTGCCATCACGGTGAGCCCGACGCATGCCCACGAATTGCGCACCGAGAAGGGCGGGTTCGGGCTCGACGGTGTCTTCGTCGCACTGCGCGACCGTCTTGTGGGAATCGTGAACGGCATCGATCAGGAAGTGTGGGATCCATCTCGCGATCCGCTGCTCCCCAGGCGATTCGCCTCCGATAATCTGGTCGGCAAGAAGCGTTGCCGCGTGGCGCTGCAACGCGCGACGGGATTGAGCCGCTGGCAGGCGCCAATCTTTGCGCTCACAGCTCGGCTCGTTTCGCAGAAGGGGCTCGATCTCATTCTTGGCGATCCCGGCTATTTCGCGTTCGACGCACAGTATGTGTTCCTCGGTCACGGCGAAGAACGCTACGAAGCAGCACTCACCGAGCTTGCCGAGCGTGCGCCGAGTCGGATTGCAGTGAAGTTGGATTTCACCGATGATTTCGAGCATCTGCTACTGGCCGGCGCGGACATGTGCCTCATGCCGTCGCTCTATGAGCCCTGCGGATTGACGCAGATGCGCGCACAGCGGTACGGCACCATTCCCGTGGCGCGACGCGTTGGCGGACTCGCCGATACGATCGAAGACGGCGTGACTGGTTTCCTTTTCGACGACTATACGCCAGCCGACTTCATGCGCGCAGCGATGCGTGCCGTCGATCAATACCGCGATGGTGATGCGTGGGAAGAGATGATGCGCGAGGCAATGGCCCGCGACTTCGGCTGGGATCGTAGCGCCGCGAGGTACCTGAGCGTGTATAGAAGGGTGCTCGGTCTGCCCGCCGTTCGCTGAATCTCGATAACCCCCCGAGACTTCTGTTGATCTCCTGTTGGCGCCTCGCGCGCCTTGTCGCCGTCGTAGCAGTTGCACTCGCGCCGGCTGTTGTTCGCGCTCAGAGCGCGGCGCCCGGTAGCGACAGTGTGCCGCCGCCTGTGCCGCGCGAAATGCGCGCTGCATGGGTCGCCACGGTCGAGAATATCGACTGGCCGTCGAGGCCCGGCTTGAGCACTGCCGAGCAGCAGCGCGAAATGATTGCGATTCTCGACAAGCTCGTCGAGCTGCGAATGAACGCGATCATCTTCCAGGTGCGCCCCTCCGCCGATGCGTTCTACGAGTCGAAGATCGAGCCGTGGTCCGAGTTTCTCACGGGCCAGATGGGACGCGCGCCGTCGCCATACTACGATCCGCTCGCATTCACGGTGACCGAAGCGCACAGGCGCGGTCTCGAGCTGCACGTATGGATCAATCCGTATCGCGCCCGTTATTCGCGCACCAAGCCCGCGTCGCCGACGCACATTACGCGCACGAATCCAGGTCTCGTTCGGAAGTACGGCCCATACGTGTGGATGGATCCCGGCGATCCCGCGGTGCGCGAGCGCACGGAGCGCGTCGTCCTCGATCTCGTACGTCGCTACGACATCGACGCGGTACACATGGATGATTACTTCTATCCATACCCGGAAACGGAGCGCGTACATCGCAAGCTCAGAGAAATTCCGTTCCCGGACAATTCCACGTACAAGCGATACAGGAAGGGCGGCGGCACCCTCGATCGCGACGACTGGCGACGACACAACGTCGATATGCTGGTGAAGGAGCTGTACGAGGCAATCCACGCAGTAAAGCCGCAGGTGCGCTTCGGCATCAGTCCGTTCGGCATCTGGAGGCCAGGCTCACCGGAATCCGTTCGCGGACTCGATCAGTATTCCGTGCTTTACGCGGATGCCAAGAAGTGGTTCAACGAGGGCTGGGTGGACTACATGACGCCGCAGCTCTACTGGTCGGTGGACAAGCCACAGCAGCGTTACGACCTGCTGCTCGAATGGTGGTCACAGCAGAACCTGAAGAGACGTCATCTCTGGCCGGGCAACTACACCGGCAAGGTTGCATTCACGAATTCAGCTGCGTGGCGCACCGATGAAATTCTCGAGCAGATCCGATTGACGCGCGCACAACCCGGCGCGTCCGGTAATGTGCACTTCAGCATGAAGGTGTTCGAGCAGAATCCCGACAACCTCGACGCCCGACTCGCGCGCGAAACGTATGCGAGCCAGGCGTTGGTGCCGGCGTCAACATGGTTACCGCCAACGATCATGAATGCGCCGTCTGTTGCAGGGCGCATCGACATCACCACCTCTGAACGCGTACTCGACCTTGGGCTCGGCACACTGTCATCGAAGTTGCCGTGGCTGTACGTGATTCAGGTGCGCAACACAGGTGGCTGGATGACCGCGATCGTGCCGGGCACTCAGCGCGTGTTCGTGATCGGCGCACCGGGCAGCGTTCCGCCACTCGATATTCGCGCGCGCGCCGTTGATCGTATCGGCAACCTCAGTCCTGAAACACGCGTGGCTCCGGGCCACTGACGTCGCTCAGTCCGCACCAACTTTCGCCGTCGCGAGGTACTGTGGCGCGACGCGTGCCTTGCTTGCCTGCTCGAACGCATAGGCGAGCTTGAACAGCGTCGGCTCGCTCCACGCCGCACCCATGAACGTGATGCCGAGCGGCAAGCCCCACGAGTAGCCCATCGGGACGGTGATGGCTGGATAACCGGCGACCGCACACGGCGAGGTGCTGCTGCCACCACCTCCGGGATCGCCATTCACGAGGTCGATCAAGCTCGGTGGTCCCTGCGTCGGCGCGACGATCGCGTCGAGCTTGTGCTTGAGCAACGTCGCGTCGATCCCCTGCGTGCGCGCAAGCGTGCGACATGATGCAAGCGCTTTCTTGTACGACGCGCTCGACAAACTGCCCTTCTTCGTCGCCTGCTCGAAGATCTCCTGGCCGAAGTGCGGCATCTCTTCCTTCGCGTGCGCGCGATTGAACGCGATGAGGTCATCGAGCGTACGTGCGCGCGCGCCGGCAGGAAGCGCCGCAAGGTAGGCCGCGAGGTCCGTCTTGAACTCGAACAGCAGCACTTCGAACTCTGCATCGTCGAACTTGCCGGCCGTCACGATGTCCGCGGGATCGACGATGATCGCTCCCTGCTCCTTCATGACACCGAGGGCCTTCTCGAACTGCGCATCGGTCGCGACGCTGTAGCCGGTGTACCTCTTTCGCGCGACGCCAATGCGCGCGCCGGCGAGTCCGCGTTCGACGAGGTACGTGGTGTAGTCGATGTTCCTCGCGATCCTGACATTCTTCATTGCGGGATCGCGGTCGTCGACGTGAGCGAGCACGCCGAGGAGAATCGCTGCGTCTCTCACGCTGCGCGCCATCGGACCCGCGGTGTCCTGTGAGTGCGCGATCGGAATGATGCCGCTGCGGCTCACGAGTCCAATCGTCGGCTTGACTCCGACGAGCGAGCATGCCGCGGACGGCGACGTGATCGATCCGTCAGTCTCGGTACCGACGGCAACGGCGCAGTAGCTCGAGGCGACGGCCCCGGCAGAGCCAGAGCTGGAGCCCGACGGCGTGCGATCGAGTGCGTATGGATTGCGCGCTTGTCCGCCGCGCCCGGACCAGCCGCTTGACGAGTGTGACGAGCGAAAGTTTGCCCACTCGCTGAGGTTGGTCTTGCCCAGAATGATTGCCCCTGCCTCTCGCAGACGTCCGACGATGTGCGCGTCGCGTTGAGCGATGCTGCCGGCCAGCGCGAGCGAGCCGGCCGTTGTAGTCATGCGGTCTGCCGTGTCGATGTTGTCTTTCACGAGCACGGGAATTCCATGCAGCGGACCGCGCACGCGTCCACTCTTTCGTTCGGCGTCGAGCGCATCAGCGATCGAGAGCGCATCCGGATTTGTTTCGATGACATGCCGCAGCATGAGACCCTGACGGTCCATCGACGCAATGCGATCGAGATATTGCTGCGTGATCGTGTGCGCTGTGAGCTCGCCGTGCTCCATGGCTGTTCTGAGATCGTCGATCGACTTCTCTTCGATCGCGAACGATTGCGCCCGCGTCGTCGCACGTTCACGCATGCGTGTGTCTGCACTCGACGAACGCGGTAGCGTTGCGCCAACCGCCATCGCTGCGCCGGCTCCAACAAAGGTGCGGCGCGAGAGGTTCGTCTTCTCATTCGGTGTGGTCATGTTCTCTCTGTTCGTGCGAGTTGCGAAAATGCAGCTGAAAGAAGCCGGGTCTGCGTTTGCGGCTCATCAATCTGCGATGATGAGCCTGCATTTGGCGACAGCGAGGCACGCGCATTGCCGATTTCACGAGAACAGCACTTGGTCGCCGAGTGGCGCATTGGCGGACCTTGACAGGCGGGCCTTGGCGTATAACCTTCCATCCGGATATACGGATGATACAGGCCCGCCCCATCTTCGATCGCCTCACGGCGCTGTCCGACCCCACCAGGAGTCGGCTTCTGCTGTTGCTCGATCGTCATGAGCTCACGGTCAGTGAGCTGTGCTCCGCGTTGCAGCTGCCGCAGAGCACGGTGAGTCGGCATCTCAAGACACTCGCGGATGAAGACTGGGTAACCGTACGCGCCGAGGGCACGAGTCGCCGCTATACGATGCCCGGATCTGCACTCGATCCTGGTGCACGTCGACTCTGGCATCTCGTGCGAGATCAGGTGAGCTCCACATCATCCGCCCGACACGATCTCATACGCGCTGAGCGTATCGTGCACGAGCGACGCACGACGTCGCAGTCGTTCTTCTCGACGCGCGCCGGCCAGTGGGACAAGCTGCGCGCCGAGCTCTATGGCTCGAGTGCGGATCTCACACCGCTTGGCGCGTTACTCGATCCATCGTGGGCCGTGGGCGATCTTGGATGCGGCACCGGCCAGACGACGGCAGCGCTCGCGCCATTCGTCGACAAAGTGATTTCCGTCGATGAGTCGAGCGCGATGCTCGCGGCGGCGCGTAAACGGCTCGACGCGCGCGACAATGTCGAGCTGCGCAGCGGCAGCCTCGAGGATCTTCCAATCGAAGATGCGCTGCTCGACGCCGCAGTGCTCTCCCTCGTGCTGCATTTCGTCGTCGATCCATCGCGAGTGCTGGCAGAAGCTGCACGCGTGCTTCGTCCCGGTGGCCGTCTGCTCATCGTCGACATGCTGCCGCACGAGCGCGAAGAGTATCGCTCGACGATGGGTCACCTCTGGCTTGGCTTCTCTGAACAACAACTCGCGAGCTGGCTCGCAGATGCAGGATTCGAGAACGTTCGTGTCGTTCCACTTGCTCCTGATCCTCAGGCGAAAGGCCCGAGTCTCTTCACTGCTCGCGCCGTTCGCTCCACACCGTAGTCCCGCGTCTCCACTCCTTCCGTCCTTCTGTCTTACCGAGGTTCCATGGCTACAACGCAGAGTCCCGTCACACTGAGTCCCCTCGACCGGCCGGCCTTCAAGGTTGCCGATTTGTCACTGGCCGAATTCGGGCGCAAGGAGCTTCGTCTCGCCGAGCAGGAAATGCCCGGCCTGATGGCGCTGCGCAACGAGTACAAAGGAAAGAGGCCGCTCGCCGGCGCGAAGATCATGGGCTCGCTGCACATGACCGTTCAGACGGCCGTGCTCATCGAGACGCTCACGGAGCTTGGTGCAGACGTGCGCTGGGTGAGCTGCAACATCTTCAGCACGCAGGATCATGCGGCCGCTGCGGTGGCCGTCGGCAAGAGCGGTACGATCGACAATCCGAAGGGCATCGCCGTGTTCGCGTGGAAGGGTGAGACGCTCGAGGAGTATTGGTGGTGCACCGAGCAAGCGCTCATGTGGCCCGATGGCAGCGGCCCGAATCTCATTCTCGACGACGGCGGCGACGCAACGATGCTCGTGCACAAGGGTGCCGAGTATGAAGCGTCGGGCGTCGTGCCTGCGTTCGATGAAGCGGCGGACAGCGAGGAGTGGGGCGTCATTCTCGATCTCATTCGCGCCGAGCAACAGAGGAATCCGGGCCGCTGGACGAAAGTCGCGGCCGCTGTACGCGGAGTGTCGGAAGAGACGACAACCGGCGTACATCGCCTGTACGAGATGATGAACGCCGGCACGTTGCGGTTCCCGGCGATCAACGTCAACGATGCGGTCACCAAGTCGAAGTTCGACAATTTGTATGGTTGCCGTCATTCGCTCACCGACGGCATTCTGCGCGCAAGCGACGTGATGCTCGCCGGCAAAGTTGCGGTGATCTTTGGCTACGGCGATGTGGGCAAGGGCTGCGCGCAGTCACTGCGCGGCCAGGGCGCACGCGTCATCATCACCGAGATCGATCCGATCTGCGCGTTGCAGGCGGCGATGGAAGGCTATCAGGTCACGACGCTCGCAGAGGTCGTGAGCACGGCCGACATCTTCATCACGGCAACAGGCAACAAGAACATCATCACGGTCGACGACATGGCGAAGATGAAGGACAAGGCCATCGTCGGAAACATCGGCCACTTCGACAACGAGATCGACATGGCCGGTCTCAAGAAGAAGGGCATCACGCGCATCAACATCAAGCCGCAGTACGACGAGTTCGTCTTCCCCGACGGACACTCGGTGATGATTCTCGCCGAAGGCCGCCTGCTGAACCTCGGCTGCGCGACGGGCCATCCGAGCTTCGTGATGTCGGCGTCGTTCACCAACCAGGTGATGGCGCAGCTCGAGCTGCATCACAACGCCGACAAGCTCGAGAAAAAGGTGTATACGCTTCCCAAGCATCTCGACGAAAAGGTTGCGCGACTGCACCTCGACAAGCTTGGAGTGAAGCTCACCAAGCTTTCTGCCGATCAGGCAGCGTACATCGGCGTGCCGGTTGACGGGCCGTACAAGCCGGATCACTATCGGTACTAGCGCTCCGCCTTCCCGGGCACTCACGGGATCGATAGTCTGAGGGCGGCGCAGAGGTCGCCGTAACTGCGGGCCGTTGCTTCACTTGGAGCAGCGGCCCGTTTTTCGCTCTTTGCTGCGTCCCACCCCACTCGGTCCGAACTTTCACATCCGAATGCCCGTTTCGCGTCACCGCCCCCTTCTCGTGGCGTCACTCATCGTGCTCAGCACCGGGACCGCGCGCGCGCAGACACCGCACGCGCGGCGCGACCCGCACGATTCGATCACCGTCACGACGCTCACTTTTCCGGGAGCGGTGCACGTTTCGCCCGAAGTACTCAAGCCCGTGCTCTTCACGCGCGCATCGCCCTGCCGACTGCCGTTTCTCGTTCCCGTCTGCAAGCTCTCGGCATCCCAGGTATTCACTGATCGACGCCGGACGACATCGGCCGCACTCGGCGAAGACCTCGACAAGCTGCGCGTGTATTTCTGGCGACGTGGATATCGTGACGCACGGATTGACACCGTCCTCACGCCGGGTGGGCGAGGTATCGCAGTCGCGTTTCACATCGTTGAAGGAGAGCCGACGATTGTCGGGACGTTGACCGTGACGCAGCGCGCGCCAGTGCTATCAGACAAAGAGCTTGCCGACATCGTCGAGTTGCACGAGGGCGAGCCACTCAATCTCATCGCGCTGGATTCAACGCTCGTGCTTCTGCATGCGGCGATCTGGAATCGCGGCTATGGGGACGTGCGCATCGACACTGCGGTACCGCGTCCCGATGCATCACATGTCGTTCCCGTGCGCATCAGCATCGATCCACGCTGGATTACGCGTGTCGGCACAGTGAAGTTCGAGGGCAACGAATATCTGTCCACTGCAACGCTGCGGCGCGGGGTCATGCTGCAACCGGGCACACTCTACACACGCGACGCGGTGCTCGAGAGCCAGGAGCATCTCTTTCAGTCGCCGGCCATTGCGCGCGCACTCGTGGTTACGCCGCCTGCAGGCGACAGCATCAAGTCGATTACGGTTCAAGTCACGGAGACAAAGGAGCGACACGTCTCCGCGACAGTGGGCTTCAACACCATCGAGTTCGGCCAGGCGGCCGCCGAGGTGCGACACAATAATCTTGGCGCCGGACGCTGGTTGTCGCTTCGCGCTGCGGCCGGCAACCTGCTCGCTGATCAACTCAATGGCCGTGCGCTGTTTCAGCGCGCGCTTCCCGATGACATCGCCGGCGATCCGCAGGGCTTTCTCAAACCAACATACCAGACGACGTTGACACTCACGCAACCGTGGGTCGCCGGTGCGCGCACGTCGATGGCGCTCACGGCGTTCGCGGGTCGTCGGTCGCTGGCAAATGTCGTCATCGACGAGGATGCCGGAGCGACGCTTGGCCTCGTACACGAGCTGGCGCCGCGCACGCCGATCGGCATCAACTATCGCATGGAGACGACGCGCGTCCGCGGCAGCGCTGTGTACTTCTGTGCAGGCTACGGCATCTGCGATGTTGCCACACGTGACGCGCTTACCAGACAGCAGCGTCTCGCGCCGGTTGGTGTGAGCGCATGGGTCGATCGTGCTGACGATCTCGAGGTTCCGACGCGCGGCTACACGGCGGTCGTGGACGCCGAGCATGCGTCGGGTGCAACGGGATCGACGTTCGCGCACAATCGTGTCGCAGTAGATGCGTCACTCTATCGCGCGTTTGGAACAGCGAAGATCGTGGCGGGAGAGGAGCAGCTGCCTAAAGTGCTCGCATTGCATGCACGTGCAGGCTACGTCCGGCCGTTATCGAGCGATCGCGCGGCACTCGGCGTCGCCGGCGATGGTCCTGGAATTCTGCATCCACGCGCGCGGTTCTACGCTGGCGGTATGCAGTCGGTGCGCGGCTTTGCAGAGAACGAGCTCGGACCAACCGTATTGCAGGCGCGTCGCGCGTCGCTGCTTGCGGTTGGTTGCAGCGATGCGACTATTGCCAGCGGCCAGTGCGATCCATCGACGGTGCCGAACGATCAACTCTTCACGCGGCCAATCGGCGGCAGCAGTGTAGTCGAAGGCAGCGTCGAGGCGCGCCTTCCAGTCATGAAGGCGCTTGGCGCCGTTCTTTTTGTCGATGGCGCGTACGTTGGCACTAGTGGACTGGCGTCGCCTGCGCACGGCAGAGGCGCGGTCACGCCGGGGCTCGGGTTTCGGTATCGCTCGCCGCTTGGCGTGTTGCGCCTGGACGTCGGCTTGCGACCGGTGGGTGCACAAATGCTTCCCATTGTCGTCGCCGTGACTGACACGAACGGACAGGATCGCATCGTTCAGCTCTCGAAGGAGAAGAGTTACTCGCCGATCGACCCATCGCCTGGTGCGCTGCATTCGCTGGCGCGGCGCCTCGTCGTCCATTTCGCCATGGGACAGGCATTCTGATGACGGATCGCACGCGCGCAGCTGTGTCGGCGCGGCGCGAGCGCGCGAGACGAATCGTCAAGGCAGTGTTGGCGTTCGTCGTCGTACCATTGCTCGTGGGAGTTCTGGTTGTGGTTGTGCTGGCGAACACGCCGTGGGGCAATGAGCGAGTGCGACGCATCCTGGTATCGCAAGCGAACAACCGTCTCACCGGCACCCTCACGATAGGAGCGCTTCGTGGCAATCTGTTGTCGGGAGCGTCGCTCTCGAACGTCACATTGCTCGACAGCCTCAATCATCCTGTTTTCGCTGCGCGTCGCGTCGAGATTCACTACGGCCTTCTCGCCGCGATCAATCGACGTGTCGTGATTCACTCGATCGTGCTCGACACGCCGGTCGTGGTCCTCGATAAGCGCCCAGGCGAACGCTGGAATTTTCAGACGTTGGTGAAACCGAGCACCACGCCGAAGGACACGACGAAAAAGACTCCAACGCCAGAGTTGAGCGACATCACGATCCGGCATGGCCGCTTCGTCTACCGACGTCCGTGGCTCCCTGATTCAACGCTTTCCGCAGCCAAACGCGACGAAGCCATAGCGAAGGCGCTCGACACGAACGCTCGCAAGCGCACGGTGCGTGTGCCTGGTGGCTATCAGCGGCTGCTGGACTATCGCAACATCGACGCGCGGCTTCCGGCCGTGCGCATCGCGCACGACGGTCAACCAACGGCGGTAGAGATCGGCGCACTCGCGATGCTGGCCGAACCATACCGGCCGCCCGCGATCAACGTGCAGTCGCTCGTCGGAACGTTGTACGCGAGCAAGGATTCGCTGTGGTGGCACGGCGCGCACATGATCATGCCTGGCTCAAAAGTGAGCGGCGATGGCAAGATCGGATTTCACCGCTCGGGCTTCATCCTCGATCTGGTAGGCGCTCCGGTTGCGTTCAACGATCTTCGCTGGCTCGCGCCGAAAGTCGCGACGTCCGGTGGTGGCAACGTTCACTATCGCATGCGCTTCGTCGGCGACACAGCCGAATACTCGATCAGCGATGCTGATCTCAAGTACGGCGATGCATCGCTCGTTGGTCGGGCGACGATTGCGCGGGTGAACGAAACGAACAAGCCTGCCGAGATGATCGTTCGCAATACGGATCTCACGGTGACGCATCTGACCACCGCAGCGATTCATGAGCTCGCGCCGTCGCTCAAGCTTCAAAGAACGGGTACGCTCGATGGACATCTCGCCGTGAATGGTGAGTCGAGCGCGATGCAGGTGAACGCAGACCTGCGCTTCAATGATGCGAGTGCTGGCCGAAGCCGCGTCGTCGCCAAGGGCGGCGTTGGTCTCGACGATGGCTGGCGCGCGCGTGATCTCACCATACAACTACTGCCGCTTCAGGTCGCGACGCTCACTGGCTCGGGGCTCAAGATTCCGATCGGTGGCGTCATGAGCGGAGATGCTGTCGTCAGCGGGACGCAGCGCGAAGGATGGGCGGTGCGTGGCAACCTTACGCACGTCGAGCGCGGTGCGCGCTCGCATGTCGTTGGCAACGGTCGTTATCAGGTGAACGGCAAGCACATCGTCGCCGACGCAACGCTGGATCCACTGTCGCTCGTCACGGTTGGACGCTTTGCGCCGAAGTCGCAGCTGCGCGGCAACGTGAGTGGGAAGGTCCACGCCGAAGGCACCACGCACGACCTGCAGCTCAGCGGCGCCCTTCGTTCACAGGATGGCGGACGCATCGATGGCAAAGGCGCTATAACAATCGCTGGCTCGCGCTCGCGTTATGACGTCTCCGTTGCGCTCGACGCGCTCAACGCGAATGCTTTCTCTAAACGTGCTCCAATCACCAGGCTTACGGGAACCGTTTCGGCACGCGGAGTAGGCACCACAGCGGCCACGGCGAACACTGCCTTCGCTGCGGATCTCGTTCGTTCGAGCTACGACACATTCACCGTCGAGCGGATCCAGGCGCGCGGCGCGGCGATGAACGGCTTGCTCCGCATTGATACTTTGGATGTCGCCGAGAGTGGTGCGCGTGTCGGGGCGCGGGGCACGTTTGGTCTAACGAGCGCGCAGAGCGGCACAGTGATGTTCGCGACATCGGTGGATTCTCTCGTCACGCTCAGACGTTGGATTGGAACAACGGATACGGCGCTTGTTTCCGTGGCGTCGGGGCGACAGGGCGCGCGACTCGCCGCTGCGCGCGCCGACTCGGCACGACGCGCCGCAGCGGTGCGCATCGAGCAGCTCGCACTCGGACTGCCGGTCGGTGTCGCGCTGGTGTTGGATACGCTGCCAGGAATTCGGCGTGATTCGCTCGCGGGCTCGCTCGTCGCTTCCGGCACCATCATCGGAAACGTGAAGGAGCTCGGCGTCGATGCCACCGTGCGCGGCTCTCGGCTAGTGGTACGCGGTAACTCCGTCGGTCAGCTCGGCGGTGTCCTTTCATCAAGGAGTGTGCGCGACAAGGCGACGCCACTGACATTCCGCATCGATGCGGACACTGTACAGACGAGTGGACTCGCATTCGAGCAGGTGCACGCGGCCGGAGACTGGACCAACTCACGTCTCACCGCTGACCTGCGCATCCGCCAGGATTCGTCGGTGTCGTACGCTGCTCTCGGCAGTTATTCGCGACCGGCAAAGGGCGAACAAATTGTTCGACTCGATTCACTGCGTTTGCGTTTCGATACGCTTGTCTGGCGACTCATGCATCCCGCTGGTGTCACGCTCGCGAACGGATCCATCACTGCAGACTCCGTCGATCTGCGCAGTACTGTTGGTGGACGTCTCTTCGCGAATGGGATCGTGCCTAAAGAAGGTGCGATTCGCCTCGACGCAGTGGCGGAGAATGTGCGCGTCGAGACGATACTTCGGGCGATGCAGCGCGATGCGGTGAATGGACTGCTCGCTGCGAATGCACAGCTCAGCGGCACGCGTGAGTTTCCGGTATTGATCGGCCGGGTGACGCTGCGTGAAGCGATTTACCGGGAGACGCGCGCTCCCGACGTCGACCTCAACGCAGACTATCGAGCCAAGGTGCTGTCGCTCGACGCCGCGGCGCGTGACAGCACCGGATATCGTGTGCTCGACGCAACGGCCTCGCTACCGTACGACCTGACGCTCGACGGCGTGTCCGGCTCGCGGAAGCTGGAGGGTTCGCTCATCGCCGACGTGCGACTCGATTCGCTCTCACTGGCGGCGTTGCCAATTCACCCCCGCATCCTCGATGAGCTCGATGGCAAGCTCGTCGCCGCTGCACATGTGCGCGGAAGCTGGAAGTCGCCTGCGTACACCGGGAGCGGAGCGCTCCGCGATGGCACGCTCAGATTCTCGATAGCGTCCACTGGCATGCGGATGAACGACATCATCGCTGATGTGCATCTAACAGGCGATTCGCTCATTCTCGACTCGCTTACTGCGCACGCGGTTGGTGCAATGCGCGCGAGTGGCTCTGTCGATCTCAAGGATGGCGCGCATCCGTTCGTTCGCTTCTCCGCATCGGGAAATAACCTGCGCGTGTTCGACTCGCCGCGCGGACTCGTCGACGCCAACGCGCAGATCGTTGCACTCGGTCCACTCGACGAGTTGCGCGTCACTGGACGTGGCGAAATGCTGGACGGCTATCTCGCGCTCAAGCAGTTCAGGAAGGATCTCCTTCGTGTCAAAGCGCCCGGCGATCTCTCCTTCTTCGCGATCTTTGACACGTCCGCTGGTCCGAATGACAAGCTGCGTGTCACTGTCGAACGTGCGCAGCATCGGCGGATGGCGGTGATCGCTGACTTGTCGCTCATCGTGGATCGCGGCAACTATTATCGTAACCGCCCCGACGCGAATACCGAGTTTTATACCGGGGACGCAGAAGAGGTGCGAGTGCATCTCGACCAGCGATCCAGCGATCAGTGGGCGGTTGGCTTCGTGCGCATCGGCGATGGCGAGGCGTATTTCCGCACACGCGCATTCGTGCCCGCGCATGGCTCATTGACGTTCGGACCACACACCGATGCGCCAGGACTCGTGCAGCAGGTCGGCGAGCGGATCGTGTGGGAGCCCGGCCGTGGATTATTTCCGCTACAACTTCTCACAGGCGGGACATCGAAGGGACCATCCGTCGGACTCGAGAGCGGTTCCCTGTTTCCGATTCGCGGCCGTGAGCTGAATGGCTATCTCACACTCGGTCGTCTTACGACGTCGTTGTTGCAACAGTCCGGCTCATCGCTCTCGGGCAGTGAAGCGTGGAGTGGACAGCTGAGCGGCGAAACGGGTGCATTGGCTCGCCGTCAGCAGGGCGCAACTGCCCTCGGCGTCGTGCTGCACGATCTCGGCACAGGTGCGACGAAGGAATACGGTCTCGATGCGTTCAGCGCTTCTCCGGCGGATGTGCCGACGGAACTGGTGTTCGGAAAGACCGGCGGCGTGCGCGGTGCCCTGATCGAAGGCGGTCGCTATTTCACGACCGATCGCTACGTCGCCGGGCAGATCCGACTGTTCACGACCAGTATTCCCGGCGTCCGCATGGCGCAGAAGTTCGGTACCATCTATCGGCTCGACGTCGGCATCGAGCCCCGCTTCCTGTTCCGCGCGCCGGAGGAATTGGGCATCACGCATCCGACCACACGGACCGGCGCGTTTGCTGCGTTCCTCACTCGCTTGTGGGACTTCTGAGCTAACGCGCGAAGCTACCGCGCCGCTTGCCAGCGCGGTTGCGTCACGATCGCTGCCATCGCTGCAGCTGGTGTCGCGAGTGATCGCACACCGGGCGCCCAGAGCAATACCCGATTGCGGCCACCGCGCTTCGCCATGTACAGCGCTTCGTCCGCGCGCGCACGCAACGCCGCCCCATCACGCATGGAGTTTACGCGCTCGGCGGCGATGCCAATGCTCATGGTGACGACCGTCCCGGGCGAGAGTGACGAGCAGCACCGCTTGCGCACCTGCTCCATCAAATGCTCTGCCATCACGCCCGCGCCTTCGGCATCGGCGCCAGGAAGAAGAACCGTGAATTCCTCTCCGCCGAGTCGCGCGACGACGCCTTCTCCCGCGACGGATTCAGCGAGTGTCGCAGCGACCTCTGACAGCACGAGATCGCCGACGTTGTGTCCGTGGCGATCGTTGATCTGCTTGAAGTGGTCGAGGTCGAGCGCCAGAAGCGCTACGTCAGTATGGGTTCTCGACGCTGCGGCCAGTGCGCTCTCGAATGCGTGAGCGAAACCACGCCGGTTGAGACAACCCGTCGCCGGGTCTGACTCGATCATGCGCGTGAGCACGCGCAGGTGTCCCGACATCGTTCGTCGCGCGCCGAGTACGCAGGCAACAATTGCAAACTGGAGAACAACCAGGAGCGCGAGCAACGTCGGGCTGACGGATCTCGCCAGGAATGCAACGGCAACGAGCGACATCGACGCGCAACTCACGCTCGACAGCATCAACAGCGAATAGCGATGATTGCCGTCGACGACTGCTTGCCGCAGACGAGCGATGCCAAACGAATTCATGAATTGCACGGAGCGCGATCGCTAGAGGCACGGCGGAAAATTGGCCATCGTCGGCGCCATCCGTTTTGTCCCGGCGGTTGCTGCTTGCGGGAGTTCTGCTCCGTGCTGCCATCAAGATTCGTGCTGACTATTTACAGCGTGGGCCACGGCTGGTTTGTGCGCTCGGTCACCATCCTACTTGGGTGCGGCGCAACAGCTGTCACATTCAGCGACCTCAGTGTCACCTCAGCCTCGCGAAAGCAGCGGATCCGCCGACAGCCACTATCTCGCTCGCTCACCAATCTGTCGCGCGTGCTCGCTGTCCCGGTGATCGGCGCCGATCGCGATCATGCCGCCGGCTGGTGTGTCGCGCCATGTACCACGACGCACGATGTCCTCGAACGCGGTGAAGAGCGCAGGATCGAACTGACGACCGACGTCGCCGCGCATGATCTCCATCGCGTCATCATGATTGAACGCCTGCTTGTAGCTTCGCTTCGACGTGAGTGCGTCGTACACATCGGCAATACAGAGCACGCGCGCCGTGAGGGGAATCGCCTCGCCCGCGAGCTTGTGCGGATAGCCACCACCATCCCATCGCTCGTGGTGACTCTCGACGATTGGACGCACGTCCCACGGAAAGTCGATGTCGGCGAGCAGCTCGACGCCGGCCGAGGGATGGCTTTGAATGAGCCTCCACTCTTCGTCATTGAGCTTGCCCGGTTTGTTGAGCACTTCCGCAGGCACCATGAGCTTGCCGACGTCGTGCAGCAGCGCGCCGATGCGAAACCAGAACAGCGATGTGTCGTCTCCTGCACTGACGCGTGACCAGAGCGCGCAGGAGAGATCGGCAACGCGCACGCAGTGACCTTGCGTGTAGACGTCTTTTTCTTCGATCGATTCGCCCCATTTTCTCACGACGTCGAGGAAGTCGCCCTCGAGGAGTGCCGTGCGGCGATCAACGTCGGCGAGCTCACGACGAGCGCGCAGCTGAACAAAGAGACGATGCGCCTGATTGAGGCGCTGGAGCGTGTCCTTGTTGCGGCCGTTCCAGCGATAGAGCTCTGAGAGCTCCTTAGCCGTTTCGCCCTGGAGAATGAGATCCTTTCTCTCGATCGCGATTCGCTCCGCGCGGAGAAAGTGCTCTTCTGATCGCGCCACATCACCATCCATGCGTGCAATGATTCCCGCGACATGCTCGGCCTCACCGTCGGCGAAGGTATCGCCGGTCAGGTGCGCAAGCTCGCGGGCACGATCGCTCGAGGCGCGCGCTGCATCGCGTTCGCCCTGCTTGATGCGCAACTTTGCCACGTGCAGCTCGATGCGAATGAGACGGCTCAGGTCACCGACGACGGCACCGACGTCTTTCGCCTCAGTGAATACGCGATCCGCCTCGGTGAAGCGGCTCATGTGCGTGTGAAGTTGTCCGAGGTTGACGAGCGCATTCATCGCTTCGTCGATGAGCCCTGCTCCTCGCGCGTCAGCCAGTCCGGATTCGTAGTACCTCATCGCATCGCGATCGTCGCCTCTCACCGTGGCAATGACACCGAGGTTCGAAGCGGTCATCGAGGCGAGTCGTGCATCGCCGATGTTCAGGGCCATGACGCGGGCCTCGATGTAGAGGCGTTGCGCTTCGTCGTGAGCGCCCTGGTTCCATTGGATCGTCGCGAGTGTGTTGATCGCGCGCGCTCGGCCCGCCTCATCGTTCGACTGTTCCGAGATTGCGAGCGCCGCCGTTGCGCTGTCTTCTGCGGCGGAAAACGCTCCATCTTCCATGAACGCACGAGCGATCAGTCGATGTAGCTGCGCCATCTCTGCGGCTGTAGCTGCCGAACCGTCGTGAAGGGCGTGCTCATACAGCGTGCGAGCGTCCTCGCGCTGTCCAAGGCGCTCGAGAGAAAGTCCCTGGGCAAGGACGCCCTCGAACACCGAAACCGTCGCCTCTCCGGGCGACGGTATCGTGCGCAGCATGGGCTGGGTGGGCCGAACCTTCATCGCGCTCGCATGGCGACGTTCAAAAAAGACTCTCGATCGCGCAGAATACTCGTGAAAAAGCGCGAGGCGCTCGTCGCTGTCGACGAACGCCTCGCGAATCGTGACGGCGCGCTTTTGACGCGCGCCATCCGTCCTACGTCACATTTTTACTCCTGGAGCGCAGATCCTCTGCCGCATCCCATCATATAACCCGAGAAATGCTTGATCTCACCCGTGTAGGTCCAGCTGAGCAGGTTCGTCACGCCGCCGAGCAGTTCCGAAACCGCGCCACCAACTGACGTCAGCAAGCTGGGATCGGAGTAATAACCGAGCTGCAGGAACGGAACGCTGAGCAACGAGGCGTTGGTGCCTTGCAGCTTCTGCGTGAAGACGAGCGGCTTGGCGAAGGTGATACCGTGCGGCGCGAAGTCGTAGGCGACGAGCGAGCCCTTGCGAGCCGTCATCGTGATGAGCGTCGGGGCGCTGAGTGCACCTGCGGGAACCACGACGGTCACGCCAGCTGCCGGAATACTGAGAGTCCCACCGGTGGCGCCGATCGTCTGGCTGACGGTGATATTGGCGGCGAGCGGCGTGGTACGCAGCAGGCCGGGCATGACGATGAGCTTCCGCACGACATCGACGATGCCGCCGAGAAGGTCAGCGTTGGGAGCGGTAGGAGTGGAGATTGAGGCTGTCGGGGCCCGCACGGCCTGCGGCGCGCTGATTGGCTCGCTCGAGCACGCTGAAAAAAGCGCAATGCTGGCGACCACCAGACTGAGGCGGCGGAGGGGGGCTCTCATTGGACTTTGAGGCTTGAGTCGACTGCTTGGAAGGTCACTGTCACGAATCGCTACATCGCGGTCCGTTGGGCACTGCGCTGATGCCCAAGCTCGGGGGGTTTTCCGGGCAGGGAGAAAGCACGTGTAGTGCCACCCTCAACGGCAGAACGCAGCCGTCAAAGTGTCCGATGTGAGGTCTTGACCTGACGATTCACGTCACATTGCCCGACGCAGTTGGGACAGCGAGTCCGATGGATCGCGCTGACCTCCTTTGCGTTTTGCCATGAAATCGGGCAGAATGCATGTGCATTTATCGAAGAAGGCGGCTGGCGCGTCGATCGCGCCAGCCGCCCTCTTCACTTCAAGTCGCTGTGCTGCTACGGCTTGACCTTTTTCAGCGTCGTGTCCTTCGCACTCTTGCCCATCTCCGTTGCTTCGCCGTGAGCTTTGCTCTTCAGGCGATTCTTCTCGGCCTTGGTGTCGCTTGCCGCCTTCTTCGACGTATTGCTGATATCATGGGCGACTTTGTTGAGACCGCCAGGATGCGGGTTGGTTGACCCGTGAATGCCGGTCGTCTTCTTCAAGACGGTTTTGGTCTCATTGCCAGCATTCTGAAGCGCGCCGTGCGTCTTGCTGGCGTCGCGCTTTACTTCGGCTTTTGTGTCTTGGCCCGCCTTCTTGGCGGTCTTGCTGACGTCATGCGCAACCTTGTTCAGTCCGCCCGGCTTATGGCTGGATGTGTCCTGCGCGCGCAGCGGTGCGACGGCAAAAGTCGCCAGCGCCGCGACCGCGGCGAAGCGGAGATAAGTCTTCATCGAAAGAGCGCTCCTGCAAGGGTGAATACCTCCTACAATTGCAAGAGATGGACTCATGTATCGGGCTCGGCCCGACAGGCTAGTGCCCCGTGCCAAGCAACTTTCCGGCTTCGCTGAACGCGAGAACCGCCTGTCGAACACCACCATCCTGCATCGCGTCGACACGATAGGCGCCTTCCGTGCCCCACTTGGCGTAGGCAATGCCTCGCCGCAGTCGCAGCTGAAGGATGTCGAGGCGGCGAACGGTACCGCTCGGTAGCGAGGGTGGCAATACTCGTCGCGCGTAATTGATTCGCCGTGCGTGAATTCGCTGTTTTTGAGTCTGGCGCGAGGAAATACTTAGGATTTCTTAAGGGGTTTGACGCGTTCGTCCCTCCTCATTCGCCTGTCTGGCGGCAACGCGTATCCGCATGGAAAGGGCGATGATGAGACGTATGTGGTTGAAAGCGGCGCCGTTGCAGCCGACGGTTGTCGATGCCACCTTGCCACGCATGCGCATCGGCGGACACGCTGCACCCGAGTCTTTCCTGTACATCCTGACGGCCCAGCGGCGTGATCAGCGGCTGCGATCGAGTCGATGAAGGCTCGCACGCGGGCGCGGATGGAGTGGGAGAGCTGGCCACGCGAACGACTGCTCGATGTGCAGATCCGGAAGCTTGGCCTTCGGCTCGAAGGCACTTGGGTGGAGGCGTGCGTCGCCGAGCTCCATGACGAGCTCGGGAAGCGCGGCATTGCGCTTCGGCCGCACTGCTGGCTGTCCGACGAATGGTTCTCGCCAACGAACGTGCCCGGTATCGCCATCCCGTTCTATCTCGTTCATCCGCGTCTGATCCGGCTGGAGCGGAGCATGATGAACGAGGCCGAAGGCGCGTCACGTGCCGAGTGCATGCGCATCTTTCGGCACGAGGCCGGGCACGCGATGCAGCATGGCTATCGATTGCATCGGCGTCCACGGTGGCGACAGATGTTCGGCCTGTCGTCGACGCCATATCCCCTCTCATACCGGCCGAATCCTGCGAGCCGCAACTTCGTCCAGCATCTGCGCGCGTACTATGCGCAGGCGCATCCAGATGAAGATTTCGCCGAGACGTTCGCGGTGTGGATGCAGCCGCGTGCGCGCTGGCAGCGTCGGTATCACGGGTGGCCCGCACTCGCGAAGCTCGAGTATGTCGACGAGCTCATGGAGGAGCTCGCGGGCAAGCGGCCTCCGGTGAATACGCGTATCAAGGTCCATCCGATCTCGAAGATCGATACGACGCTCCGCGACTATTACGCGGCCAAGCGTGCGTTCTACGCAGTCGACTATCCAAGTACCTATGACGCGGAGTTGCAGCGTGTCTTCTCCGATTTGCCGCGACACGCACATCGCGAGCTTGCGTCGCGCTTCATCAAGCGTCATCTGAAGGAGATTCGTCGGATGGTATCGCGCTGGACCGGCGAATCTGATTTCACGATCGATCAGCTGCTGCACGACATGATCGGCCGGAGCCGCGAATTGAAGCTTCGCGTCTACGGCGCGGAGCAGAAAGTTCTCATGGACTTCGCCGGCATGCTCGCCGTTCGCTCGGTGCACTTTCTCTACAGACGACGCGTCCCAATCGCCCTATGACAGCATCTCGCCGGCGTCTTCGCGTTCTTGTTCTGATGCAGCCCGGTACGCTCCCGCCGGACGACGTGTCCGGACGAACGGAGCAGGAGAAGTACGGATGGAAGACCGAGTACGACATGCTCACGACGCTTCGAGCGCTGGGCCATGAGGCCCGGCCGCTCGAGGTGCACGAAGAGCTCGCGCCCATTCGACGTGACGTCGAGGAGTGGAAGCCGCATGTCGTCGTGAATCTTCTCGAGGCGTTTTTCGATCTGCGCGAATTCGATCAGCATGTCGTGAGCTATCTCGAGCTGTTGCGCGTGCCGTACACCGGGTGCAACCCGCGAGGCCTCGTGCTCGCGCGCGACAAGTCGCTGGCGAAGAAGATTCTTACGTACCATCGCATTCCCGTTCCGAAGTTCGACGTCGTCCATCGCGGACGGCGTGTGCGTCGAGCAAAGGCGTTGAGCTTTCCGCTCATCGTGAAGAGTCTCACGGAGGAATCGTCGGTCGGCATTGCGCAGGCGTCGGTCGTGTGGACCGATGAAGAGCTCGAGACACGCGTGCGCTTCATTCACGAGAGTATCAAGAGTGATGCGCTCATCGAAGAGTTCATCGATGGCCGCGAGATTTATGTCGGCGTCCTGGGCAACAAGCGTCTGACGGTATTGCCACCGTGGGAGCTCTTCTTCGAGAACACGGCGCCTGGCAGCGTCGCAATTGCAACACAGCGCGTGAAGCACAACCTCGAGTACCAGGCGAAGCACGGTATCTCCGAAGGCCCGGCGAGTCTGGTGTCGGGGTTGCACGACAAACTGGTATCGAGTGTGCGGCGCATTTATCGAATCCTCTCGCTCGACGGCTACGCGCGACTCGACTTTCGGTTGCGTGCCGATGGCACGCCGTTTTTCATCGAGGCGAATCCCAATCCCGAAATTGCGCAGAGTGAGGAGTTCGCGAAGTCGGCGCTCAACGCGGGGTTGAGCTACGAGACGCTGATAGAGCGCATCGTATCGCTCGGAATTCGGCGCGGGGCAATCGAGCGTTCGTGGGATTGAGCGTCACCACGACGCTCCCGTCCGGCCGCTCATTCGCAGCAGCACAACTCCTACAACCGAAAACGGTCAGCGATCACAGCCGACGACACCGAGTCGCGTCGCGCTGATATGAGCAGCGCCAAACCGTAGCCCGTGACGACGTCCAGCAGGTGATGCTGATGCGTCAGCAGTGTGGACAACGCGATCAACAGCCCCCAGCTTCGAAGAGCGATCTTGCCGCTCGAGGTGGCGTGTCGCGTAAACGCTTCAATGCAGACGATGCTCATCGCAACGTGAAGTGACGGCACAAGGTTGTTGTCGAGATTCATCGCGTCAGCGAGACGGTACAGTGGCTCCCATTTTCCACGATTGACGGCAGGTGCATATGCGAGCCGAGCGGGAATGAGCAGGAAGCCGATACCGCCGATGAGGATGGTGATGAATTGTGCGATTGCGAGCGAGGCAGCTTCGCGACGGCTACGAAGCACAAAGGGTACTGCGAGAAAGAGCAGGTAAATGGACATGTACACGACGAGAAACACCGGCACGAGTGGCAGCCGTAGCTCGGCATCGAGATGAATGCGGATTCGCAGCGCATGATGAGCCGTAATCCAGTCGGCACCGACGAACACGACGGCGAACCACGCCGCAACCAACGCCATCATTGCAATTGCGAAGCGAAACTGCGCCGTGCCCGGCCACGCAATGAATGGCGTCTGTTGTACGCGTGTCACAGCGATGACCATCGATGAGCACACACATCGCTCCTGCTGATCACGCCATACTCACGCAACGGCGCGTTGCGCCGCCGGCGTCTCGCTTTCCCGCGTATCCGGCGTCGTGGTACCTGTTCGGTCGCGCCGACGAAGTGAAGCAGCATCCCGTTTCGAAGCGTATGCTCGGGCGCGATCTGGTCGCCTTTCGCACAGCCAGCGGACGTCTCGCCATTCTCGACGCGCGATGCTCGCACCTCGGCGCAAATCTCGCCTATGGGCGCGTGTCGGGTGAGCTCATCGTGTGTCCGTTTCACAACTGGCACTACGACGCGAGCGGTCAGTGTACCCGCATTCCCGGCTCGGCGCAGATACCATCGTTCGCCAGGCAGACGGCGTACCCCACGATCGAGCGTCACGGGTATCTGTTCGTGTTCAACGGCGCACAGCCGTTGTTTCCGCTGCCGTTCTTCAGCGATGGCGGCGCGGACGATTACGTGGCGGGGGAGTCCTTCAGCTTCACGGCGGATTGTCCGTGGTACGTCGCGAGCGCGCACGGCTTCGATCTTCAGCATTTCGAAGCGGTACATGATCGTTTGATGCTGGAGCCGCCGCGCATCGACTGTCCGTCGCCGTTCGCTCGACGCAACAGCTATCGTGCGCAGGTGCTGGGACACACGAAGCTCGACAGCTGGCTCAAGTCGCTGGCTGGACCGATCGTCGACGCGAGCATTACGGTCTGGGGCGGAACCTTCGCGATCATCACTGCTGACTTCGATCGTGCCCGGAGCCGCTTTCTCATCACGACGCAGCCGCTCGAGAATGGTCATACGCTGTGTGAGGGGATCGTCTTTGCGCGTCGAAATTCGAATCCGGTGGTTCGCGTGCTCGTGGAGCACGTCGTGCTTGCACTGCGGCGCTACTTCACATTTGGCTACGTGAAGGACGAGGTGAGCCGGTTGCGCCAGACGCGCTACAACCCATCCGCATTGATCGACGCTGACCACGAGATGGCCGAGTATTTTCACTGGCTCGTCGCGCTGCCGCAAGTCGGATCGCCGGCCGATTACACTCTCCGAGGCTCGCAATGAAGCTACTGGTATTCGCGTCTTCGCTCGTCATTGTGTTGATGTCTCCCGTCGTGTCTGCTCAGGAGAGCAAGACAGCTGTTCCTACCGGTGCGGACGCGCTCGCGGCGCTTCCAGCGGAAGAGCGCGCGACTCATCAGGAATTGATTGCGCTTCGCATCGGAATGCAGAACGCGTTCAACAAGATGGGGGCATCGGGAAAGGCGGAGGACATGCAGGCGCTGCTCGAGTACGTCCATCCTGACATGATTCTCACTGCGATGAACGGCCAGAGCGTTCGAGGAAAGGAGGGGTTGATGGACTACTTCAACCGAATGATGGTGAAGGAGGGCCACACCGTCGCGAGTTTGCACCACGACTTCTCAGCCGATCATCTGAGCATCCTTCTGCGCCCCGACGTCGCAACCAACCGCGGTACGTCGCGAGGTTCGTACGTCTTTACCGACGGATCGCAGTTCACCATCGATACACGCTGGACAGCGACGATGGTCAAGGATCAAGGTCGCTGGAAACTGGCCGCGTTTCAGTTTGGTCCATCGATCTTCGAGAATCCTGTCGTTGACGCGTACAAGGCGTGGATCTACAAGGCGGCTGCCATCGCCGGCGTGGTCGCACTGCTGCTCGGCGTGTTCATCGGTCGATGGACGCGTCGAACACGCACGGCATGAGTGTGTCGCGCCGAACGACGCACGCGATTCCAGGAACGGTGAACCTGTTCCTGCTTGCGACCACGACGATCGTTGCGGCGTGGCTGCTCGCACTTGCATCACATGCGCCCAATTGGTGGCAGGTGCTGCTCGCGGCGTTGGCGTTCTCGTACGTCAACAATACCGTCTTCTCGCTGTTGCACGAGTCCGTGCATCGGATGTTTCACGCGAAGCGCACCGTGAACGAGTGGGGCGGGCGCTTTGCCGCAGCGTTCTTTCCAACCGCACTCGCGTTCCAGCGCATCTTTCATCTTCGGCACCATCGGAACAACCGCACCGAAGTGGAGCAGTTCGACTACCTCCGCCCCACGGATAGCCGAGTGCTCAAGTATGCGCAGTGGTATGCGATTCTGACGGGGTTGTACTGGTTGGCGTCGCCAGTTGGCATGCTCGTCTTTCTTGTGTGGCCAGGCGCGTTTCGCTCGCGATTGTTCCGCGCTAACGACTCGCCGCTCGCGCAGCAGACTGCGGCGAACGCGATGCTCGAGGGCTTCGACGATGCGCCGGCAAGGAAGATTCGCCTGGAGATCATTTTCTCACTGGTCGTGCAGGCGACGCTCATCTGGGTCACGCACGCGACGTGGCAAGGCTGGCTCGCGTGTTACGCGGCGTTCGGTGTGAACTGGAGCTCACTGCAGTACGCGGATCACGCGTGGTCCAAGCTCGACGTACGCGAAGGCGCGTGGAATCTTCGCGTCAACAGAGTCGTTCAGCTGGTATTCCTGAACTACCATCATCACAAGGCGCATCATCAGCATCCTGACGTGCCGTGGTTATACCTGGACGAACACGTCGACTTTTCGGAGGAGCGTCCGTCGTTCTTCAGGATCTGGTTGAGCATGTGGCGTGGACCGCGGCCGATGCCGAAAGACATCGTGTGACGTCGCACGATTCTCGACGCGACGTAGAATGGCTCTGCGTACGGGAATGTCTTCGCTTCTCGCTACGACATCGCCGATATCTCGCCATTGCCCTGGCGCTCTACGGACAGTCGATCAGGAAATGGAAGGAGACGCGCATTGCGCGCTACGGCTTCTGTTTTCTTCAGTTGTTCGATGACATCATGGATGGTGATCGTCCAACGAGTGTCGCCGCTGACGTTGTCGCAGGCCGCACGATTGCCGCGTGGGCGAATGACGACTTTCACGACGACGACCCGCTCTCGCGTCTCGGCGCCGCCTTCTCGGCAGAGCTCGAGACGTTGCCCTTGCTCCCAGGTGACCATCCTCGACAGGACGTTCTTGCGTTGCTTCGCTTGATGCGCACGGACGCTCGGCGCATTGCTCATGGAAACGCGTTGGCCGAGGCTCAGATCAAGGCGCAGCTGCGCAATACGTTTCATCATTCACTGAACATCATGCTCATCAGCACGCGCGTGCACACGCGAGCGCGAGACGTTCCGGATCTGGTGGAGCTGATGGGCTGGCGCTCCGTCACGCGCGATCTCGACGAGGATCTTCAGAAAGGACTCGTGAATATTCCCGCCGACGTCGTGACCCGCGTGCAGGCCAGTGGCGGCAAGCTCACCAGTCGGCATCCGGAGGTGCAGCGCTGGCTCATTGAAGAAAGACTCGCGGTGCGCGCACATGTTGACCGCTCGGCACTCACGCTCGAGGCTCTGACCACGGATGATCCGCGTGCCGCGCGATTGCTCGGCGTCTTTCACCGATCGATCGAGCGCCATGTGAAGTGAATCGCCAATCAGTCATCCCCAGAATCCGAAGCGCGTTCCCACTCCGGCGTTCACCGCGCGCCTGTAGACGTGCGCCGCTGCCGCGGCATCCTGCAGCGCGGTTCCGGTCGAGTCGAAAATGATCGTTTCGTCGTCGTGAGTGCGGCCGGGTGATTTACCGATGATCACGGCGCCCAATTCGCCGCGTACGTCGCCGACGGACATCAGGCCGTTCACAATCGCGTGGTGCAGATCGCCGACTTCCGCGCTTTGCGCGGTGACATCGCAGACCACGAGACTCTCGGCGAGGAGCTCGGGCTCGATTTCCTGCTTGTCCGGACTGTCCGCGCCCACGGCCGCGATGAAGGTGCCGGGCCTCACGTGCTCGCGACCGAGGAACCAATGCTTCGACGGCGTGCACGTGACGATGACGTCGCTCTGCCGAGTTGCATCGCGCAGGTCGGACACTGCTTCGACGGGGAGTCCGAGCTCTTCACTCATGCGCGTCGCGAACTCAATCGCACGGGCTGCGCTCCTACTCCACGCAATTGCCTTCGCGAGCGGCAGCACCTTGCACAATGAACGCAGCTGCACGGCGCCTTGCGTGCCCACGCCACAGATGGTCGCAACGGTCGAGTCGTGTCGAGCGAGATGCTGTGCGGCCACGGCCGTTGCCGCTCCTGTCCGGAGAATCGTGACGGTGGACGACTCCATGACCGCCAGCGGAACGCCATTCGTTGCGTCGCACAGAAGGATCAGCCCTTGAATATTCGGCAGATCAAAGCGCGCGCGATTCTGGAAGAAGCCGCCGTTGATCTTGCACGCGAAGAATGCGTCGGGCGATTTGAGTCCGCCGGCCTTGACGTGGAATTCTCCGCCGACCCCATCGACGTGAAGCAGCTCAGTCGCCAGAGCATCACCTCGCGCCGCAGCGGCGAATGCGTCGCTTACGGCGGCGATGCATTCGTCGAGCGTGAGCAGCGACGCAACGGTCGCTTTGTCGAGCAACAAGGGTGGAGGTGTCGTCTTCATCTGGAATCACCACCGAAATGCGCAGCGCGACGGTTGAGCTGCTCTGCACCTGCGCTGTTGCCGCGCGCCGCTGCGATTGCGCCCGCGTGCTGCAGCGCGTCACGCGTGAGTACCACGGCATCCGGACCCCACGGTGAGGAGAGATACCAGTTGCTCGCCGCCTCGCGTTGACCCAGGCGCTCGAGCGACCTCGCGCGGAGCACGCGTCCAAGGGGTGAATCGATGGCAGGGCCGATCGCATCGAGTTCGCGGACAACTCCCAGCGTGTCGTGCACCGCATCGGCACGTAGTGCGCGCATCACGTGCACCTCCTTTGAAAACTCTTCCGGCGGACGCACGCGACGCGTCAGCTCCGACAGACGACGCGCGTACGCCGCATCGTCACCTGCACGCGCGGCAAGCTTTACGCCTGACAGGCGTCGGCTCCATCCGAGCGATGACGTGTCGTGGCTCGCCGCTCGCTCGAGGACGTCGCCGGCGCGACGGTATTCCGCTGCGGGAATCTGCGCATCGAGGGACGACGCTACTTCGCTCCATCCCTCGGCCGCAGCCACAGAATCGAGTGCCGCGAGGGCTGCTCCTGCGGAAACCACTTCGTTCCAGCGCCGGCGCGCCACTGCCATTTCCTGCGCGACGGCGAGACCAACAACGCGGTACTCGCGGCGATCGGCACTCGCTGCGAGGGAATCCACAAGTGCACGTGCGATTGGCGTCGACCCAACGGAGAAGATGCAAAAGCGCAGCAGTTGACCGGCGTCGCGTGCGGGCAGGTCGTGCAGCATGGATACAAGCCGCGGCAATTCGGAGGCCGCAGTTGCGTTCAACGAGGTCATGAGCTGCAGCAGTCGCACGGTGCGGTCAGTGCGATCGTTCCCTGGCAACAACGGCGCGACAAGCACCCGCGCGCGCATCGTGTCGCCGCGCTCCAATGCCAACTGGGTCAGATGATACCGCACTTCCGGATGTCTTGCGGAGTCGAGCACCAACGCGTGCGCAAGCGGCGCCTCAGCGTCCGAGGTCGGTCGTCCGAGCAATGGGCCAACATGCATGCGGAACTCGCCGAGCTCCGCCCAGGGATCCGCATCGTCAGGATACCGCTGCACGAGCAGCATGAAGCCACGTTCGGCAGCGGCGTAGTCGCGGTGTTGGCGCGCGAGCAGCGCGGCGACCAGCATCGCATGGCGCGGTGGGAGTTGCGAAGCGAAGCGCTCCGTCATGCGGCGGGCTACAGCTCCGCCATCGCCCTCCTTGGTCCATCCCTGAACGAAACCCAACCGATACCACGCCATGGCATACGACGAGTCGATCCGTAACGCTTCCCGATACGCGGCTGTAGCGTCGTTCAGCTGCCACGCGCGGAGTGATCGCTCGCCGGAGAGAAACGCCTTCAACGCAGGAACCGACACCGTCCCACCCATGAGTGAGCTGCCGAGCACACGCCCCTCGCGCTTGACAAGCAACTCGGCACCGAGACGGTCGGCGAGAGCGAACAGTGAGTCGGCTGAACCACTGACGCTCGCGCGCAGCACTCGTGTATCGGACCCATCACCCGCATGCAGCTCGGCGTCGATCTCGAGGTGATCGCCGAGCGCGACCACTGTGCCCCGCACCAGCACTCCGGCGCCCAGTGCAACGACGCGCGCATCAGCGACGTCACCACGATTGCCTGGCGATCCACCGACCGCATTCAGCACGGTATTCGACTCGAGCGTGCGCAGTACGCCCGGGGCATCGAGACGTGTCGAGAGTAGAGCGGACAACGCCTCACCGAGGAATGCGCGAGCCGTGTCGCCACGTACGTCGAATGGAAGGACGGCGGCGACGGGAATTCCTGTCGCATCGCGTTGCGGTGCATCACGGCGCGGCAGAAAGCGCGACGCGATTGCGAGTGACGCAGTGACCAGCACGGCCGCCGCGACCATCCAGGTGCGTGGAGTCCGGCGCGATGGTGCCTGGATTGCGGGGCTCAGTCCGAGTGGTGTCTCCCGTCGATGGATTGGCCCGACGTCTGGCGAGGCCGAAAAATGAACCGGTGCATCGGCCGTCCGTTCGACAGTGGGCGGCGCGACAACTGGCGGCGCGTTTTTCAGATCTTCCGCCAACGCCAACACCGCCGGATCCGCATCGACGTCCAGCTCAGCTCGCACTACCGCTGCGTGGACACGCGCGTGCTGCAGCGCAGCCGCTCGATCACCAGAGGCGACGAGCGCGCGCATGAACGACAGCGCCACACGAGAACTGATCGGGTCTGCAGCTGCCAGCTGTCGCCACCATCGGAGTGCGTCTGCATGATCGCGACGCACGTCGGCCTCTGTCGCGAGCGCTTCCATGGCGTCGCGCGCCTGACGCGCCAGCGATGTCCGTTCTTCGTCAATCCATCTGTCGAACGGATCGGCACCAGGCAGATGAATGCCGTCGAGGAATGGGCCAGTATAGACCTCGAGCGCTCGCGCGCGATCACCCTCAGCCAGCGCCGCGCGAAATATCCAGAGATCGCAACCGATCGACGTGCGCTGGAGCGTGAGGTCGGACGCGCCGCCCACGGCATCCGTCAGATCGAGATCCTGACGTAGGCCATAGAGCACCTGACCGAGCGAATGGCGCCCGCTTTCGTCGGAACTGTCTGGCCAGAGCAGGGCGAGAAGCCGCTCGCGCGGGACCGGACGATCCGTGCTGGCGAGAATCGCAAGCGTCGCAAGGCGGTGCCGGCGAGTGACGCGCACTGCACCCGTCTCCGCGTCCACGAGCGAAAGGCCGCCGAACAGCTTGAGATGCAAAGACATACAGCCGATGACGCTGCGATGACCGGGAGATGCGGTGCCCGGACGAAGATAGGCGCGGGCAACAGGGCCCGACACCACCACATCGAACGGAGATCAGGAAAATGCTGCGCCTCAACCTCATCTGCTCGCTCCTCGCCGGCTTCGGACTCACCTCAGCATGTGGAAGCTCCGCGATTACCCAGCAAACGCCCAAGGTGCTCCGCTATTCCGGCACGATCAATCAGCCTGCGGGCAATGGATTTCTCGTCTACAAGATCGGCGGCGCATGGACACTCAACGCCGATGGTTCGTTCGCGACTGGTACGGATACGGTCCAGATTCTCGACGCCAGAGTGTATGGGCAATCCGGCACGGCGACCATGACCCTCAAGACCACCTGCGCCGCTATCGTCGGCAAGGAAGCCTGGGCCGAACAGGAAGTGCTGACGTCCACTGATCCAGTGGGCCTACCGGTGGGAACGAAAAGCGTGATGCACCTCAGCAGCACGAGCGGGACCCCCAAAGGCGGTGGCGGACCGTCAGCGGCCTGGTATCCCACCGGCAACATCTGCGTTGACCGCCCTGCGGCAATTCCGGCGTTCGACATGCAGAACGGTGTGCTGACCTTTCCGTGAACATGCGCAAACGCACAAACGCACCGCTTCTGCGGTGCGTTTGTGCGTTCAGAGGCGCCGGTCGGAATCGAACCGACGAATAGCAGATTTGCAGTCCCAGGGTACGACGTGCTAGCCGTGCTCGTAACGGTATACTGCAAAACGACTTACCGTTCTACACGACGTTCGCTCACGCCCGGCGTCGCCCCCTCCGTGTCGAGCGATGTGGCTCCATGATCATCCATAAGGAACCGTGTTATCACGGTGATATCACGGTCCGCTGGCCAGCAGAGCTGCCCGACAATT
>JBDUCR010000264.1:0-4673 GCA_040003345.1 bacterium
GTTCATGAAGTGGTACGTGCCGCCGGCGTCGTACATGTACTCGAGCTCGTGCGTCTCCATGTACGCAGGCTCGATGGAGTCGGCAGCGCGGAAGCGATGGTCGAAGCTGTTGCCGTTTTTCAGGCTCTTCAGCTTGGCCTGCACCATCGCGCGCAGGTTGCCCGGCGTATGATGGCGGAACTCGACGACGCGGACCGGTTCACCCTCGAACACGATGACCATGCCGCGGCGGATCTGCGTGGCTGGAACAGCCATGAAAGCACCCTGACAGAAATTGACGTAAAGTTTGACAGCCTAGGAACTTAAGCGGCCAAGACCGCGCGAGGCAAGGGCCGGCGTGGTGGCGCTCACGGGCGTGAGAGCAGCGGACGGAGCGTACGCCACACGTTCTCTGTCACAACCCTTTCGCCTTCGAGATTGGGATGCACGCCATCGCCCTGATTCATTTGCGGCCGTCCAGCCACGCCGTCGAGCAGGAAGGGCATGAGCGTCGCTCCGTGCTCCTTCGCCAGCTGAGGAAACATTGCGTGAAAGGCGCGCGTATAAGGTGCACCCATATTGGTGGGCGCTTCCATCTGCGCGAGCACGATCTGCGCATCGGGCCGATCGGTGTGAATCCGAGTGAGAATCCTGGCGATCGTTGCGCTCGTACCATCTACCGGTTGACCGCGTAGTCCATCATTTGCTCCTGTCTCCACCACGATCACCGACGCAGGCGCCTGCAGTACCCAGTCGAGCCGACGCAGCAAGCCGGCCGATGTCTCGCCGCTTACACCTGCGTTCACGGTCTGGTATGGAAGGGCGCTCGCGTCGATCTTCCGTTGGATCTGTTGCGGATACGCGCTGTCGGGATCGAGCCCCAGCCCCGCAGTGAGCGAGGTGCCGAGGAAGAGCACAGTGTGCTTCGGTGTGGCGCCAGCAGCAGTCGCTCCGTCAGGAATTCCCGTTCCGCTCGACGGCTTCGTCTCCGTGTCGGGCACAGTCGCCACAGTTGAATCACGTGGCCGCGATGTTCTCTTGTTGTCTCCACCGCATGCCGTCGCAACGGCGCCAGCGGCCAGCACCATCACCGCACATCGAATCGGTCTCATGCTCGAAGCTCGTCAGTTGACCAAGGAATACCAGAGCGGAGATCATCGCCTCTCTGTACTACGCGACGTCAGCTTCACCGTTCCAGACAGCGCGTTCGTGGCGATCGTCGGGCCATCGGGAAGTGGCAAGACTACGCTGCTCGGATTGCTCGCCGGTCTCGACGTCGCCACACGGGGCACTGTGCTGCTCGATGGCGACGATCTGTCGAAGCTCTCGGAAGATAAGAGGGCTCAGCTTCGCGGTGCCAAGGTGGGCTTCGTCTTCCAGAGCTTTCAGCTGATTCCGACGCTCACCGCGCTCGAGAACGTGCAGGTGCCACTGGAGCTGCGCGGCGACGACGGCGCTCCGGCTCGAGCGAGAGAACTGCTAGCCCGCGTTGGACTCGCTGACCGCGCACATCACTTTCCAAATCAGCTGTCCGGTGGCGAGCAGCAGCGCGTGGCAATTGCGCGTGCGTTCAGCAACTCGCCGCGACTGCTGTTCGCCGATGAACCCACCGGGAATCTCGATAGCGACACGGGTGCGCACATCGTCGAGCTGCTCGAGCAGCTCAATCGTGAAGCCGGTACCATGATCATCCTCGTGACGCATGACCTCGTGCTCGCGCACCGCGCACAGCGAATCATTCGTCTGGCGGACGGAATCGTTGTGAGCGATACGGTCGTCGAGCGCGAAACGACGATTCCCGCGATCGTGCTCTGATGACACACTCGAAGTTGTTGGCACTCGCGTGGCGCGAGAGTCGCACGGCCCGACGTCGTCTGCTGCTCTACATGTCGTCGATATCGCTTGGCGTCGGCGCACTGGTGGCCATCGATTCTTTCGCGAGCAACACGCAGCGATCTGTCCGAGAGCAGGCGCGCGCGCTCCTCGGCGGCGACATCGCGCTCTCGGCCCGCGAGACGTACACGAAGCCTGTGCTTTCCGCGCTGGATTCGCTGCGACAGGAAGGCGTCGGCGTGACCGACGTGACGACCTTTGCGTCGATGGCGCTCGTGCAGCGCAGCGGACTCACGCGTCTGGCGCAGATTCAGGCGGTGCAGCCCGGCTATCCGTTCTACGGCGAGATCGTCACCAAGCCGGCGGGCGAATGGGCGCATCTGCAGGAGGGTCGTTACGCGCTCGTCGATCCTTCGCTTCTCATCTCGCTCGACGCGCATGTCGGCGACACGCTCGCACTCGGTTTTGCACGCTTCATCATTGCGGGAACGCTCGTCAGCGTGCCTGGTGACGTCGGCGTCAGCACGACGATCGGACCACGCGTCTACATTCCGGCGCGCTTTCTCGACGAGACGTCGCTGCTGATGTTCGGCAGCCGCTCCGAGCACAAGACGCTGATCAAGCTCACGCCGACGTTGACGCCGGCGAAGTTCATCTTTCGCTTCAAGAACACACTCGAGAAAGCGCAGGTCCGCTATCGGACCGCTGCCGAGACGGAGTTCAATCTCACGCAGGCGATTGACCAGCTTCGCGATTTCCTGAGCGTGATCGGGCTTGTTGCACTGCTGCTCGGCGGCATCGGCGTGGCGAGCGGTGTGAATGCGTTCGTCATGCGGAAGATCGACACGGTGGCAATTCTGCGCTGCCTCGGCGCGACGAGCCGGCAGGTACTCACGATCTACCTGCTCCAGGCCGTTGCGATGGGCTTCATCGGAGCGGCGTTCGGTGCGCTGATCGGCATCGGATTGCAGCTTGGACTTCCGTTCGTGCTCGCCGATTTCCTGCCCGTGGACGTGCGCGTCACGGTCGAGCCGACGGCGCTTCTCACGGGACTCGGCGTTGGAGTCTGGGTGTCGTTCGTGTTCGCGCTGATGCCGTTGATCTCGCTGCGCAACGTGAGTCCGCTGCAGACCTTGCGGCGCGAATCGGATGCGACCGCGCTGCGCGGCGCGAAGTTCGATCCCATTCGCGTCCTCGTCGGCGTGACGATCGCGCTGAGCATCGCGGCACTCGGCATCGCACGCGCCGAGACGCCGCAGCAGGGCATCGGCTTCGCGGGTGCGATTGGCGGAGCGGTTGGACTGCTGTATCTCGCGGCCGCGTTGCTCAGCGCATCGGCGCGGCGCGTCGTACGTCCCTCGTGGCCGTTCGTGTTGCGGCAAGGTGTGGCCAGCTTGTATCGGCCCGGCAATCAGACGCGTGCGGTGGTATTGGCGCTTGGCTTCGGCGTGTTTCTCATGAGTACCGTGTATCAGGTGCAGAACAATCTGCTGCGTACGGTGTCGGTGAAGCTCGATGCGTCGAAGGCAAATGTGCTGTTCTTCGACGTGCAGGATGACCAAGGCTCCCCGCTCGACTCGATGATCCGTGCGAAAGGCTACGCGGTCACGCAGCGGGTGCCGATCGTGCCGATGAAGATTGTCGCGATCAATTCGGCGGTGGGTGAGCAGCTTCTCAAGCCTGACTCGACAAAGGGCGGCGAACGGCGCGAGCGATGGATTCTGCGCCGAGAGTTCCGGTCGACGTTCCGTGATTCACTCATGCCGTCGGAAAAGATCACGAAGGGGCGATTCCATACCGGCGGCTCGAGCACGGATCGTCTGCCCGAGGTGTCAATGGATGCGGACGTCGCGAAGAACATTCACGCCGGCATCGGCGACACGATTACGTGGGACGTCCAGGGCGTGAAGGTGAAGACGCGCGTCACCAGCTTGCGCGATGTGAACTGGTCGCGCTTCGAGCCCAATTTCTTCGCCGTCTTCGAGAGTCGCGCGCTCGTGAAGGCGCCGAAGCAGTTCGCCATACTCGCCGACGTGCGCGGCGAAGGCGCGGTGGCGCGTCTTCAGCGCGATGTGGTGACGACGTTCCCGAACGTCTCGAGTCTCGATCTCACCTTGATTCAGCAGACGATCAGTCGTGTGCTCGACAAGGTGACGACAGCGATCCGCTTCATGGCGGGCTTGAGTCTCGCGCTGGGGATTCCCGTTCTGTTCAGCGCGGTGAGTGCCACGCGTCGAGAGCGATTGCGCGAAGGTGTGTTGCTGAAAGTGCTCGGCGCGACGAAGCGTCAGGTGGGTCGCGTGATGCTCGCCGAATATCTCTTGCTTGGGTCGCTCGGCAGTCTGGCGGGAGTGCTGCTCAGCGTCGGCGGAGCCTGGGCGCTAATGCGATTCGTGTTCAAGCAACCGTTTGTGCCGGCGTTCCTTCCCGCGATGCTCGTTGCGCTGTTGATGATCGGCATTGCGGTGACGATCGGGATGCTGACCGGACGAGAGGTGTTTAGAGAGACGCCAATGGCGGCATTGCGGGAGGCGTGACGGCGGCAGTTTTGTAACTACCAGTACGGAACTTCAGTACCATTGTACGGAGTGCGTGGTACGTGAGTACAACTGGTACTACGGTCCTTTGGAGAGAGCGAACTTGCCACGGCGAGCGAGGCGAGACATTCATTGGGCGGCGCTGCCGACGAAGCGGTGCAGATACGACGAAGCTATGGTACTGGAGTAGCGAACGTTCAAACAAAAAAACGTCGTGTTCTTCCGAACACGACGTTGCTTCCCCGCGATAGGCGTTTCGCCGTTACGGCGAGCTTGTCGTCACGGAGCTCATTCCACCCGGCTGTGAGCTGACGTGTGCTGCGC
>JBDUCR010000331.1:0-4672 GCA_040003345.1 bacterium
GACGCCGAGAAGTTGCGTGAGATGGCGTGGCCGATGATGTGGTTGACGATTCTCGCGCTCTTCCTCTGCCTCGTGCTGCCTGAGTGGATTGCTCCGCGCGTGAATGGCTCGCGACGTTTTCTCTTCGGCACGTCGATCCAGCCGTCGGAGCTCGGCAAGTTGTCCGTCGTGGTGTGGACCTCAATGCTCATCGTGAAGAAGGGCGATCGGCTTCGTCGGCTCACGAAGGGTGTGCTGCCATTTTTCGTCGTCATCGGAGTGCTCGACATACTCGCGGCGCTCGAGCCCGATCTCTCGGTGGCGATGCTCTACACTCTCATGCTCGCCGTTCTCCTCTTTGCCGGTGGCGTTCGCGTTGCGCATTTCGTCACCATCTTTGCGCTCGCTATTCCACTGCTCTGGAAAAAGATCGAGTCGCAGCAATACGCGCTGTTGCGACTCACGACCTTCTTCGATCCTGGCGGCGCACCGGTGCAGATGAAGTACCAGCTCAAGCAATCGCTCATCGCTGTCGGGTCTGGCGGCGCGTTTGGCGTGGGCTTCGGACAGGGACGTCAGCAGTACGGCTTCCTGCCATTTCCGTACAGCGACTTCATTGCGAGCAACATCGGCGAAGAGTGGGGCTTCGTCGGACTCGCCGCGATGACTCTCGCCTTCGCGGCGTACGCGTTGCTCGGCTTCCGAATCGCGCGCAAGGCGCGCTCACCATTTCTGCAGCTCGTCGCCGTGGGGCTCACGTTCGTCACGGTGCTCACTGCGTATCTCCACATCGGAGTCGTCGTCGGTCTCTTGCCGACGACCGGACTCACATTGCCCTTCGTGTCGTATGGCCGCTCGAACATCGTGCTCTCGATGTTCATGACGGGAATTCTCGTCAACATCGGCAGCTTGAAAGAGCGTGTGATCGGCAGCCACGCGACCGATCCGCTGTCAGCGGCGTGACGACCGTTCTCTTCGCCGGCGGCGGTACGGGCGGGCATCTCTATCCTGGTCTCGCCATCGCGCGAACGCTGCAGCGCCTCGCTCCAGACGTGCAGCCATTTTTCATCGGCGCAGAGCGTGGCATCGAACGCACCGTGCTGCCGACAACCGAGTTTCCACACCTCCTGCTTGATCTGCATCCGCTCTACCGTACGAAGCCGTGGGAGAATTGGAAGACAATCGCTGGCGCGATTGGCGGTTGGCGACAACTTGGCGCGGTCGTGAAGCGAGAGCAGCCGAAGCTCATCGTCGGCACTGGCGGTTACGCGGCTGGACTCGCGCTCGCCTATGCGGCCATGCACAACATTCCGATTGTACAGCAGGCGGGTGACAGCTATCCCGGTCTCACCGCGCGCGCGTTCCGGCGCTGGACGAAGGAGTACTACCTCGCATTTCCGGAGGCGGCGCGTGTCATTGGCGGCTCACCGTCGCAATTCGTCGACACCGGCGCACCGATCGAGCCGCCGCCGTCACCGCGCCCTGATCGTGCAGCGAGTCGCGTGTCGTGGGGATTTCCACCCACGGGCGGCAACGTGCTGCTGGTCTACGGAGGCAGTCAGGGCTCGCGCGCGATCAATCTCGTAATCGCCGAATGGGTGAAGCGTGGCCTGCCTGCAGATCTGTATCTGATCTGGATGACGGGCAAAGCGTCGTACGCCGAGTTCAACGCTCTCGATGGCGGACCTGTGCGCGTCCGCGAGTATCTCTCTCCGATCGCGGATGCGTATGCGGCAACGGATCTCGCGCTCGCGCGTGCAGGTGCGATGACGACGGCGGAGCTGTTTGCGTGGGAGATTCCGGCGATTCTCGTTCCGCTTCCGAGTGCGGCGGCCGATCATCAGTCGGTGAATGCGCGCACGCTCGAGGCCGCGGGTGCGGCGATCAATCTTCCACAAGCGTCATTCACTGTGGAGGCGTTATCGCGAGCGGTGACAGGCTTGATCTCCGATCCTTCGTCGATGGCGCGGCTGAAGGCGGGTGCTGCGGCGAGGGCACGGCCAGCGGCGGCGGAGACGATTGCGCGGCGTATTCTCGATCTCCTCGGCTGAACCGTAACGGCATTTTTTACCGCAGAGGACGCGGAGGGCCGCAGAGGAAACAGAAACCCACTCGTCGCCTGCTTCATAGCTGATCGACCATGCGTTTGATGCCGTCTCTCAGATGGGGAACGTGAAAGTTGATCAGCAGCCCAACACGGTAGCCGCCAAGCTTCAAGTATGAGAGCAGCTGCGCTTCGTGTATCGGTGCCAGCTTTGCTATCGCTTTCAGCTCGACAATCACTGCGTCGTCGACGAGCAGGTCGAGTCGATATCCGACTTCGATTTCTACGCCTCGATAACTGATTGGTAGGGGAAGTTGGATCGATACGTGATGCCCGCGATTGCGTAGCTCGTGGGCCAGACAAGCCTCATATGCACTTTCCAGCAGACCGGGACCAAGAGTTGAGTGCACTCTCATCGCCGCGTCCACCACGCGTCCGCTCACATCGTTGATTTCGATAGCTCTCATCGTCGCCGTCTCCTCTGGTTTCTCTGCGGCCCTCTGCGCCCTCTGCGGTAAAATCCCCGTAGTTGCAGTCTGCACCCACCCCGTCATCCAACCGTCATTTCACCCGACTTCCCACCCGGCGCCTATATTTGACGGCGCATGCCTCTCCTCGACGTTTCCGATCCCCGCCCAATTCATTTCGTCGGCATCGCCGGCGCCGGAATGTCCGCCCTCGCGGAGCTCTTCATCCTGCGCGGCATCAACGTCACCGGCTGTGATTCGCACGCCGAAAATGCCGCCTACCTCATCGAGCGCGGCGTCGAGATTCAACACGGCCACGATCCCATTCACGCGAACAGCGCACGCGCACTCGTCGTCACCAGCGCGATGCCCAAGGACCACCCCGAGCTGCAGCGCGCGCGAGAACTCAACCTTCCGGTGGTCCGACGAGCCGAAGCACTCGGCGAAGCAACACGCGGCACAATGCTCGTGGGCGTCGCGGGCACGCACGGTAAATCGACCACGACCGTTCTCACCACCGAAGCACTCGTCGCCGCGGGATTCGATCCCACCGGCTACGTTGGCGCGCGCGTCACGTCGTGGAACGGCAATCTTCGTCCTGGCAGCGCCGAGCGGTTCGTCGTCGAAGCCGACGAATACGATCGCTCCTTTCTCGCGCTCTCGCCGACCGTTGCCGTCGTCACCAACCTCGAGGCCGATCACCTCGACATCTACACCGACCTCGACGATCTCCGCCGAACCTTCGCGCAGTACATCGCCACTGCGCGTTACATCATTCTTTGCGCCGACGACGAAGAAGCCAATCGCCTTCCCACACCGTCGAGCGCCGAAGTCATTCGCTACGGCATCGAGTCCGACGACGCGCGACTCCGCGCGATCAACCTGCGACGCGAAGCACTCGGCACGCGATTCGACGTCCTCTTCGATGGCGAGCTACTTGGCGAAGTCATGCTGTCCATTCCCGGTGAGCACAACGTGCGCAATGCGCTCGCCGCGCTCGCCGTCGGACTTGCTCTTGGCGCAACAGTGCCCGCGATGGCGCCCGGCATCGCTGCATTCCGCGGCGTCGAGCGACGCTTTCAACTCCTCGGCGAAGCGCGCGGCGCGATGATCGTGGACGACTACGCGCATCATCCAACTGAAGTGCGCGCGACAGTGCAGGCCGCGCGCGCAGCCGCGCCAGATCGTCGGCTCGTCGTCGCCTTTCAGCCGCATCTCTTCTCACGCACGCGTGACTTCGCGCGCGAATTCGCCGACGCACTCGCGCTGTCCGATGTGGTCCTTCTGCTTGACGTCTATCCAGCGCGCGAAAAGCCGATCGATGGCGTGACGAGTCAGCTCATCGCGACCGAGCTCTCCAATCTCGGTCGCGCGCCCGCGTGGATGGGCGCGCGCGCAACGCTCACGGAATCACTCGCGAACATCGTTCAGCCAAACGATCTCGTCGTGCTCATGGGTGCGGGCGACATCACGCGCTCGGGGCCGGAGCTGCTTGCCGCACTTGGAGCCGCCGCCGCGTGAGCGAGCGAATCGTCGGTGACGCGCAGGTCGCCTCTTCACCGCGGGTATCGTGGTGGAAACTCGCGCTCGGCGCCCTCCTCTTGTTCGCGATCCTTGCGTCGCCGGTGTGGGGACCACGCGTCCTCCGGCAGCTCGCGTTCTTCCGTGTTCGCAAAGTGGAGATCCTTGGCGCGCGCTACACGCCGGCGTCCGATGTGCTCGCGCGATTGCACGTGGACACGATGCGCAGCGTGTGGGATCCGCTCGGGCCACTCGTGCAGCGTGTACAGGCGCATCCGCAGGTCGAGCACGTGGTCGTCACGCGGAAACTGCCAGGCACACTCGTCGTCGAGCTCACCGAACGGAGGCCTGTGGCACTCATTCCATCGCCCGACGGGCTGCGCGCCATCGACGAACGTGGACGTACGCTTCCACTCGATCCCAGCCGTACGCCGGTCGACGCACCGGTGGTGACCACCACACTGCGCGACACAGCAGTGTATCATGTGTATCATTTGCTTGGCGCAATGCTGCGTGACGCGCCTCGTCTCTACGCCCGGATCAGTTCCATCACTCGTATCGGCAACGATGAGATCCTTCTCCGCATCGCTGGCCTCAATGTGCGCGCAATGACGTCCGTCACCCTCGCGCGTCTCTCCGACATCGAACCCGTCGAGCGCGA
>JBDUCR010000419.1:0-4671 GCA_040003345.1 bacterium
ATTCTGCGCCGCATGGAGCGGAGCGTGAAGCGCATTGGCATCGAGGGCAAGCGCGACCCGCTGCTCGTGAAGCTGCATCCCGACGTCGCAATGTTCGCGATGGAGAACGAGTCGGACATCATGCGCAAATTGGAGAAGACGGTTGGCTTCTCGCTCGAGATGCGTGACGACCCGCTCTTGAAGCCTGACGAGTTCAAGCTGGTCGTGAAGAGTGCGGGACGAGATGTGACGCAGCAGTACGCGGTGGCGTAATAGCAGGACGATAGGACGATAGGATGATAGGAGGATAGGTCTTCCTATCCTCCTATCGTCCTATCCTCCTATCATCCTGCTCCTCAAGGGATCACCAGCAGCCCAACACGCCCGCCGAGATCATCGTCCACGGCCGGCGTATTCGCTGCGGGCTTCCATGCGCCGCCATCGATGCGCACCAGCATCCGATGCGAGCCGCTCTTGAGCGTCACACTCGCCTCGAACACCGCGCCGTTGCGCGAGAGAGGACGAGCTTCCCAGTCGGTGAAGTCGCCCATGACGTCGACCTGCGTTGCACCCGACGCGCGCACGCGCAAAATCTGGGAGCCCGCCGAGTCGGCGATTTGGACGACGGGAATCAGTCGTGCTGCGCGTTCGCTCGCCGGCGTTGCCTGACGAAAGCGCATCCCGACACTGAACGCATCGAACGCATCTGACCCGCGCACCCAATCGGGCAACTGGCGCGCCGCGCTGAACACCAACGCGATCGTCTCGCCGGTCCACACCGCGGCCGTCGCGCTGAGCGACGGCTCGTACAAATGCGCCGCATCCACATCACGACGCGCTCCGGCCGACACGTCGAACGACGCGCGATCGCTCTCGGCGTGAAGTGTCATGTCCGCCTGCGAGTACCGCACCGGTACGGTGCCCGCGAAGCCCACGCGAAATGGGAGCGCAAATAGCTCCGCGCGTGTCCACTCCTGCGTTAGCACCGCACTGACTTGCGCGCGTGGCCAGTTCCACCATGCCCCTGATTCGACGCCGCCACCGGTGAGCGCGCCATTCGTGCGACCTGACGCGTGGCCACTCGCGCGGAACCACGCGCCTCCGGTCGCGCCACTCCAGATTGCGCGTCCTCGAGCGATTGCCGTTCCGGCTCCGCCACTCGAGCTCGTGCCAGCCACCGTGCCCAACTCGCTGGAAAGCTCGCTGCTCCAGCCGCGATGCGAACCCGATCGCACTCCACCCTCGAGCGTCGCGAAGCCGCTTGCGGCACCGACCGTCGCGATGGATCCGCCCTCCGCTGAACCGAACAGCCGTCCCTTTACGCCGGACATCGCGAGCCGTATCGTCGGCCCGAAGACTGTAGTCGAGTCTTCCGAGAAGTGCGCAACCGCCAAACCAGCATCCACAGTGAGTGGCCGTTGTGCGCCGAGCGGCCTGCTCATCGTCACTGCGACGAGCAGGCCGCAAAAAAATTGTCGTGCGCGAAAGTGCACTCTAAGGTCGCCGCTTCGGCGGTGCCGGCGGCCTGGCCAGTGTACTTGGGTGTCCCAGTTGCGTGGCAGGGTCGGTGGCGACCGATACCTTGTCGCCGTTGATCAGCGACGCTTCGATTCCTCGCAGCCGGAAGATCGCTGACTCCTCGGCGCCGAACCCGGACGCCACATCGGACTCGACGAGATTACCGAGGGCCAGCACCACCGCAGGCGGGGCGCTCTTTCGCATGAGCGTAACGATCATCTCCACGGCACGCGGTGGTGCGACGCCACTCGCCACGAGCTGCGCGAGCGTGCCGATCGGCGCAGCAATCGGTTTGGCGGATGCGGCCCGCAGTGTTCGCAACGACGCCTCACCCGCGCCAGCGAGAATCGCGTCCGCACCGGCAACCAGCTCTTCCGAGGACGACTGAACACCAAGCGCCGCTCGCGCACTATCGAGACGCTCGGCGAGTTTCGCGACGGCGGTGCGAATGCGCGGACCGGGCGCGCGCTTGAGTTGACCTTCACGCACCTTGCCCAGCAGCGGCTCAACCGGGAGTCCGCGCTCCTTTGCGCGTGCGATCTCCCGTGCCACCGCTGCCGCAGACAGACTATCCAACTCGCCAGGAACGTTGGCGGCGAATGCAACCTGCTGCGCCGCCACTGGACGCGTGACGACGAGCATGATGAGAAGGCTTGCGGTGCAGAGCAGCGACAGGCGCAATGACTTCATCTCACGGCGCATCAGGGACGACCCACCAGTAATACAGAACCCGGACGTCCGAAATCAGCATCAGGAGCGGCCGCTGCGCGAGGGTCCCGCGTCCAGAGCGTATCGTCGACGACGAATGCGTAGACGTGGCGTCCAGGCCGCAGCGCGAGCGTCAGACTCCACAGACCGCTGCCGGAGTCGCGCATCATGGGAGCGCGTCCCTTGTCCCACGCATTGAAGTCACCGACGACACGAACAGTCGATGCCGCCGGCGCGCGAAAGACGAACTGCACGGATTCGCTGGCGGCGTCCGCCTCCGATGCTTCGTTGCGCGCGGCCAGCTGCGCATGCGGCAGCGTTGGTGAGGGCGCGACACTCGCCGCCGCGATGCCCCCGACCTGAGGCCGCGTGCGGAGCACGAACGCGCCGAATACCGCCGCGGCTGCGAGACTGCCCACCGCAATGGTCCAGCGCATACTGCTGCCCGCTCGACGCTGCGTGCGTCGCGTCGCCTGTTCGCGATCGCGCTCCCGCTCGGCCGCAACGGCGACGAGCACGCGGGCCTTTGCGGAGTCGTCGACCACCGGCAGCGGCCGCAGCACGCCGGCGATCCGATCGATCATCTCGTCGCGATCATCAATCACGGTCCCACCTCCGTCAGCCGCGCACGCAGCGCGTCGCACGCTCGCTTCACTCGCATCTTGAGGGCTGAGACGCCCGCACCGGTCGCCACCGACATGTCTTCATAACTGAGATCTTCCACGTGTCGCATGAGAAACGCTTCCCTCTGTTCGTCCGGCAGCGCCGACAGTGCGAGTCCAATTTCCTCGCGCCAGGCGATTGCATCGTCGTGCCCACTCGCCACGGAGCGCTCCGGCACATCGCCATACTCGACGAGCTCCGCATGCCGTCGCTCGCGCGCGCCTGCGCTTCGGCAGCGATTGGCGAGGATGCGGAAGAGCCAGGGCTCGAATGCTTCGCGCTCCTCGTACTTTGGCAGCGCGCGATACACGCGGACGAAGGTGTCCTGAACCGCTTCCTCGGCATCGCTCCGGCTGGACAGCATGTGCAGCGCAAAGCGAAGACAGCGCGCGTAATACACGTCCACGAGGCCAGCAAAAGCGCGGACATCGCCGCCACGCGCGGCGTGGACCAGCACACTGCGCGTCACCGCCGACGACTCGTCCGCCTGCGCCGCTGGTGCGGGCTGGCGCGAGTTCAGCAGACGGAGATGGTGCGGTCCGGTCATCGGCTCACGAACACTTGTTGCGCGGCGTCCGGCCGCTTGGTGCCGTCCGGCAACGACGTCACGTGCCACCAGAATACGGCGTACTGCGCAGTGCCCGGAGTGTAGCCCAGCACCGTTTCCCATGGTACCAGTCGAGTCGCGCCGGGACTCAGCGCATCGCATCCGGGACCTCCGGAACACGGAGCCCAGTAGAGCAATGCGAGCGTCTCGCGATTGACGGACATGAGATACACCGGGCGGTCGGTCCCGTTGATGACCAACAGCCCGTCACTCGTCGCCGTTACCACCACCGTGCCGGCTTGGAAACCTTGCGTGGCAGGGTCCACCGACGACACCGTCATGTCGGACGCAGAACATCCCGACGCTGCAAGAGCCAGCGCAAGAATGCAGAATCGGCGAGAGAGGGTAGGGGTCATCAACGACGGCCTGGGCAAGATTGTGGATTCATCCCGCAGAACCCATGTCTCTCCCTCTCGGTCACATGCGTGAACTCGGCGGCGTCTTCGGCGAGCGAGAGCAGTCCCGTTGACAGCTAACCTCGCGCCGTCTAACTTGTTAGGCTCTACGTCACACGTTCACGAGTCCTATTCATGTCCTACGCAATTATCCGCACCGGCGGCAAGCAGTTTCGCGTCGAGTCGGGAAAGAAATATCGCATCCCCAGCGTCGTCGGCGAGGCGGGTGGGTCGATCGAGTTCAACGACGTACTGCTCGGCAGCGATGGCCAGAACGTCAGGACCGGCGTTCCGACGCTCTCCGGGGCAAAGGTCACCGGCGAGATCATCAAGCATGGGCTGGCCGACAAGATCATCGTCTTCAAGATGAAGCGCCGGAAGAACTACGCGAAGAAGCAGGGACATCGGCAGGGCTTCACTGAAGTCCAGATCAACGACATCACACTCGGCTGACGCGAGGATACAATGGCTCATAAAAAAGGCGTCGGCTCGTCACGCAACGGCCGCGACAGCAACCCGAAGTACCGCGGGATCAAGAAGTTTGGCGGTGAGAAAGTCATTGCCGGCAACATCATCCTGCGCCAGTGCGGCACCGTCTGGCATCCTGGCAAGAACGTCGGACTCGGAACCGACTTCACGATCTACGCGCTCGTCGATGGCATCGTGAAGTTCGAGCACAAGAGCAAGACACGGCAGAAGGTCAGTGTATATCCGGCTGCTACAGGAACTGAAACGGCAGCGTAACACCCGTTGCTGGCTCGACCTAGAAGCGCCCTTCCGGACGGAGGGCGCTTTTTTTTG
>JBDUCR010000448.1:0-15820 GCA_040003345.1 bacterium
CAGTGATGGAGTGAAACGCTCGATCGAACCCCCGGTGGTTCGTACGAGCCAGTGGATGGACGCCGAAGCATCTTCCCCACCGCGGCACGAATCTCATGGCGAGACCCATGACGTCATGCGTCGCCGTGCTACGTGGCGCCGCTCAAGCTGTGCAGATGAATGTCACTCACCGATGCTGGCGAGATGATGAACCGCAAGAACTCTACCGCTCTGGTCACTTTGCCCGGAGTGATGGGGGCAGCGTTGGTGAGCGTGAGTCGCGAGAGTTGTGTTGGAGCGGAGTCGCCGAAGCTCGGCGACGGGGCGGCCGAGTGATCGGCGGCGCGGGCGGCGGAGAGCGCCGTGGCGATTTCAATCATCGCGACGGCAGATGCGGACGGTGTGTTGACGATCTCTCTGCGGGAAGAACCCACGCAATACCCTGAGCTTGTTTGACTGCGATGCGTGATCGGACGACAACGCATCATGTCCTGAACGTTCTGGAACCTACTGAACTAATATGCAACTTGCGCGAATATAGGAACTTGCGAAATCGCACGCAATAGTGAATCGCGCGAACCATTGCGTTCCGCACGCTCGCTGTTCCGAAAAAGAATCACCGTGATACGGCTCACGCTCGTTCGATGCGCGATGCGCGCGCACTTCCATCGCTCGAAGTGACCAGCGAGTTTTGATCACGCTGCGCGACTCGCGCGGCATGTGGATTCACTCTGAAATTCATGCGAGGCGCACGTGAGAGCGCTGGTGAAGGAAACGGCCGGACCCGGATTCGTATTGCGCGACGTTCCGCAGCCGACCATTCGCGATGACGAAGTGTTGATCAAGGTTCGTCGTGCTGGAGTGTGCGGCACCGACGTGCACATTTACGACTGGGATCCATGGGCACAGGGGCGCTGCCATCCTCCATTCACGGTGGGACACGAGTTCGCTGGCGACGTGGTACAAGTCGGCCGTCTCGTAGCTGACGTTCGCGAGGGCGATCGCGTCACAGCGGAAGGACACATCGTGGACGGACGCTGCCATCTCTGTCGCACCGGAAACGCACACGTCTGCCCCAACACGAAGATCATCGGCGTGGATCGCGATGGCTGTTTCGCCGACTTCATCGCGATGCCCGCGTCGAACGTCTGGCATCTCGACGACAACGTCTCGTACGAGATCGGCGGCATTCACGATCCGATGGGAAATGCCTTTCACACCGCGCTCGTGGGCACGGAGATGTCGGGCAAGACGGTGCTCATCACGGGATGCGGACCGATTGGAATCTTCGCGGTAGGAATCTGCAAGGCGGCGGGAGCATCGCGCATCATCGCGAGCGATGTGAATCCGACGCGCCTCGGACTCGCGAGCACGATGGGAGCGCACGATGCGGTGACGCCCCAGGACGCCGAGGGCGCGGTGCGAGCTGCGACGGGGGGACTTGGCGTCGACGTCGTGCTCGAGATGTCCGGTGTACCGTCCGCCATTCACCAGGCCTTTGCATTGGTGCGCGTTGGCGGACGCGTACAGATGCTCGGCATTCCAGCGAAGCCGATGGAGATCAATTTCGCGACGGAGATCATCTTCAAGGGAATCACGGTGTACGGCGTCGTTGGGCGACGCATGTACGACACGTGGATCCAGATGACGCAGTTTCTCCGTTCAGGCCAGTTCGATCCGACTCCGGTGATCACGCATCGTTTTCCGCTCGAGCAGTTCGACGATGCGATCGCGGCGATCAAGGGAGGATCGGCGGGAAAGGTTGTATTCGAAGTAGGCTGATGAGTGAGGGATGAGGGGATGACGGGATGAGTGGAAGAGAGTGACTACAACGACCAACTCTTGTTCAACTGTCCTTCCCCCTTATTCCCTCATCCCCTTATCCCTCATCCCCTCCCCACTCTTTCATGACTCTCAATACAAATTTCACCGCCGGTCTCGACGCGAAACTTCAGCAGCTTCGCGACGAGCGCGTCTACAAGACACTCAACTTTCTCGACTCGCCGCAGGCGGCGCGAGTAAAGATGGAAGGACGAGGCGAGGTGCTCATCCTCTCCTCGAACAACTACCTCGGACTCTGCACCGAGCCTGCCGTGGTGGACGCGGGAATCGAGGGGCTGAATAGATTCGGCGCCGGAACGGGAAGTGTCCGCTTCATCTGCGGCACCTTCTCGATTCACCGCGAGCTCGAGAATGCGCTGGCGCGATTTGTCGGGACGGAGGCGTCGATGTCCTTCGTATCCGCGTGGAACGCCAACGAGGGTCTCACCGCGACGGTGGTCGAAGAAGGTGATTTCGTCTGCTCCGACGCACTCAATCATGCGTCGATCATCGACTCGATTCGCCTCGCCAAGGCGATCACCAAGTGCCAGACCGCCGTCTACAAGCACGCCGACCTGGATGATCTCCGCGCGAAGCTCGAGAGTGCAAAGAGTGCGAAGCGGCGCATCGTGTGGAGCGATGGGATCTTCTCCATGGAAGGCTCGATTGCACCGCTACCGGATCTACTGCAGATCTGCCGCGACTACGATGCGATCCTCGCGCTCGACGATTCGCACGCAACCGGCGTCCTCGGCAAAACTGGCCGTGGCACGCCTGAACATTTCGGCGTTGTCGGTGAGGTGGACATCATCACATCGACGCTCGGTAAGGCGCTCGGCGGCGCGGCTGGCGGGTTCGTCGCCGGATCAGCAGCGCTGTGCGACTACCTGACGCAGCGTTCGCGTCCGCAACTGTTCTCGAATGCGCTTCCACCGACGGTGGCATCGAGTGCATTGGCGGCGGTGCAGTTCATCGAGCAGAATCCGGAGCGCGTGCAGCTGCTTCGCGAAAACACGAAGTACTTTCGCGAGCAGATTGTCGAGGCGGGCTTCAAGCCGCTCGCGGGCGAGACACCGATCATCCCCATCATCGTCGGTGAGACGGCAACTGCGATCCAGATGAGCGACATGCTGCTTGCCGAGCACGTGTTCGTGACCGGATTCGGATATCCGGTGGTGCCACAAGGTCAGGCGCGAGTTCGTTGCCAGGTGTCAGCGGCACACACAAAGGATGATCTCGACGAAGCGATCAGGGCGTTCGTGAAAATTGGGAAGCAGTTGAAGATCGTGTGATGGCTACACGCGCACGATCGACACGATCAACCGCTTCCAACTCTCCGTATCTGCGGCGCCGAGGCTGAGCACGGATGCGCTGTAGCGCGCGCCGGCGAGCATGCGTGGAACCATCCATCTATTGATATCTGGAGCCAGGTGGCCGATGACGTCGCCGCCCAATGCGTGCACCCAGACGCTCAGCGGCTCAACTCCGGCGGGATCGGGGACGAGGATGAGCCGGTCACCGACAGTGAGGCGAGCAAGCACTGCTGGCCGTCCTCCGAAAATCGTCCCGTAGACTGGGACATCGAATGCATCCGCGTCCGGCAGTATGGATGGCATGCCGCTAGGTTACGCGCCGTTCGTGCCGCGGGCCAGCGAACGCCGCTGTCGTGTTTCGTGACGTAAGGGCCGCCATCCTCGTCCCAGACATGAGCCTGCAGCCGCTGGCGGTTGCTCGCTCCGCTCTCTTTTCTCGAGGTTTCTTGTTATGCGATTCCTCCGTGTCCTGGCAATCGCCACCGGGTTCGCCGCTCTGCTCTCACAGTCAAGCGCGGCGCAGGACAATCGGCAGTTCAAGGATGCGTGGTTCTGGGGACTCAAGGGTGGTGCACTCTCCTACTCCTCGGCAACGACGACGAATGGCGGTGCACCGATGCTCGGCGTCGAGACACTCATCACGCGATCGTACGGCGGACTGTACGTCGCGTTCGATCAGGCCTTCCTCACCACAACGGGCGGATTCCAGGACCGTGATCCTGACAGTTCGTTCACTCGCTTTGCGACCCTGAAGAACATGCGGCGCTTTACGATGGCCGGCATGGCGTTCCCGATGCAGACGCGAAATCTGCATCCGTACTTCGGCGGTGGGCTCGCGCTCAATCAGATCGGTGGCGCGGCATTGAACTCCGGAACGATCAACAGCGTGCGCTATCAGATCGCGCTCGACAGCATCCAGCAGAAGAAGGCGTCATTTTCGCCGATCTTCATCGGTGGCGTGCAGGCGCGATACAAGCCATGCTCGGGATTCGTGCAGCTGACGGCGTCGCCCATGCAGCAGTCGTTTTTCCTCGCGAATCCGAACAGCTCGAGATCGTTCAACATCTCTCTCGAATTCGGTGTGCGGTACAACGTCGGCAGCTCGATCGATAAAGCCCGATAGTACTGGATGACGGAATGATTGAACGACGGAAGGGCCGCTGAAGTAGCGGCCCTTCGTGCGTTCGCGGATCAGTACGGGCGTTTCATGAAGTGTGCGGGCGTGGCGGACACGTACGGGTCGTCACGCAGCAGGAAGCGGAGCGGCCACTCTGCCGCCTGTGTGATGCCGATGCGCGGCGTCACGATCACTTCCGCATCGCTCACCGGCTCGCCCGCACGAATCACGATTGGTCCAGTGCGCAGTGATGTGCCATTCATCGCGCCGACGATGCCCATCGCCAAGCATAGCTTGCCCGGTCCATTGGTGAGATCGCGATCGCGATGCGCGCGCGGACGGCGACGTCGCATGAGGTCGACGCCAGCGAGTGGATGTACTGCTCGTATGAGCACGGCGCTTCCGTGCCCGCGCTCGCGCGTGACGGCGTTGAAGCACCAGTACATGCCGTAAATGAAGTACACATACGACATGCCGGGCGGACCGAAGAGGTGCTCGGTGCGACGCGTGAGTCCCGCCGCTGCGTGGCATGCGGGATCGTCGGGACCGGTGTACGCCTCGGTCTCGACGATTTTCGCACGCGTCACACCTTCGGGTGTCGTGCACTGCAATACAGTGCCGAGGAGGTCACGCGCCACCAGCTCGGTTGGGCGATCGTAAAAGGCAGCTGGTAGCGGCGACCCCAAACGAGAACGCCGCGCGGTGGGCGCGGCGTCTCGTTTCATGCGTCTGCGCGGGCCACTGTCTTCTTGGCCCGCGGTTTCTTGGCTGCCACCTTCTTGGCTGGCGGCGCACTCTTCGCCTTTGCCTTTGGCGCAGGTTCCGGTGTGGCGACCTTCGCTGCAGGCGCACTCTTCTTCGCCGCTTTCTTGCGTGCGCCCTTTGCCGCCGGCGCCTTTGTTGTCGGCGCTGCTTCTGCTTGTACTGGTGCAGGAGGAGTTGCCGCGACAGGTGCGGCGACAGAAGCAACAACGGGGCTCGCTACGTTCGCCGCACTCGACGAAGGTCCGACGACGCCGATGCTGAGCAGATCTGCGGGTGGCGCGCCACCCGCACGTCCACCGCGCCCACGTGGTCCGCTGGTGCCTCGTGGTCCCATGCCGCGCTGCACAGGTGCGGTCGCAGTTGGTGCTGGTGCATTGCTGATCGCGCTCTTCACGAGCTGATCGGCAACCGACTCTGCTTCAGCGACACGCGCGACTTCGAAATCATCACCGCGACGACGGAGATCGATGATGTCGTTGTCGTGCGCGTCCTTGAGGATGCGCGGGAAGTTGCGATCGCTCAGGCTTTCGCTGTCGCGCCCCAAGAGCTCGCGCGCCTTGGATCGCACGACGCTCGCACGAACTGCCGCGTCGCCAGTGGTGAGACTCGCCACCGTGCGTCGAAGCAGATCGAATGCTTCGTCGCGCGTTAGGCGCTCGCCGCTGATGCCGATGGATTCGGACGTCTCGACACGCGGCGGCTGCTCGGGACGAGGTGCGCGCTCCGGACGGTCTCCGCGACCGCGGCCCCGCTGCGCTTCCGCTACAGGCGGTGCAGCAGGTACATCTGGTGCAGCAGCAACAACTGCCGCTGCGGGCGTACTCGGCGACGGCGCTGTGATAGCAGCTACCGGCTCAGCGATGACGTCGCTTGCGGCGGCGGCTTCACCATCGAGCGGAAGCTCGATTGCCTTGTCGCTGCGCGGACGATCATCGCGATCGCGTCCGCGACCACGACGGCCGCGTCGGCCGCGACCGGCTGCGGTCTTCTCACCCGCGACGAGCGCTGCCGGCTCCACGCGCGCTGCTTCGTCAGCGGCCGCATTCTCGGCGTCGCGTGCGTCGCCTCGAGCGCCGCTTGGCAATCCGATCTCGAGCTGTCCGTTCTCGAGCTTCGTGGCCGAGAGCAGACCGCGCTGCACGGCATCCTGCACGAAGCGAGAGAACTTGGCCATGCCGAGATCTTTTTCGTCGAACGTGTTGTCGATCTCCTGCATGACCTGCTTGAGGCGGTCGGAGCGCATGACGTCGCCGTTGCGCTTCATGCGGCTCACCGCTTCGGTGACGAGCTCCCACGGATCCCACTTCTTCGCGGGCTCGTCCTCGTTGTTCTTCACGAGGCCGGCGAGCGCGTTGTAGCTGTAGTACTCGTCGCAGTTCATGACGAGCAGGTCGCTCGACGACTCCTTGATGCCGACCCCGATGACGTACTTGCCGTATTCCTTGAGCTTCGTGACGAGGGAGGCGAAGTCGCTGTCGCCGGAGAGCAGGATGTAGGTTCCGATTTCCGGACGCGTGAACACCAGCTCCATGGCGTCGACGGCGAGGCGGATGTCGGTGGCGTTCTTCTTCGACGTTCCGTATGCGGGCGCCATGATCATGTCGATCGATGACTCGGCGAGTGGAACGACGTACTGCGGGTAGCGACGCCAGTCGGCATAAGCGCGCTGGACGGCGACCTTGCCCTTGATGATGTCGGAGCCGAGCAGTGTGCGAAGCTCTTTTCCGAGATCGGAGCGAATCCCCATCGTGACGTTGTCGAAGTCGATGAGGAGTGCGGCGTTGGGAGCGTGCATCGGCGGCGCGTAGTTGGCCGACGAGGCGTGAGGCGCTGTGAACGCCTGGGGTCCGCGGTGGATGAGCGCTGCGCCCGAGCGCGACGGCACATTCCGCGAGTTTCGTGAGTTCATTCTATCCCTTGCGTCATTCGACGCATGGCGTGTGAGCGGGCGTGAAAGGCAGCCCGTGCTCTCATCGCGGAACGGTGGCGGACGTCTCGATCATCATCGATCGACGGCGCGACGGTCTCGCGTGGAGCGGTTGTTCGCGGTGCGTACGTACACCGGCTCACCCCACTGCGCGGAAGCGCAGTCAAACCAGGGCGGCACCGATCACGCCGTCACCGTCAGTGACTGGTCACCCCTGGCGCCGCGGGCAACAGTGCTCGCGCCTCCCTGAATGGCCAGCGTGTAATCTATGGTGGCCCAGAGAGTTACGTAAGTCGCAGCGAGCTCGACTTACTCTCCCATCGCCTTGAACAGCACGCGCTTGGGTCGCTGTCCATCCCATTCGCCGTAGAACACACGCTGCCAGGGGCCGAGATCGAGCGCACCTTTCGTCACGGGCACAATGACTTCGTGTCCCATGACGAGCGATCGCAAGTGTGCGGCGGCGTTGTCCTCGCCGGTTCCGCTGTTGTGCCGATAGACGGTCGGATTCCATGGCGCGATTCGCGTCTCGAGCCACTCGAGAATGTCGGCCCAGAGCCCCGGTTCGTGGTCGTTCACGAACACGGACGCGGAGATGTGCATCGCCGACACGAGCACGAAGCCTTCGTCGATGGCGGCACTGGCGCGACAGCGCTCGACGTCGTCGGTGATGTCGATGATCTCCTGTCGCTTGGCCGTGTGAAACGTGCGATAGGACGTGGCGGTGCGCATGGTATCGGTATCCGGGTATGCGCTCTCCTGAGCGCTCTGTATGTTATTTGGAAACATCACCTCTTGCGCGCCCGTACGGAGTGCCTGTGAAGCAGGTTGGTTTCCGCGCTCGTCTGTTCCTCATTCTGCTTGGCTTCGCGCTCATTCCGACGATCGTGCTTTCGGCGGCGTGGGAGCTGACGGTGGTGCGTGTGCTTCCGGTTCTCGGCACCATCCCGGCCATGGAACGGATCGCGGGCACCGGTTCGCATGCCGTGGCGTCGGCGAAGGGTGCTGCACTTTCGCCCGCGCAGAACGCTGCGCTCGACGAGCATCAGCGCGCACTGAACGAGGGGCTGCTCTACGCACGACAGATGGAGTACGTCATGACGCGGCGGGCGCCCGTAGTCGCGGCAGCAGTGGCGCTGTTCGTCTCGCTGTTGCTCACGCTGGTGGCATCGAGAGTGGCGGGCCACCTGAGCAGGAATTTGAGTCGGCCGTTGAGCGAGCTCGTTGGCTGGACGGAGACGATCGAGCGGGGAGAGCCGCTGCCGGAAGGTCCACCGCGCAAGGGAGCGCCGGAGTTCGTGGTTCTGCGAAACAGAATGCGAGAGATGTCGACGGAGCTGCGGCTCGGGCGCGTGCGTGCGCTCGAGGCCGAGCGCGCGACCGCGTTGCGCGAGTCGGCGCGGCAGGTGGCGCACGAGCTCAAGAATCCGTTGACGCCGATCCGCTTTGCCATCGCACGTCTGCGACGCGATGCGCCGGATTCGCTCAGCGAGACGATCGATGTGCTCGAAGCGGAGTCGCGGCGGCTCGAAGAGATGGCGAAAAGCTTTGCGCAGTTCGGCCGGTTGCCGGAAGGTCCGCGAGCAGCGGTGGATCTTGGGGAGTTGGTGCGAAGCGTCGCACGCAGCGCCGTTCCGCAGGAGCGTCCGCTCATGATCGCTGTCGCCGACGACGTTCCGATGATACCAGGCCACGTGGATGCACTCGGCCGCGCGCTCACGAACGTGCTGCTCAATGCTGTCGAAGCGAGTCCGCCGAACGCGCCGATCGCGTTGAGCGTGCAGCGCTCCAGCTGCGATGGGCGCTCGATGGTGGAAGTTGCAGTGCGGGACGAAGGCAGTGGCATCCCGGCCGCTCGTCTCGAGCGGATCTGGGAGCCGTACGTGACACACAAGGCGGGCGGTACCGGGCTGGGGCTCGCGATCGTGCGACAAACGCTGCTAGCGCACGATGGCTTCGTCGAAGTGGAGAGCGCGCCTGGCAAGGGTACCACGATGCGACTTTTTCTGCCGACGGATGCGCCGGCACTCGTTTCGAGAGGATAGCATGGACGTCAACCCGCTTCTGATTCCGATCATTGCCGTTTCGTCGATTCCCATCATCGCGATCGGTCTGCCACTCGTGCGCGCGTACGCGGCGCGACTCAACCGGATGCCCGTTGCCTCCGCCGTGCCCACCGAGATCGCATCGCGGCTCGAGCGAATGGAGCAGGCGATCGATTCGATCGCCATCGAAGTGGAGCGAATATCGGAGGGCCAGCGATTCACGACCAAGCTGCTCGCCGAGCGAGTGCCGGTCGCTGGCGTTCCGGCGGAGTCGGCGGCGGTGTTGCGCGATTCGCGCTAGGTCATTGTGTCGAGCGTCCTGATCGTAGACGACGAGCCGAACATCCGACGCATGGTGGGCGCACTGCTCACGAGCGAAGGCTATGAAGTGCGCGACGCAGCCGAAGGAGCAGCGGGATTGGCGCGCGCCGCCGAGAGTGCGCCGGACGTGGTGCTGCTCGACCTCATGATTCCTGGCGAGCTCGATGGACTCGCAACGTTGGCGCGGCTTCGCGAGTCGGCGCCTGACGTACCGGTGATCATGATGAGCGGCAAGGCTGGCCTGAGCGACGCTGTGAAGGCGACCAAACTCGGCGCCTTCAACTTTCTCGAGAAGCCGTTGTCGCCCGAAGGCGTGCTGCTCGCGCTCGCGTCTGCGCTCGAGCTGCGTCGCGTGCGGCGAGAGGCGCGCGCTCTGCGCGAGGATCTTGGCCTTGCTGGCGAGATGATTGGTGGCAGCCCGGCGATGGCACGAGTACGTGAGATGATTGCGCGCATCGCGCCGACGGATGCACGTGTGCTGGTCATGGGCGAATCGGGGACGGGAAAGGAACTCGTGGCGGCGGCGATCCATTTCGGCAGCGCACGCCGCGACCGGCCATTCGTGCGCGTGAATTGCGCAGCGATTCCGCGCGATCTCGTCGAGAGCGAGATGTTCGGTCATGAGAAGGGCGCATTCACTGGAGCGACGGATCGCCGCATCGGTCGCTTCGAGCTCGCACACACCGGCACGCTCTTTCTCGACGAAGTGGGCGATCTTGGCCTGGAGGCACAGGCGAAGCTGTTGCGTGCGATCGAAGCACGCGAGATCGAGCGAGTCGGCGGTGGCAAACCGATTCGCGTGGACGTGAGGATCGTGAGCGCGACCAACCGCGATCTCGGCCGCTGCGTGACGGAGGGCACCTTCCGCGAAGATCTTTTCTTTCGCCTCAACGTCATTCCGATCGAAGTGCCGCCACTGCACGAGCGACCTGATGACATTCCGGCGCTCGTCGCGCACTTCTCGGCAATGCATCACGCGCGCACGGGTCGACGCGCGCCGAACTGGACGCCTGGCGCACTCGCTTTGCTTGCCGGCTATCGCTGGCCTGGCAATATCCGCGAGCTCGCGAATATCGTGGAGCGTCTGGCGATTCTGCATGCCGGCGGCGATGTGGACGAGCGACACGTGAGCGCCGTGCTTCCGTTGGACGGAGGCACACGTCGCGCGGAGGAGCCGCTACCGGATCCGACGGCGCTGGACAGCTCGCTCTCGGACACACTCGATTCGCACGAGCGAACGCTCATCGTCCGCGCACTGTCGGCGGCGGGGGGCAATGTTGCCGAAGCGTCGCGACGGCTGAAGACGGATCGCGCGAATCTGTATCGTCGGATGCGGAGGCTGGGCATTCCGGTAGGCGACGAATGAGAGTCGCGCTGTACGCGCGAAGAGCAGCTGCCTCGCCTCGCGCCGGACGACAGATCTTCTTTCTCGCACTATTCATCGGATTCTCGAGCACGGCCGCAGCGAACGCACAGGACACGGCCGCGGTGCGCAACGGATTGCCGAGAGACGTCGCGCAGGAGGTTGTCGCGCTGTTCAATGCGACGATAGCGCTGCGAACGACCGAAGGGCTCAAGATAGACAGCGGCCGCGCTGTACTCGGCGACGTTGCGGTGCTCAATGGCCCGGTGACCATCGCTGGCCATGTCACGGGTCGAGTGCTCGCGATCAACTCCGACGTCATTCTCAAGCGGGGCGCCCGGATCGACGGCGATCTGCTCGTCGTGGGCGGTGAAGTCGAGGGTGCGGAGGGAGCGCGCATTGGTGGAGAGATGCGTGTCTATCATCCGCCGCTTCGCTACACGCAGCAGGGTGATCAACTCGTCGCGCAGCTGGACGAGAGTGTGGTTGATCAGTGGTGGCGGCGGTGGGAGCGTCGTGGTCGTGGCAACTACAATCATCTCGAGATCGCGAAAGCTGGTGTCTACAATCGCGTCGAAGGACTTCCGGTTGGCATCGGGCCGGCGCTCTATCGAGACCAGGGCTGGGGACATCTTCGGCTCGACGCGACGGCGATTCTTCGGACGGCGAGCAGCTTTTCCGGGTCAGCCGCGGATGTCGGTCATCTGGTGAATGGCGAGATCCGCTTCGGGCGCCAGTTCGGCGTAACGCTGGGCGGACGTCTGTTCGACCTGGTGGATGGTGTCGAGCAATGGCAGCTCAGCGACGCCGAGGTGAGTCTCGCGACGTTCCTGTATCATCGCGACTATCGCGACTATTACGGCCGCCATGGTGGACGCATTCACGCAGCGTTGCGCGCGACCGACAACGCCGACCTCACCCTGAGCTACGGCGACGAGCGCTGGCGGTCACGCGACTCACGCAATCCGCTCGCGATCTCCTTGAACGACGTGCCGTGGCGCGACAACCCGCGCGTCGATGAAGGCCGTTTTCATCTCGCGAACCTGACCTTGCGCGTCGACACGCGGAACGACGACTTCAATCCGTGGGCCGGCTGGTATGTACTCGCTGACTACGAGCGGGGCGTTGGAAAGATCGATGTGCTCGCCCCGACATCGGTGGGCGTACGTGCGTCGTCACCGGGGCCGACGCGCTATCAGCGCGCGCTCGTCGATGTGCGGCGATACAACCGACTGGGACCCAACTCCGCGCTCAATCTTCGCGTCGTGCTTGGTGGATGGCTGAGTGGCGATGCGCTGCCGGTCGAACGTCGGTTGTCGATTGATGGACCGGGTACCATTCCCGGATTCGATTTCCGCGTCGCCGGGCAGACGGACGTTGGCACCTGTGCGACTGGCGCGCCGATCGCGGGCCGGCCGGCGCAGTGCGAACGCATTTCACTCGCGCAGCTCGAGTATCGCAGCGACTTCAAGATCTCGTTCACGGATGGCAGGGCACCGACACGACGCCTTCGATTCCGCGCCGATGGCGCGTGGGTGTTCTTCGCCGACGCGGGTCGAGGATGGCTCGTGAATGCGCCGGGAAGTGCGCTCAACTTCAATCGGCACGATCTCCCGTCGCTCGCGACGTATCGCACCGACATCGGCGGTGGTCTCGACTTCGATCAGTTCGGCGTCTATCTCGCGAAGGCGCTGTCGGAACCGAAAGAGCCGCTGAACGTTTTCTTTCGCGTTCGTCACCGCTTCTAGCCGATGACGTTGCCTGGACGCGCGCTCGCGCTCCTGCTCGGCCTTACACTTTTCGTCGCCACGCCGCTCGTGGCGCAGCGCCGCGCGTTGCTCGAGATCACACCTCCAGGCGCCGGTGCGACCGGCGCGACTGTGACTGCCACGAATCTCTTCGCCGAGCAGGACATGCGTGACCTCGTGCGCAGCGGGTTTCCGGCGTCGCTGCATTTTCGGCTCGAGCTCTGGCGCACCGGCGGCCTGTTCGACGACATCGAGGGTCGCGTCGACTGGCGGGTGATCGTGCAGTACGATCCGACGGCTCAACGCTATCGCGTGATACTTCAGCAGGGCGGCAAGACGGAAGATCTCGGAAGCTTCGCGACACTCGCGACGGCGCAGACCACACTCGAGCGTCCGACGCGCACGACGCTCGCTCCTGAGCGCGACGGAGTGAAGTATTACTACACGCTCGCCCTGGATATCGAGGCGCTGAGTGTGAGTGACATGGACCAGCTGGAGCGATGGCTGCGCGGCGTGCGTGGTGGAACCGCAGCGTCAGCGGTGGGAACCGGATTACGCACACTGATGCTCCGCATGCTTGGCGGCGAGAAGAAGCACTTTACAGGACGGAGCGTTATTTTCGTCGCCGAGAAGTAAATCGCGACGGAGGTGTGCAAGCCGAGGCGCGTGAGGCGTCTCCACACTGGGTGCAGCCAATTCCTCAACCCAGGGTGTTCGTGCTCAATCGCGCATTCGCGCTGCTGCTGATCGTGCTTGCACCGATCGGTATTGCAGGCGCTCAACGCACGCAGTCGGCGGCGGGGACTTCCGACGTTCCCGTAACGAAGGTCGTGCTCTTTTCATCCGGTGTCGGATATTTCGAGCATGGAGGGTTCGTCCAGGGCAACGGATCGACGTCGCTTCGGTTCAAGACCAGCCAGATCAATGACATTCTGAAGTCGCTCGTGCTGCAGGACCAGGATGGAGGACGCGTTGGAGCAGTCAGCTATGCGTCGCAGGATCCGCTTGCGAAGACACTCAGGAGCTTTCAGGTCGACATCACGCAGAATCCAAGTCTGGCTGACTTGCTCAATCAACTGCGTGGTGCGCGCGTTACGGCTCAGGTACGCGCTGAGGTGTTGAAAGGCACGATTCTCGGTGTCGAGCAGCGGCGCATTCCAGCGGAGAAGGGCGAGCCCGTTGTCGTGCCGGTGCTCAATCTGCTCTCAGGGGCGTCGATTCGTGCTGTCGAGTTGCAATCGATCGGCAGTCTGACGCTGGACGATCCCGAGCTCGAAGCCGAGTTGACGAAGGCCCTGTCGGCGCTCACGCAGGCGAGGGATCAGGACAAGAAGCCTGTCACGATCGACTTCGCCGGCGAAGGCAGACGTCGCGTTCGTATCGGGTACGTCGTGGAGACACCAATCTGGAAGACCAGCTATCGGCTCCTGCTCGATGACCGCAAGAATGTCGGACAGATCCAGGGGTGGGCGATTGTCGAGAATCAGACGGAGAGCGATTGGAACGGCATCTCGCTCTCGCTCGTGAGCGGGCGTCCGATCTCGTTCATGATGGACCTCTATCGGCCACTCTATGCGACTCGGCCGACCGTGGTGCCGGAACTGTATGCTGGCTTGCGACCGCAGTTGTATGACGCGGCGATCGCGGCGGACGGTGTTCGAGTGACGATGACATCCGACGCAGCGGAGAGGCAGCAAGATGTCAGTCAGCGTTTGCGAGGCGTCGGACAGGGGTTCTCAAATAGTGCCATACTCAATGAAGTCGTCGTGACGGGTGCGATGGACGCCGCTTCTTCGGTGCGGGCGCTCGCATCCGCAATGAAGCTTGGCGAACTGTTTCAGTACGTCGTCGGCAACGTGACCCTGGCTCGGCAGAAGTCAGCGATGCTTCCGATTGTCACGGACAGCATCGAGCTCGAGCGGCTATCGATCTACAATGCGTCGGTTCTGGCTTCGAATCCGCTGAACGGAGTTCGATTGAAGAACACGACGGGAAAGCACCTGCTGCAGGGACCGGTCACCGTGTTCGACAAGGGCGGTTATGCCGGCGATGCGCGCGTGGACAACGTTCCACCCGGCCAGGAGCGGCTCTTGAGTTACGGCATCGATCTCGATGTAACTGTCGATGCGACGAAGAACTCGCAGACCAGCGCGGTGCAGACGGCGTCGATCTCGAAGGGCACGCTGTTCATCAAGCGCAAGCTCGTTGCGTCGCAGGAATACGCGGCGGACAACAAGAGCGACCGGGACAAGATGCTCGTCATCGAACATCCGATTCGAAGCGGCTGGAAACTCGTTGATACTCGCGCGCCGATGGAGACGACGCCGACGCATTATCGCTTCAAGGGCAATGCTTCGGCGCACAAGGTGACCACCTTGATGGTGAAGGAGGAGTGGGTGCACAGTGAGTCGATCGGCATGCTTTCCGCCGATCTCAACCAGCTGCTGTCGTACACCAGCACGAGTGAGATTCCGAAGGACGTTCGCGATGCGATCACGCGCGCTATTCAGCTCAAGCAAGGCGTGTTCGACGTCGAGCGACAAATCGCGGCGCGTGCGCAGCAGATCTCGGAGATCACCGCGGAGCAGAATCGCATTCGCGAGAACATGAAGACGGTCGATGCGAAGTCCCAGTACTACGAACGACTGCTGTCGAAGCTCAACGAGCAGGAAACCGCGATCGAACGGCTGCAGAAGGAGCGCGATACGTTGACATCGCAGCGGGACGCACTGCGTCGCGATCTTGCGGAGTATCTCGCCACCCTCAGCACGGGATGACAGCGCGCGCGAGGTCGCATCATCGTGGGCCGGTGTTGTCGCCGATGGGAGGCAACAAAAAAGGCAGCTAGATCCCCGCTGCCCCCGGTTGCTCCGACCCTGCTGCCCGATGCTGATGGCCGTGTGAATCCGGATGCACTCGATGCTCCAGCGCCTCGAGTTGATGCAGGATCGCGTCGCCGTAGAAGGTGCGAATGTACTTCGCCTGCGTCTGCGTCAACCGGCGAACGGCCCACGACAGATGCACGAAATGCGGCTCGACAGGATGCGTGAGCGGATGCATGCCGATTTCGTGCGGCAGACGGTTTCCCTTACGCGTGTTGCACGGCGAGCATGCGGTCACGACGTTGTTCCAGTCGTTCTTGCCGCCGCGCGACATGGGAATGACGTGATCGCGCGTCAGCGCCTCGCGCGGCCGAAGCTCCATCGCCGGACGCCCGCAGTACTGGCAGCGATAGTGGTCGCGCGCGAAGAGAAAGGTGTTCGTGACCTGCCGACGAAAGCGCCGCGGCACATGAATGAACTTCGTGAGCCGGATCACCGCGGGACGAGGCATCGTCAACCGCTCCGACCGCACGACACGATCGATCTCCGCCTCGACGATCTCGGCCTTGCCGTCGATCACGAGGCGAAGCGCCCGACGC
>JBDUCR010000500.1:0-4659 GCA_040003345.1 bacterium
TTCGTGTAGAGCGACACATATCCGTTCGACGCCTGATCCTGCCGCACGAAGCTGAAGCCGAGATTGTACATGGCGTGCGGGCCGCCATGAATGTCGAGAATCAGCGGATACTTCTTGCTCGGATCGAAGTCCGCGGGTTTCACGATCCAACCCTGGATCTTCATCCCGTCCTTCGACGTGTACCAGATCTCTTCCGTCGTCGCGAGCTTCTTGCCCGACAACACATCGTCGTTCACGTCCGTGAGCCACTTGATGTTGCTCGCCGAGTGTACGCTGAAGGCGACGACGTCCGATGGATGCGACGAGGTGGTCATCACGCCGACAGCACTTCCATTCGGATTGATCGACGTCACCGTCAGCACCTGACGTCCACTCGTCACGGGCTTCACGTCACCCGACATCGTCGCGAGATAGAGATTCCGCGCCCCCGAATCCTCGGCATTGAAGTAGATGCCGCTGCCGTCTTTGGTCCACGTTAGATCGGACGGCGTGCGATCCCATTTCGGCAGAAGGATCTTGTGATCCTTTCCGTCGGCCGTCATGAGATAGAGCTTCGCATCGGTCCACGTGTCGCTCGTGGAATCGTAGCCGGTGTAGGCGATCCACTTGCCATCGGGTGACGGCGTTGGATTGCCGTCCGGCCCCTTGCGCGTGGTGAGCTGGACGATGTTGCCGGACGCTACGTCGACCCGGTAGATGTCCGACTCGCGCCACTGATATTCTGCGTCCGCCATGCGAAGTCCGCTGAACACGATGGACTTGCCGTCCGGCATCCAGCGCGGCGCACCGTGGTTGAACGCACCGCTCGTGATCTGGCGAGGCGTCCCGCCATTGTCGGCCGAGAGGACGAAGATGTGCGTGTTGCCGTCTTCGATGAATCCTTGGCGGTCAGCGCGATAGTTCAGCTTCTGCACGATGCGCGGCGCTTCCGTCCACTTCGCTCCCTTCGGCGGCGTCGGCATGTCGATGTGCCAGTCGTTCTTCGCCGGCACCTGCATCGAGAAGGCGAGCCACTTGGAGTCGGGCGACCACTCGATGTTGTTCGGCGTCTCCATCAGATGCGTCAGCTGCGTGACGGCACCCTCGGCGTCCATCCACCGGACGAAGATCTGCGCGGCCGGCGCCGCAGCGGCCGCCGGTGCGCCGACTGGAGCAGGGCCGGCGGCGGGTGGCGTTGCCGTGTAGGCAATTCGTCCGCCGTCAGGCGACCACTTTGGCGCCGAACCGTTCACGAGGAAGCGCGCGCGGGTGCCGTCGGCGTTCATGATCCAGAGCGACGACTCCCACTTGTCGTTCATCTTGTCGATCCAGCGACGCGTGAAGACGATCTGCTTCCCGTCCGGCGAGAGCTGAGGGTCCTGCACGTCCTCCCAGTCGAGATAGTCCTGAACCGTGAGGCGCTCAGTGCGCTTCTCCGTAGGAGCGGCTTGGGAGCGGAGTGCAGACGGAGCAAACAGCAGAGCTCCGCTAAGGAGTGCAATGAGTCGAGGTGAGTGGCGCACGGTACCTCCAAGCAGGACGGGCGTGGAATTCTCTTGTCAAAACGGTGCAAAACAGAAGAGATGGGCGCCAGAGGGGGTTTGCCAATTTCCGCTCGCTCCCGGGCCCGTCAGGCGGTATCTTCGCGAACCCTCCCGCCACGTGTTTACCAGCCGGGCGCCGACTCTTTCCGCTGGATATGTCCGAAGTTTCCGACAACGATTCGCTCGCCAGCTCCGACCTGCGCGCGGAGCTGTCACTCTCGCTCGGCGCCGCGTACATCATTCTCCGCGAGCTCGAGGGCGGGAGTCTGTCCACGGTACTCGTGGCGCACGAGGAGTCGCTCGACCGCGACGTCGTGATCAAGGTGCTTCCACGAGAGCTGACCAGGGAGCTCTCTCCCGAACGGTTCGAGCGCGAGATGAAGGTCGTCGCGTCGTTCAACGAGCCGCATGCCGTGCCCGTGCTCACCGCGGCGCACACGGCGAATGGGTTGTTCTACTACACGATGCCGTATGTGCGCGGCGACTCGCTGCGGCACAGCATCCAGAACGGACCCGTCGGCTTCGACGAGAGCGTCAACGTGTTGCGAGACGTCGCGCGCGCGCTCGACTACGCACATGCGAAGGGCGTGGTGCATCGCAATCTCAAGCCGGAGAAGGTGCTTGTGCTGAAGAACGGTGCCGTCGTCACCGACTTCGGCGTCTCCCGCGCACTCGAGCTCTCGGTCACGGAGGACACCGGCGAGATGGGCACCCTCATGGAAGAGGAGCCCAGCGAAGTCGGCTACATGGCGCCGGAACAGGTCGAAGGTGATGTCGAGGCGGATCATCGTGTCGACATCTATTCCTGGGGTGTCATCGCGCATGAGCTGCTCTTCGAGTCTCATCCATTCGCTCCGCCCGCCGCTGAAGAGGAAGCGCCTGAGCCGCAGCCGCACGTCAGCGACATGCCGCCAGTGCTGCTGTACAAGCGCTACGGCGTGCCTGAGCAGCTGGCGTTCCTCGTCATGCGATGTCTCGAGCGCGATCCTGATGCGCGGCCGTCGAGTGCGGCGGAGTTGCTCGCAGTGCTCGATCGCATTCCCGTACGCGCCGCGGCGCTGGCAATCGAGAGCCAGGGCACGGCACGGTGGATCGGCGCATCGATCATCGCCGGACTGGTGCTCTTCGTCGCGAGCGCAATTGGCGTGTGGCGGATGCAGTCGTCGGAAGGTGCGTTGCCGCCACTCATCGCCGTACTGCCGTTCGAGCTCGGTGGTGCGGTCAACGACACGCTGTTCGCGGCGGGACTTGGTGATGCGATCACCGCGAAACTCGCGACACTGCCCAGCCTGCGCATCGTCGACAGAAAGAGCGTGCTCACGATTCCGGATCCCGCCCACGACGCGCTGCAAGCCGGCAAGGCGCTCGGCGCAGACTACGTGGTGACGGGTGAGATACACTGGACGCACGACGTGCGGGGAAATCCGAAGGCGCGTATCACTCCCACGCTCTTGCGCGTGTCCGACAGTACGACGAAGTGGCGTGGTGAGCCCGAGATCGCGTCGCTGGCAGATCCCTTTACGGTTCAAGCCACCATAGCCACGAAAGTCGCGCAGCTGCTCGGCATCGTGCTCAAGCCCGCCGAACGAGAGGCGATCGATGCGCGGCCCACTACCGACACCGCGGCATTCTGGGCGTTTACGCGCGGCAACCAGCTCTACTGGAAGAACCTCTCTGCGGCCGTTCCTGACTTCAAGGACGCGCTTCGGGAATTCGAGCACGCGTATGCGCTCGATCCGGGCTACTCGGACGCACTGGGCGGAGCGGCGATGGCATTCGCTGGCGCCAACGTGGGCGACGTGCATACCCACGCCGATTCAATTGCTGGTCTGGCGCATCACGCGCTCGGCCGGTCACGCAACCACGCGCGTGCGCTCGTTGCGCTCGGCATGGTTGCGCTCGCGCAGGATCATCCGGTCGATGCGCAGGCACTCGCTGAGTTAGCCCTCGCGGCGCATCCGTCGGATATCGGCGCACTGAAGCTGCACATCGAAGTGCTTCCGATCGTTGGTGATTCGGTGGGGACGTGGCGCGATATTCAGCATCTGGCTGCGCTTGCACCGCGCTCGGCGGATGCTCTCATTGCAGCCGCAGCGGGCGCGCAGGAGCTGCGCCAGTTCAGGGTAGCGAGCGAGCTGCTGAAGCGTGCGCGTACGCTCGAGCCCGGACGCACCGACCTCCTGTTGCACGTCGCCCGGCTTGCTCGTGTGGACGGAGATTTTCCCGCGTTAGCGCGCGCGGTGCGAGCGTTTCGCGCGCTGGGCGGCCGCATTCTCGCGCCAGATCTCACGCTGCTGCGCGTGGGCGACGTGTCGATGCAGAAGGAGTTGGCCAACGCGTCGCCGGATACGTACGACGTCCGCTCGCGGGCCGATAGCTTCACCTTCTATTCGCAGAAGGCGCAGCTGTATCTCGCCGTAAAGCGCAAGGCGGAAGCGCGCCCTCTTCTCGACTCTGCTGCGTCGGTGTTGCGAAAGCTGATCGCCGATACCAGTGTCGCGCTCTCGGAACGCAGGAAATACAACGAGATCACCGCGTGGATCGATGCAGCGCGCGGTGAGCGCGCGCTCGCACTCACGGCGATGAACGACGTCACTCGCACGCCGATCGGCGAGCAGTGGCCGAATGGGCAGTTCGCCGCGTTCACGGCGTGCAACGGCGCGGAGATCTATGGCTTTCTCGACATCGTGGATCTCATGCTGCCGCAACTTCGTCGATGTCTCACGCTGCCTGGCGGCTATGCGACCAGCGCCTTCTTTGCCGAGCCTGCGTTGGCGCGGCACATGAACGATCCGCGTGTGCGATCGCTGCTCACCGAGTTGGAGCTCCAGCTCGGTCGCACGATATGACTCCGGCGCCGGATGATGATCGGACGGCACTTATTCTGGGACGTGTCATTGTCGGACTGCTCTTCGTACTGATTGGCGGAGGATTTGTATACTGGCTCTCGATTCGGCGCTGACGTCGACGTTCCACTGAATGCACGGGCTGCGAAATGAAATAGGCGCGTCGGATGCGCTCGTATGGAGCCTCACCTCATGTCGTTCAGAGGATGCGCTAGGACAGCCCATGCGCTTGGACAGCCCATGCTCGGGCCGCCGGAATCCAGGTTTGGAGTTGTACGGTTTCGGGTTGG
>JBDUCR010000411.1:0-4652 GCA_040003345.1 bacterium
ATTGCTTCGACAACGTGGTGATCGTGTGCTCGATCGAGAATCTCGATCCGATGGGAGTGCACACTGGCGACTCGATTACTGTAGCGCCCGCGATGACCCTGACCGATCGCGAGTATCAGACGATGCGCGATGCCGCGGTGGCGATCATTCGCGAGGTTGGTGTCGACGCCGGAGGATGCAACATTCAGTTCGCCGTCAATCCGCGCGACGGCGAGATGATCGTCATCGAGATGAATCCGCGTGTGTCGCGCTCGTCGGCGCTCGCGTCGAAGGCGACTGGATTTCCGATTGCGCGCATCGGTGCGAAGCTCGCGGTCGGTTATGCGCTGAACGAGATCCCGAACGACATCACGAAGACGACGCCTGCGTCGTTCGAGCCAGTGCTCGACTATGTCGTCGTGAAGTCACCGCGCTTTGCCTTCGAGAAATTTCCGTCGGCGAGTCCGCTGCTGACGACGCAGATGAAGAGCGTCGGTGAATCGATGTCGATCGGCCGAACGTTCAAGGAAGCATTCCAGAAGTCGTTACGTGCGCTGGAGGCGGGGCGTAACGGCTGGGAGATCGGTAAGCGCCTCATCGACGACCGGCTCGCCGACGAAACGATCGAGACATTGCGGGGCGCGCTGCGCCAACCTACGCCAGAGCGCATCTACCAGGTAAAACGCGGCATGCTGCTCGGCATGTCGGTGCAGGAATTGTTCGAGCTCACCGGTATCGACCAGTGGTTTCTCGCGCAGATGCAAGAGCTCATCGAGGCTGAGCGGAACTACACGGCGCTCACCGACATCGATGCGATGTCGATGCGGCGCATGAAGCAGCTCGGTTTCTCCGATCGCCAGCTTGGCGACCTTCGCGGCGAAAAGGAGAACGACGTCCGCGCGCGTCGCTGGGCACTCGGTGTCCGACCGGCGTACAAAATGGTCGACACCTGCGCCGGTGAGTTTCCATCCGCCACCCCGTATCTCTACGGTAGCTACGACGAGGAGAGCGAGGCTCCGCGCAGCGGAAAGAAATCCGTCGTGATTCTCGGCAGCGGGCCGAATCGCATCGGACAGGGCGTCGAGTTCGATTACTGCTGTGTACGCGCGGTGATCGCCCTGCGTGAACAGGGGTACGAGACGATCATGATCAACTCGAATCCCGAGACTGTTTCAACGGACTTCGACACGTCGGACAAGCTGTATTTCGAGCCGCTCACGCTCGAGGACGTGCTCGAGATCGTCGATCGCGAGAAGCCGATGGGCGTCATCGTGCAATTGGGTGGACAGACTCCGCTCAAGCTCACGCGCGGACTCGAGGCAGCGGGCGTCCACATTCTCGGCACGTCGCCGGACTCGATCGACGCAGCTGAAGATCGTCGGCGCTTCGAGAAGATCGCGCGTGAGGTCGGGCTGACGCAACCGCCTAACGGCACCGCGACGAACGTCGAAGAAGCACTCGAAGCTGCGGAGCGCATCGGCTATCCCGTGCTGGTGCGGCCGAGCTACGTGCTCGGTGGGCGTGCGATGCAGATCGTGTATGATCCACCGTCGCTGCAGGACTACTTCGCCACAGCGGCGCGTGTGTCGGAGGAGCGGCCCGTGCTCATCGATCGTTTCCTCGAGGACGCATTCGAGGTTGATGTCGATGCATTGTCTGACGGAGAACGGGTCGTCATTGGCGGAGTGATGCAGCACATCGAGGACGCCGGCATTCACTCAGGTGACTCCGCGTGCGTCCTGCCGCCGTATCTCATCGGCGAGAAAGATCTGCAGACGATGCGCGAGCAAACCGTCGCGATGGCGAAGGCGTTCAAGGTCATCGGCCTGATCAACGTGCAGTTCGCGATCAAGAACGGCGTTGTTTACGTCCTCGAGGTGAATCCGCGGGCGAGTCGCACGATTCCGTTCGTGTCCAAGGCGATCGGCGTTCCGCTTGCATCGTACGCGGCACGTGTGATGTGCGGCGAGACGCTCGCGGACATTGGCTTCACGGAAGAGATCATTCCGCCGTTCGTGTCGGTGAAGGAGGCGGTGTTTCCGTTCAACAAGTTTCCCGGAACGGATCCGGTGCTGGGACCGGAGATGCGCTCGACCGGGGAAGTCATGGGCATTTCGGATTCGTTCGGCAGCGCGTTCGCAAAGGCACAGCTCGCGGCGGGCAACGGGTTGCCGCTCGAGGGAACGATTCTCGTCACGGTAAACGACAACGACAAGGCGACCGTCACACCGATCGCCCGGCGCTTTCACGAGATGGGCTTCAAGCTCATGGCGACCGGCGGCACAGCGCGCTATCTCCGCGCGCGCGGTATTCCGGTGAAGGCTGTGTTCAAGGTGCACGAGGGGCGGCCGAACTGTCTCGACATGATTCTCAATGGTGACGTACAGCTGCTCGTGAACACACCGCTCGGCAAGCACGCACAGTGGGATGATTACACGCTGCGTCAGGCGGCGATTCGCAATCGGGTCGCGTATACAACGACACTGTCGGCAGCGAGCGCCGCGTGCGATGCGATTCTCTCGTTGCGCTCGCGCAAGTCGGCCGTGCGGTCGCTGCAGGATTGGCAGCAGGACATTCTCGACGCGGCGGGCCAGCCGGCATGAGCGTGCATCCGACCGCGTTCGTGCACGAGTCGGCGTACGTGGACGACGGCGCCCAGATCGGCGCTGCCACCAAGGTCTGGCATTTCTGTCACGTGCTCGGCGGCGCCGTAATCGGCGAACGCTGTTCGCTCGGCCAGAACGTCGTGGTGATGAACGGTACGCGCATCGGCACCAACGTGAAGATTCAGAACAACGTGTCCGTGTACGAAGGCGTCGAGCTCGAGGACGACGTGTTCTGCGGCCCGTCGATGGTGTTCACGAACGTGATGAATCCGCGGAGTCACGTCTCGCGAAAGAATGAATATCGCCGCACGTTGGTGAAGCGCGGTGCATCGATCGGCGCGAACGCCACGATCGTCTGCGGCGCGACAGTTGGCGAGTACGCATTCATCGGTGCAGGTGCCGTGGTTGCGAAGGACGTTCCGGCATACGCGCTGATGGTCGGCGTACCGGCGCGTCGCGTTGGGTGGATGTGTCAATGCGGCGAGCGCCTGCCAGACGGCGGCAGCGGAACCTGCGCGGTCTGCGGATCGACATACGAGCTGCGCGCCAACGCCGTGCATCAACTCAGCGGTCCGAACCTGGAGCCTCGCTCATGAGCGCGACCATCTCGCCAGTGCAGGGTCCTGTTCGCATCGCGCTGCTCGGCTGCGGCCGCATCAGCAGAAATCATCTCGACGCCATCGCGAAGGTGAAGGAGCTCGAGCTTGTCGCCGTCGCAGATACCAACCTTACGCGCGCGCAGGAAACAGGCGCAGCGTATGGCGTGCCTGCCTTCGGCTCGCTCGAGGACATGCTCACGGCGGTACCGAGTCATATGGTCACGATCTGCACACCCTCGGGTTTACATCCGCAGCACGGTATCGTCGCCGCGAAGGCTGGACGCCATGTGCTCACCGAAAAGCCGATGGCCATCTCGCTCGCGTCGGCGGACGAGCTCGTGCAGGTGTGCGATGCGGCGGGAGTGTATCTGTTCGTCGTGAAGCAGAACCGGCTCAATCCGCCGATTCAGCTGCTACGACGTGCGGTGGACAAGGGACGATTCGGCCGCATCTACATGGCGAATGTCACGGTTCGCTGGACGCGACCGCAGGAGTACTACGACGCTGAGTCGTGGCGCGGCACGTGGGAGTTCGATGGCGGGGCGATCATGAATCAGGCGAGCCACTACGTCGATCTGATGCAGTGGTTGCTTGGCCCCGTCGAAAGCGTCATGGCAAAGACGGCAACGCAGGCACGCCGGATTGAAGCCGAGGATTCCGGTGTGGCCGTGGTAAAGTTTCGCTCGGGCGCACTCGGCGTCATCGAGGTGAATGTGCTGACGTATCCACGCAATCTCGAGGGCTCGATCACGATTCTCGGCGAGAAGGGCTCGGTGAAGATCGGCGGCACGGCGGTGAACAAGGTCGAGCACTGGACCTTCGAGACGTATGATGACGACGACAAGTTGATCGAAACGGCGAGCACCAATCCGCCGAATGTGTATGGCTTCGGCCATGAGGGCTACTATCGCAATCTTCTTCCCGTGCTTCGCGGTGAGGCGCGTCCTGACACCGATGGACGTGCTGGCCGTAAATCGCTGGAGTTGATTCTTGGCATCTACGAGTCGGCGAAGACGGGGCGCGAGGTCCCGATTCCTCTCCGTACCAGACTATAATTTCGAACAATGCCCGTTCCTCTTCTCGATCTGAAAGCACAGCACGCAACCATCCGCGACGAAGTCGTCGCCGCGATGATGAAGGTTGTCGATGCACAGACATTCATTCTCGGCGACGCGGTTGGTGAGCTCGAGCGTCAGGTGGCGGCGCTGTCGCAGACGAAGTACGCGATCGGCTGCGCCAACGGAACCGATGCGATTCTTCTCGCGATGCGCGCGCTCGACATCGGCCGCGGCGACGAAGTCATCACAACGCCGTTCACCTTCTTCGCCACGGCCGGCACGATTCACAACGTTGGCGCGACGCCGGTGTTCGTGGACATCGAGCCGAAGACGTTCAATATCCTTCCCGCGGCCGTTTCTGCCGCGCGGACGTCGAAGACCAAGGCGGTGATTCCCGTCGATCTCTTCGG
>JBDUCR010000387.1:0-15785 GCA_040003345.1 bacterium
CCGTGGTGACGAGCGCGATGTTTCGCACCTGCGACGTCAGGTTCGACGCCATGAAATTCACGTTGTCGGTGAGGTCTCGCCACACACCGCCAGCACCCGGTACTCGTGCCTGACCGCCAAGAATTCCTTCCGATCCCACTTCGCGTGCGACTCGAGTTACTTCGCTGGCGAAGGCGTTGAGCTGTTCCACCATCGTGTTGACGGTGTTCTTGAGCTCGAGAATCTCGCCGCGTGCATCGACGGTGATCTTGCGTGACAGATCTCCGAGTGCGACGGCGGTGGTCACGTCGGCGATGTTGCGCACTTGTGACGTCAGGTTCGACGCCATGTAGTTCACGCTGTCGGTGAGATCCTTCCACGTACCGGCGACGCCAGGCACGTTCGCCTGTCCGCCCAGTCGTCCTTCCGTACCTACTTCTCGGGCAACTCGGGTCACCTCGGCGGCGAATCCGTTGAGCTGGTCCACCATGGTGTTCACGGTGGACTTGAGCTCGAGCATCTCGCCCTTGGCTTCGGCGGTGATCTTCTTCGAGAGATCGCCTTTGGCCACCGCCGTGGTGACGTCGGCGATGTTTCGCACCTGATTGGTCAGGTTCGACGCCATGCCGTTCACCGAGTCGGTGAGATCCTTCCACGTTCCGGCGACGCCGGGCACGTTGGCCTGGCCGCCCAGCACCCCTTCCGTTCCTACTTCGCGTGCAACTCGAGTGACTTCTGCGGCGAACGACGAGAGCTGATCCACCATCGTGTTGACGGTGTTCTTGAGCTCGAGAATTTCGCCCTTCGCTTCTGCGGTGATCTTGCGCGAGAGGTCGCCCTTGGCAACGGCCGTGGTGACGTCGGCGATGTTTCGCACTTGCGACGTCAGGTTCGACGCCATGGAGTTCACCGAATCGGTGAGATCTCGCCACGTGCCGGAAACGCCTTCCACGTTGGCCTGTCCGCCCAGTCGCCCTTCCGTTCCTACTTCGCGGGCGACTCGAGTGACTTCGGCGGCGAATGCATTGAGCTGGTCCACCATCGTGTTGACGATGGTCTTGAGCTCGAGAATTTCGCCCTTCGCTTCGGCGGTGATCTTCTTGGAGAGATCGCCGCGCGCCACTGCCGTCGTGACGTCGGCGATGTTTCGCACCTGACTCGTGAGATTGCCGGCCATGAAGTTCACCGAGTCGGTGAGATCCTTCCACGTGCCGGCGACGCCAGGCACGTTAGCTTGGCCGCCCAGTCGTCCTTCCGATCCTACTTCTCGCGCCACGCGTGTTACTTCGGCGGCGAAGGAGTTGAGCTGGTCCACCATGGTGTTCACGGTGTTCTTGAGCTCGAGCACCTCGCCCTTCGCTTCGACCGTGATCTTCTGCGACAGATCGCCGTTGGCCACCGCTGTCGTCACGAGCGCGATATTTCGCACCTGACTCGTGAGGTTGCCGGCCATGAAATTCACGCTGTCGGTCAAGTCCTTCCACGTGCCGGCGACGCCGGGCACGTTCGCCTGACCGCCGAGAATTCCTTCCGTTCCTACTTCGCGTGCGACTCGGGTTACTTCGGCGGCGAATCCGTTGAGCTGATCCACCATGGTGTTCACGGTGTTCTTGAGCTCGAGAATTTCGCCTTTCGCTTCTGCGGTGATCTTTCGTGAGAGGTCGCCCTTGGCCACCGCGGTGGTGACGTCGGCGATGTTTCGCACCTGCGACGTCAGGTTCGACGCCATGAAGTTCACGCTGTCGGTCAGATCCTTCCACGTTCCGGCGACGCCAGGCACGTTCGCCTGTCCACCCAGGATTCCTTCCGTACCTACTTCACGTGCGACTCGGGTTACTTCGGCAGCGAACGAGGAGAGCTGGTCCACCATCGTATTGATGGTGTTCTTGAGCTCGAGGATTTCGCCCTTCGCTTCAGCGGTGATCTTTCGTCCAAGGTCTCCCTTGGCGACGGCCGTGGTGACGTCGGCGATGTTTCGCACCTGATTGGTCAGGTTCGACGCCATGCCGTTCACCGAGTCGGTGAGATCCTTCCACGTTCCGGCAACGCCGGGCACGTTGGCCTGGCCACCCAGCACCCCTTCCGTTCCTACTTCGCGCGCGACTCGGGTTACTTCGTCCGCAAATGAAGAGAGCTGATCAACCATCGTGTTGATGGTGTTTTTCAGCTCGAGAATCTCGCCCTTCGCTTCAGCTGTGATCTTCTTGGAGAGGTCGCCTTTGGCAACCGCGGTGGTGACGTCGGCGATGTTGCGCACCTGATTCGTCAGGTTGGTCGCCATGCCGTTCACGGAGTCCGTCAGGTCGCGCCACGTTCCGCTCACGCCCTGCACGTTCGCCTGGCCGCCCAGCCGCCCTTCCGTTCCTACCTCACGCGCCACGCGCGTGACTTCGCTCGCGAAGGCGTTGAGCTGGTCCACCATTCGATTCACGGTGGAGCCGATGCGGAAGAACTCACCCTGCACCGTCTTGCCCTCGATCTCGAGCTCCACCTTCTGGCTCAGATCTCCTTCGGCCACCGCCTTGATCACGCGGGCGACTTCGGAGGTGGGCTGCACCAGGTCAGTAATGAGCGAGTTGAGCGCGTCCACGCTGCCGGCCCACAGTCCTCCCGCAGGTCCGATCGTCGCGCGGTCGCGCATCTTGCCTTCGCGCCCAACCGAGAGCGCCACGCGGTTGAGCTCTTCGGCGAGTCGACCCTGTTTGGTCGCGACGCTGTTGAAGATGTCGGCGATCTCCGACATGAGCGCGTCGCCGTTGGAGTCGAGCCGGACGCTGAAGTCTCCGGCGTCCAGCGCGCGAAGGCCCGCAAGCAGCCGCCGAAGTCGCCGGTCGCGCGTTCCGTCGCCGCCATTGTTGCCGCCGCCACCGCCCGAAGCGACAGCAACGCCGCTCTGCGATGTCATGTCGTCGTCGCCATTGCCGTCAACGGCAGCGACAGTGCGCCGAGGCCGTCCGCGCTGTCCGCGCGCGGCTCCCATGCCTGGACCATTTCCACGCCCATTGGGCTCGTTCTTCTGTTCAGACAATTCGGGTCTCTCGCCGACGCTCACGGTCAGCTCCTCTGAGGAAAGACTGGATGCGAAACGCCACCGTGACGAGCGGTGGCTGACCAGGTATTGCGGGTGCAGCGCGTCCGCTGGATGGGCAGGGGACGCTGACGACGGGCCAGACGTTCAATAATTGTGCCGACCTCTAGTGTTGCAGTGCTCCAGAGATCGAACAGCAGGGGATGGAACCGGCTCGCCAGGTAGCACGCAAAAAGCAGGCTGCGTATGTATCAATTGATATTGATGCATTTGTGCCGCGCCATCAGACCTGTGCGACCAACTCCACAGCGTCACCCACCGCGACCGCTCCCCCACGTAGAACCCGCGCATACACCCGACTCCAACCCGGGTTCACCTTCTCGGAAATTCGCACGCTGCGACCATCGAGAAACGCCCCTGCGATCGTCTTGCACGGAACCGTGAACGACGTGATCTCGACCTCAACATCGCCAAGCAACAACCGCGCACCAGGCCGAACTAACGGCCACACGACGCCGCGCACCGTCACGTTCTCGCCAACCGAGCCCGCCGAAATGGGATGGCCTTCGGCGGCGAGCGCGTCAATGAGCTCCATCGAGTAGATGCAGAGCGCGCGATCCGGGCCGCCATGAAATCGGCGCTCCCGCTGCCAGTCACCTTCCATTCCGTCGACGGTGACCATCGCGCGATCGACCGCATGCTTCGGCACGCCACCCCGAGAACGCTGCAGTCCGACGACGCAGGCTCCGACAGTTCCGACCTCAGCACTCATCAGGGAATCTCGCCAACCATGATCCGCACGGGAATACCGCCGTTGCTCGTGGAGGCCGCCGAACGCAGCGGAATCCGCAGCTGCCGCTCGAGCGCGACGTCGGGCGAGAGCAACGCAAGCGTCCATCCTGACGCCCGCTCGCGCAACACGTTGCCAAGCTGCGCCCACAGATCACGCACGCGCTCAACGTCGCCAACACGCACGCCATACGGTGGATTGGTGACGATCCACCCCCGCGCCGCTTCAGGAAAGTGCGCGCCCGACAACGACCGCACCGCCAGACTCACATCACCCGTCACCCCCGCCCGCTCGGCATTCGACACCGCCGCAGCAATGGCTCCGGCATCGCGATCACTCCCGGCGATCTGCACATCAGTCGTTGGTTGCGCACGTTCGGCCAATTCCTCGCGCACGCGCTCGCCAAGCGTTGCAGGTACGTCCGGCCATCGCTCCATCGCAAAGGTGCGATGTGCTCCCGGCGCGATCCGTCGCGCTCGCATCGCTGCTTCAATAGGAATGGTCCCCGCGCCGCATAACGGATCCACGAGGGGGGAACGCTCATCCCAATTCGATGCCGCCAGCATTGCGGCGGCGATCGTCTCGCGCAGGGGCGCCTTGGCGGTCGCTTGTCGATAGCCGCGACGATGGAGCAGTGCCCCGGAACTGTCTGCACTCACGGTCACGCGATCGCGCATCACGCGTACGACGATGAGAGACGCATCGCCGTCATCCGTCGCGTCGTCGTCCGGAATGCTTCCGCCTTCGGCGCGCGCACCGGGAATTGCGCGGACGAGCGCGTCCGCAACCCGCTGCGCGACTGCGTCAGAGTGATAGAGCTTCGATTTCTTGCAGGTGACACGGAAGCGGACGGCGTCGCCCGACTGAACGACTCGCGACCACGCAACCTTCCGCGCATGACGCTCCAGCTCGGCGAACGATCTCGCTTCGAAGCTCGCGAGGCGCACCAGCACGCGCGATGCGATGCGCAGGCCGGTGTTCGCGATGAGCGCGCTGCGTGCGTCACCCGTCCAGGCGATGCCTCCGTCTTCGAGCGCGGCGTCGAGTCCGAGCGCCCGTGCTTCCGCCAGCGCGAACGGCTCGAGGCCGGGAGCGACGATGGCGAAGCACTCGAGTGTGGTTGGCGCAGGGGGCACGAAGCAACCCTAACGTGCGGGGAGCGCGAGCAGTAGGCCGTTCAGACGTGTGCTTGACAGCCCATGCTCGGGCCGCCGGAATCCAGGTTTGGAGTTGTACGGTTCCGGGTTGGCGGTTTCGGGTTATCAACGTGGTAGATCAACGTCAGTGACCCGGAACCGCAAACCACCAACCGTGAACCCCGAACCTGGATTCCGGCAGCCAAGTTTTCGAACTCTCCAATGTGGAACCGTCAACCGTCAACCGTGAGCGGTTGACCGTCAACCGTCGGCGATGCGTGTGAGCGCTCGCGTGAACAACAGAGATCGTTGCTCTCCAGTACTTTGAAGGATGATTTCAGTCAACAAGCTCACCCGAAATTACGGCGAGTTCACCGCGGTCGACGGTATTTCGTTCACGGTCGGCCCCGGCGAAGTACTCGGCCTCGTCGGGCCGAACGGAGCGGGCAAGACGACGACCCTGCGCTGCCTCTGTGGAATCATCGCGCCGTCCACCGGCTCCATCGAGATTGCCGGCAACGACATCCAGAAGAATCCCGTTCCCGCAAAGCAGGCGCTGGCGTTCATTCCCGACGAGCCGCACCTCTTCGATCATCTCACCGTCGAAGAGCATCTGCGCTTCATCGGACGTCTGTACGGTGTCGCGGATGTCGAGCAGCGCATTGCACCGTTGCTCGACGAGCTGGAGATCGCCGAGAAGAGAAAGTCGCTCAGTACGGAGCTCTCGCGCGGTATGAAGCAGAAGCTCGCGATCGCCTGCGGGCTCATTCACGATCCGTCCGTGTTGATACTCGACGAGCCGCTCACCGGACTCGATCCCGGCGGCATGCGCCGCATGCGCGCGACCATCGCGAACCGGGCAAAAGCCGGCGCTGCCGTCGTGCTCAGTTCACACCTGCTCACGCTCGTCGAAGAGTTGTGCACCAAGCTGTTCGTCGTTCGCCGAGGCGTCTGCGTCGCCTACGGCACGCTCGATGAAATCGTCGCGGGGCATCCGAACCTTGCCGGGCTGTCGCTCGAGGATGTGTTCATCGCGCTCACGGGCGCAGACGAGCAGGCAGCGCTCGCGTGATCGGTGCTTTCGCGTATCTGATATTCAACTCGACGCGCAACAAGCTGGTATTGCAGCTCGCGCGCCTGAAGACTCCGCGCTACGCCATCGCGTTGATGCTCGGGCTGGGCTACTTCTGGATGGTGTTCTTCCATCGCGCGGCGCGCGAGGGACGCGACGCGACGCCTGCATTGGGTCTGCCGATCGGGACGATTCTCCCTGTCTTCATGCTCGCCTATGTCGGCTATATATGGATCGTCGGCACGGACAAGGCGGCACTCGCGTTCACCGAAGCAGAGGTGTCGATGTTGTTCACGGCGCCGGTGTCGCGCCGAGGGCTCATTATTTACAAGCTCGTGCGCGCGCAGGTCGGCGTGTTGACGACGAGCATTCTGTGGATGGTGCTCTTTCATCGCGACGGCGGATCGAGCGTCGAGCGCGTCATCAGCTCGTGGGCGTTCCTGTCCATCGTCTCCCTGCATCGGCTCGGAGTCGCGCTCATTCGCGCGTCTCATGGCGAGCATGGCGCACGTGGAATCCGTCGCACGCTGCCGGCGATCGTGCTGTTTTCCCTCGCGGCGCTCGCCGTGGTGAAAGGCGTGTACGACGCCAAGGCGTCGATGGCGGGCGTGTCGGACCCGAGCGAGCTACAAGGAATGCTCACGTCGATGTTCACTCGCGCGCCGATGAGCTGGGTCATGTATCCGTTCCAGGTTGCTGTGGCGCCGATGCTCGCGCCGACGAGCGCCGCATGGATGCGTGCGATTCCGCCGGCGCTCGTTCTGCTCGCCGCGCATGTCGTGTGGGTGCTGCGGAGCGACTCCGCGTTCGAGGAAGCGGCGGCGGAAGCATCAACCGCACAGGCGAAACGGCTCGACTCGATGCGCACACGCGGTGGCAATATGTCGGCAATCAGTGCGAAGAATGCGCGGCGCACGATTCGACTCAACCCCATCGGCCCGCCGGCAGTCGCACTCTTCTGGAAGAACGCGCTCTATCTTCTGCGCACGGATCAGGTCCGCGGACTCATTGGCCTGCCGATCATTGCGCTCGTCTGCGTACTGGGTTTCGCAGGCCGCTCGGATCAGGCCGAAGTGGTGCTCATGGTGATTTGCGGCGTCGTGAGCGTCATGATTCTCTTCTTCGGACCGATGACGATGCGCAACGATCTGCGCGGCGAGCTTCGCCGGTTGCCGATGATCAAGACGCTGCCACTGCGCGGGCGAGACATCATTCTCGCAGAAGTCGCGAGCAGTGCGACACCGACGGCGGTGATGCAGCTGCTGCTCGTCGCTGTCGGCTTCCTTTCGATGTCATTCATCGCCAAGACGACGTTGACGGCGGACGTACGCATCGGTGCGATCATCGCCGCGCCAGTGTTCCTGCTCGGGCTCAACTTCGCCAACTTCACGATTCACAACGGCCTCGCGCTATTGTTTCCCGGCTGGGTGCGTCTCGGTGACTCCGGCTCGGCAGGCGTAGAAGCGATGGGCCAGATGATGCTGACGTTGATCATCACGCTGCTCATGCTGGCGACGCTGCTCATCGTGCCGGCGTTGGCGGCAACTGTCGTCTATCTGGTGCTGGGCTGGCCTGTCTTTGCTGCGGTTCCCGCTGCAGGAATCACCGCTGGCGCAGCGCTCCTCATCGAAGGCTACCTGCTCGCAACCGCACTCGGCGGCTCCTTCGATCGTCTGGAGCCCGAGCAGGTCGGATAGCAAAAAGCCACCGGCCCGCTTCATGCTTTTTGCCGGCGCATGTCAACGACCGCCTCCAAGGTCCGGGCGCTCGCTACGCTTCGCGAGCGCTTCGGCCACAGGGATTTTCGTCACGGGCAATGGGAGCCGGTCAAGGCCGTGCTCAGCGGACGCGATGCACTCGTCGTGATGCCAACGGGCAGCGGCAAGTCGATTGTCTATCAACTTCCCGCGCTGCTGTTGCCGGGTCTCACCGTGGTCGTGAGTCCGCTCATTGCATTGATGAAGGACCAGCAGGACAAGCTGCATGCGCATGGCGTCGACGCGCTGGCCATGCACTCGCATCTGTCTGCCGGTGAAACGCGTGAGACGGCGCGTCAGGTGGTGGAGGGAGAGGGAGAAATTCTCTATCTCACGCCAGAGCGCTTCAAGGATCGCGATTTCTTCGACCGTCTGCTCACGCGCACCGTCAGTCTGTTCGTCGTGGACGAGGCGCATTGTGTGAGTCAGTGGGGACATGATTTTCGCCCCGACTATCTCACCCTTGGCTCCGTCGTTGCGCGGCTGGGCAAGCCACCGGTGCTCGCGCTCACAGCGACGGCGACCGCTGAGGTTCGCGCGGACATCGCTCGTCAACTCGGGATGAACGACCCGAGTATCACGATTACCGGTTTCGCTCGACCGAACCTGCGGTTCGAGGTGCGACGCACGGTCAACGCGTCAGCCAAGGATGCTGAAGTCGAGCGCATTCTCACCGAAGTCGATGGCAGCGGCATCATCTACACGGCCACGGTGAAGGAGGCCGAGCGGTTGCATGAGTTGTTGAAGGAGCGATATGCGATCGGGCTGTATCACGGCAAGATGAATCCGCCCGACCGCAAGGCGTCGCAGAACGCGTTCATGAATGGTGAGCTTCGCGCGATGGTGGCGACGAATGCCTTCGGGTTGGGTATCGACAAGCGCGATCTGCGCTTCGTGGTGCACTATCACTTTCCCGGCTCGGTAGAGGCGTACTATCAGGAGGCCGGACGTGCCGGGCGCGATGGACTTCCCGCGGTGTGCAGCGTTCTCTATCGCGTCGAGGATTCACGCGTGCAGTCGTATTTCCTCGGCGGCAAGTATCCCGACGTGGAGGAGGCGGCGAAGGTCGCACTGTTGCTCGAGCAGTATCCGCTTGGGGAGCGCGTGCAGCTCGAGGAGCTCGCAGACCGGTCGGGGGTAGCGCGGCGCAAGGCACGCATTGTTCTCGTGCTGCTCAAGCGGCACGGTCTGGTGCGTGAGCATCGTGGTGGTGGATGGGAGCGGCTGCGGAGTCGTCTCACGTCTGTCGACCTCAGCGCCGATCTCACCGACTATGAAGCGCGTCGGGAGCAGGACCGCGCCAAGCTTCGCGCGATGGTCGGGTATTGTCAGAGCGCGCGATGTCGCACGCGTTTTCTGCTCGAGTATTTCGGGGAGCTCGCGGATGACGGCTGGGTGTGCGGCAATTGCGATGCGTGTGATGCGCAGCGCGCGTTCTCACAGCGCAGGCGTCGCGAGTCAGTAGCGCTGGTGTAACGAGGTAGGCGGGAGCAGATCAGTCGTCGAGCATCTCGCGCAGCTGTTGCGAGAGAGAGGCGTGCTCGAGCGGCATGTCGACGAGGGGGAGGGAGAGTCGGGTCGCAAAGTCAGTCATGTCGCGCGTGGTGCGTCGCGAGCGAAAGAGCAGGACGCGTGCGCCTGTCATGAGTGCGGGGCCTACGAACTCGTCGGAGCAGCTTTCTTCGTGATCGCAGTCGATGAGCGCGAGCTTCGGCCGCACGCGAAGCAAGGCGCCGCGGGCGGCCTCGCCTTGTCGAACGAAGTGCGGCAGATGGCCGGCCAGTTCGACGGCGGCGCCCAGCAGCGCAGCGGCGAGCGTGTCTGAGGAGAAGATGAGTACGGGGTGATGGCTCACCTCGTCATCCGGGCTCGGAGTTCATGGGAAAGCGGGAGTTGGTCGTCAGCGCAAGAGGAGGACCATGCCGCCTCACTCGCCCATGGAAGCAAGCACTTGACGCGCGCGGTGCAGCGATAAACATTCGTCGCTGCGACGTTGCCACATATTCTCCCAGTGCGCAGTCGTCGTCGATCGCCTTCCCCGTATCAGCCTGGCACATGATGGCGTATGACTCGAGCCAGACTCCGCCGAGTCGGCTGGACGAGGCTACTCTCGACGCCGTGCGAACGGCGTTGCGAGACTATTTGGCAAACGTCTCGTCGTCGATTTCGCTCCAGGCGGCACTGCTGCACATGTCGTCCGAGGCGCGAGAGAAGGGCATTCTTCCCGAGCATCTGCTGATCCTTCTCAAGGATATCTGGGGCGCATTGCCCGAGGTTCGCGCGATGTCGGACAGCTCGGAGCAAATCCGAATGCTGCAGCGCGTGGTGACGATGTGTATCAAGGAGTACTATAGCGGTTGACCGGTCCGTCGAAAGTGGGCCGACCTTCCTGTACTTCCTCTTGATGTTCGCCCACCGAATCCGTGCGTGGTTCAGCGCTGCGCCGCTGCCACGTCTTCGACGCCTGCTCCTCGCGCTCTATGTTCTCACCGCAGCTGCTGACGCTGCGGGGAAGGCGCTTGCTGCTGATCCTGTAATCAGCAACGCGGTGATGCGACGGCTTCGCGGGGCGTCCGCGGCCGAGATGCATGAAGCGGCGCGGCCGTCCGGAAACTTCGAGATCTTTCGCACTGCATCGCGGCATCTGTTCGAAGGCATAGATCTCTATGCGACATATCCGGACGAGCACTCGGACCGATTCAAGTACAGTCCGACGTTCGCGCTATTGTTCGCGCCGTTTGCGTGGTTGCCGTGGCCGCTGGCGCTCTTTCTCTGGAGCACGCTGAATGCGCTCGTGCTGTTCGCTGCGGTCGAGCAGGTATTGCCTGGACGCGCCGGTCTTTTCGCGTTGTTCTGCCTGCACCCGGAGGTGCTGCGTGCGATGCAGAATGCGCAGAGCAATGCGCTCGTCGCCGCGCTGATCGTCTTCGCGTTCGCCTCGCTCGAGCGACGACGTGTCTGGCGCGCCGCCGCATCAGTGGTGCTGGGTGCGAGCGTAAAGATCTTTCCCCTTGCCGCGCTCACTTTCGCGCTCCCGCGACGGCTCGCGTTGCGCACGGGCGCGTGGGCCGTGGCGGTCGGCGCGACGTTAGTGGCGTTGCCGCTGCTGGTGACGTCCCCATCGCGACTCGTCGAGCAGTACGCGTCGTGGCGTGGCGTCGAATCGGTCGATGCGCAACAGCGGTGGTTCTCCGTGATGGAGCTCGTGCATCGCTGGACGGGAACGACGTTGCCCAACTGGCCAGTGCAGCTCGCGGGCACGCTGCTGCTCGTTGCGCCGCTTCTGCTGCGGCGCGACAGGTGGGACGACTCGCGTTTTCGCGTTCTGTATCTCTGCTCGATGTTGCTGTATGTGGTGCTGTTCAACCATCAGGCGGAGCGAGCGAGCTATCTGATCGCGTTCGTGGGAGCGACGCTCTGGTACGCAGGCTCGCCGAGAGTCCGGTGGCGGTCGATGCTGTACTGGTTGGCGTTCGTCACGATTCCGGTGATGTCGACGCTCATTCCTGGTGCAATCTTGCGCACTGAAACTGCGATGCTGTATCGATTGGCGGTGCCGTGCCTGTCGATATGGATCGCTGTTCAATGGGAGCTGCTCGTACGGAGTGACGCGGCAGCAACTGATGTCTCGAAGTCGAACGCGAGATCGACTTCGAGATTCAGTCGCGAGCTGGACACCGAGAGCTCAGGATGACAAGGTCGCTTTGAGCTCGAGCTGCACGTTGCCCTTCAGCGCCGAGGAGACGGCGCATCCCTCTTTGGTCGCGGCGGCAAATTCCTGAAATTTCGCCTCGTCGATTCCGGGAACCTTCGCGTTCACCGTGAGCTCCATGCGCGTGATCTTGAATCCCTCGCCGACCTTTTCGATGGTGCACGCGGCCTTCGTATCCACGCTCGTGGGTGGGAAACCGGCCTTCTCGAGACCGGCACTCAACGCCATGCTGTAGCACGCCGCTTCCGCCGCGGCGAGCAGCTCCTCGGGATTCGAGCCCGCCGCGTCCTGGAAGCGCGAGCCAAAGCTGTAACTCCCCGCCAAGCCCGTCTGCCCCTTGAAGGAGCCAGAGCCCTTCTGCAGTCCGCCCAGCCACTGCGCGTTCGCTATTCTCGTCGGCATTCTTCCTCGCGTATTCGGTGATGTGGTCAAACGTTGTCATGCGCCAACGCGGCGGCGCGCTTGACGCGTAGTTGCCAATAGGCTTTATCTCCTGCCATGACGGAACCGGCCGAGTCGCCGCTCCCGCCGTCCGTGGCGCGAGTGCTGCGCACGTTTCGCGCCCTCGGGCGTGAAGAAAAGATGCAGACGTTGCTCCACTTCGCCAAACAGCTCGAACCCCTGCCCGAGCGCTTTCAGGCGCTCGACCGGGCACAATTCACGGTTCCAGAGTGCCAGACGCGCGTCGATCTGTTTCCCGAGATGCGCGATGGCAATCTGTACTTCTACGTCGATCTCAACACCCGACAATCACCAACCATCGCCGCGTTTCTCGCCATTCTTTTTTCGGCGGTAAACGGACATCCACCCGAAACGGCGCTTGGAATTCCCGGCGACTTCGTGCGACAGATGATGGAAGGAATTGGACTCGCGGGTCGCGAAGTGGGACTCAACGCTATGGTCGCGCGGGTGAAGCGTCACGCTCAGCGCGCTCTCGGCTGATCCAGACAACATGGCCTCTCTCACTGCCGGCACCGTCGCGCGACCGTTGCAGACGTATGCGACCCACAAGCGCTACTTTCCGCTTTACCACTACGTCGCGCTGCCGATCTTTCTCGCCAACATCGTCATTGCCGTAGCGCACGGCATACAACGGCCGACGCCCTACAACGCGTGGCTGGTCGTCCTCTCCATCGGCTTCCTGGCTGCGCTGCTCGCGAGCCGCGCTTCCACATTACATGTGCAGAACCGCCTCATTGCACTCGAGATGCGCCTTCGCCTCGCGACGACGCTGGCTCCCGAGCTTCGCAATCGCATTCCGGAGCTGCACATTCGCCATCTGATCGGCCTCCGCTTTGCCAGTGACAGCGAATTGCCCGAACTCGTGCAGCGCTGCCTGCGTGGTGAGCTCGCTACGACCGATGCCGTGAAACGTGCCGTCCGCGAATGGCGGCCGGATTTCATTCGCGCCTGATCACTCCCGAGAAACAGACCAGTCCGGATGCAGCGTATCCTCAGCGCCATCGGGTGGGTGACCACCGTGCTCGTCGTCATCGTCGGTGTGTTCTACGTCGCCCTGGTATGGCTCATCACCGCGCCGTTCGACCGCGGCCGATATCATGCCGGCCGAGCATTCCGGCAGCTTGCGGTCGCGCAGGTGACGCTGAATCCGTTGTGGCACTTCGAGACGGAAGGAAAGTCGCCCGATGATCCGCGTCTTCCATATGTCGCCGTCTCCAATCACGAGTCGTACGCCGACATCTTTCTCATCAGCCATTTTCCGTGGGAGATGAAGTGGCTGTCGAAGGACACGATCTTCAAGATTCCGGTGATGGGCTGGATGATGCGCATGGCGAACGACATTCCGATCAAGCGCGGCAAGCGCGAGAGTGTCGTGAGCGCAATTGCCGGTTGTCGTGACCGGCTGAGCAAGCGGGTGAGCGTCATGATCTTTCCCGAAGGGACACGCTCGAAGACTGACGAGTTGTTGCCGTTCAAGGACGGTGCGTTCAAGCTCGCGATCGAGGCGGGCGCGCCAATCCTTCCGATCGCCGTGGCAGGCACGCGCAACTGCATGGCAAAGGGCTCGTTCGCGTTTCGTCGTGCGCGTGCGAAGGCACGTGTGCTCGAGCCGATTCCCACCACGGGACTCACGAACAAGGACGTCGCTCAGCTGCGCGAGCGCACACGCGACCTCATCGACTCGGCGCGTCGTCAGCTGCAGCGGGAGCTCGACGCACAGGAACGCGTGGGTTGACGCTCGACATGGAAGCGTTGCACGCGTTGGACTCACTCCCTGCTCCGCGCGACGAGGCCGAGCTCGAGGAGCGACTCTCGCGCCCATCGCCATCGTTAGCGAGCACACTGTCGCGCGTAGCGGGCGATCTCGTGATCCTCGGCGCCGGCGGCAAGATGGGCCCGACGCTCGCGCGCATGGCGAAGCGTGCAGATCCCGACCGGCGCGTGATCGCGGTTTCGCGTTGGTCCGATGCAAGTGCTGCCGATGCTTTGCGCCGTCAGGGTGTCGAGACAGCTCGCGTTGACCTGCTCGACGCGGCGTCGCGCGCGGCGCTGCCGGATGCGCCCAATGTCGTGTTCATGGCCGGACAGAAGTTCGGCACGAATGGCAGCCCGGCGACGACATGGGCGATGAATGCGGGAGTTCCGTCGTACGTTGCCGAACGATATGCGGGGTGTCGAACAGTCGTGTTCAGTACGGGGAACGTGTACGCGCTGACTGCTCCCGAGAGCGGTGGCTCACGCGAGGACGACGCACCCGCGCCGATTGGCGAGTACGCATTCTCCTGTCTCGCGCGCGAGCGACTGTTCACCGCTGCGTCAGCGCGATTCAGCACACCGGTCTCGATCGTGCGTCTCAACTATGCGCACGATCTTCGTTATGGTGTGCTGACTGATCTCGCGGTGAAGATCATGAGCAGCGCGCCGATCGATCTGCGAATGAGCAGTGTGAACGTCATCTGGCAGGGCGACGCGAATGCTCGCGCGCTGGCTGCGCTCGCGCGCGCGACGTCGCCGGATCCATATGTCGTCAACGTCGCGGGTGAGACGGTGCTGCACGTCGAAGAGCTTGCGCGCGCCCTTGGCGAGCGACTCGGCAGGGTGCCGCAGTTCAGTGGCGAGCCAGCGCCCGATGCGCTGCTGAGCAATGCGTTGCGCATGCACGAGCTACTCGAGGATGCGCTGTTGCCCGTCGATACGCTGCTTGACTGGGTTGCCGAGTGGGTGCGGCGTGGTGGTCGGCTGCTCGGCAAGCCGACGAGCTTCGAGCGCAGAGATGGCCAGTTCTGATCCTGCTCCGCACGTACGGCACGCGGTGCATGCGCATCTGCTCGCGGGTCAGGTGATTCCGGCGCATCCGCTCGCACTCACGGCTGACCGCAAGCTCGACGAGCGACATCAGCGGGCGCTCACTCGCTACTATGTCGACGCGGGCGCGGGCGGTATCGCGGTGGGCGTGCACACGACGCAATTCGCGATCAGGGATTCGCGCGTTGGACTATATCGTCCGGTGCTGGAGCTCGCGGCGGAGACTGTGCGTGCTTCACGCGTGTCGAGCGCGACGCCATTCGCGCTGGTCGCCGGCGTGATTGGCGAGACGCGGCAGGCCGTCGCCGAGGCCGAGCTTGCAGTGTCGCTTGGCTTTGATGTAGCGCTGCTCGGCCTCGGCGCGATGCCGACGGCGAGTGAAGCGCAGCTCATTCATCATTGTCGTGCGGTCGCCGATGTGATGCCGCTGTTCGGATTCTATCTGCAACCGGCGGTTGGTGGTCGAGTGTTGAGCTACGCGTTCTGGCGTGCGTTCGCCGACATCGAGCGAGTATGGGCGATCAAGATCGCGCCGTTCAATCGGTATCAGACGCTCGATGTCGTGCGTGCCGTGAGTGATGCGGGGCGCGATGATGTCGCGCTCTATACGGGCAATGACGACAACATCATCGCTGATCTCGTCACACCGTTTCCCGCTGGCAGCGGGACGCGGCGAATCGTCGGCGGGCTGCTTGGGCAATGGGCTGTGTGGACGCGCGGTGCCGTTCAGTTGCTCGAGCGCGTTGGTGCTGACGGCGATGGCGCAGCGACCAATTGGTTGCGCGAGAATGCGGCGCTCACGGATGCGAACAGCGCGATTTTCGACGCGTCGAATGCGTTTGCTGGGTGTATCGCGGGTATTCATGAGGTGCTGCGGCGACAAGGGCTGCTGCGTGGAATCTGGTGTCTCGATCCGTCGGAGACGCTGTCGCGCGGGCAGTCGGAGGAGATTGATCGCGTGTATCGGGAGCATCCGTTGCTGCTTGATGATGCGTTCGTGCGTGAGAATCTTGATCGCTGGCTTGGGGACTGATGCTTTGGGGG
>JBDUCR010000060.1:0-4646 GCA_040003345.1 bacterium
CGCGCACGCGCTCGCGCAGCGAGGTGACAGCGCCCACGCCGTTCTCGATCTGCGAGAAGTCACCATAGTGCTCGACGTCGGGCAGCGGCCGCTCGGCGAGCAGATACAACTCGTCGGAGCCGAACACCCAGCGGTCGCCGCGCTCGGCGAGGGCACGCGCTTCCCAGCGCTCCACCGCTTCGAGAATGCGACCAGAGTTCTCGGCGTCCATGGGCTTGCCGTCGTAGAGATGCGAGAACTGCGTGACGCCGACCGGCACGAGCGCGACGCTGAGTACAGCGTCGCCGAGGTTCCAGAGGTCGGTCAGCGACGCTTCGAGGACGTCGCCATCGTTCAGGTTGGGAACGATGACCATCTGTCCGTGGAACTGAATGCCGCCAGCCGCGAGCCGTGTGAGCTGCTCGACGATATTCGGGACGCGCGGGTTGTTGAGCAGAATCTTGCGTGCTTCCCACGGAGTGGCGTGCACGGAGACGTAGAGCGGCGAGAGACGATACTCGAGAATCCGCTCGATGTCGCGCTCCTTCACGTTCGATAGCGTCGCGAAGTTGCCATAGGCGAAGGAGAGCCGATAGTCGTCGTCGCGGACGTAGAGCGATTTGCGAAGACCCTTGGGCAGCCCTTCGATGAAGCAGAATTCGCAGCGGTTTGCGCAGCGGCGAATGGTTGGCGGCTCGAGCTCGACGCCGAGACCTTCGCCTTCGGGACGTTCGACCTCGTAGACGATTTCTTCACCGTCGGGAAGCCGCGCCTCGATGACGAGCTCCTCGTCAGCCGTGAGGAATTCCCAATCGAGGAAGTCGGCAAGCTCACGGCCGTTGACCGTGAGCAGCTCCGTCCCCTTTACGACGCCCATTTCCTCGCAGATGCTGCCCGGAAGAACCCGACTAACGCGAACCATGTTCTGAACCGGACCTCCACCGAAGCGACGGGGGAAGACCACCGAAGTGAGTTCTTCCCCCAACAAAAAAGAGCGGAAGCGACCGTGGTCGCGCCCTAATGCAAGATAGGAGCTATAGGCACCGAAATCAAGCTGTATTCAGCACTTCCGCGCTCTGTGTGCTCTGCTTTGTCAGGGCGTCGGAACGAAAAAAGCGCCCGCACATGGCGGACGCTTTCTCGTTGATTGCAGGAGCTTATTCGGCGATGGAATATCGGTACGCTACGACATTCGGGCCGGCGATGGTGACCTTGAAGCGGTCCTTTTCGCCCGGACGCAGCGGTTTGGTCGTCACCGTCTCGGTGCCGACGACTGCACCCGCCTTGTCGAGCGCCTCGAACTTGAGTGTGGTCGGCTTCGGGTCGAACGTCTTCGAGGCAGCTGCGGCAGGCTTGGCCGCCGGCTTGCCCTTCGCCGGCTTTGCCGCCGGAGTCGCCGCATTGTTGTTCCCTTCGACTTTGTCGCGACGATCCGCAACAGTGCCCGCGATGACGACCTGCTTGTCCGTAGGCGAGAACTCGCTGAAGGTGACTTCGATGGGAAGGGTGTTCCCCTTGTTGTACCACGTGAGCGTCGTGTCGTTGTACGCCGCCGCCATTGCACTCTTCTTCGCCTTTTCCGCGGCCTTTGCCATGGACAGATAGGCGCGCGCGGCAAGGTTGTAATTCTCCGGATTGCCCGGATCGACTGACACCAGGCGCGTCGCGATCGGACCAACCTTGTCGTTCTGCTCCATCGTGAGATACGTGACAGCAACGTTGTACAGCGCGTCGCGGCTGTTCGGGTTCTGCGTGAGCGTTGCCTCGAACAGCTTGCCTGCATCGGCGGGGCGGTTTGCACGGGCCGCACTGACCGCCGAGTTGAGGAGATCCTGATATTCGTATGCGCTCGGGTTGGCGATGAGCGGCTCCCACGTCTTCGCCGCTGCCGCCGTGTCTCCGGCCATGAGATAGGCGTTTTGAAGCTGCTGCCGTCCACCGCTCAGATACGAACCCTTGGAGCCGGGAACGGCGATCAGCTGTGCGTATACGTCGGCCGCTTTGCGAGCCTGAGCAGCCTTGTCGGCGCCAGACGCTGCACCCGCGGCTTCCATGTAGGCGCCTCCGATGTTGGCCAGCATCTGGCGGCGCACGTCGCGATAGCTCGAATCCTTCCCAGCTACCTCAGCGGCCTTGCTCCAGTACTCGGTGGCCTTCGCTGCATTGCCTTTCTTCGACGCGACACTGCCCAGCACCATGTCGCCGTATGGCGACAGAGCGTAGAGCTTGTTCGCCTGTGTGGCGTAATACTCGGCGGAATCAAGCTTGTCCGCATTGAGCGAATTGATCGCGCCGTTGACGACGTCGAGATAGAACTTCTGGCCAGCGCGCCAATATGCCGTGTAGTCTCCGCACATGGGCTTCGCGACCTCGACGATCTTGAACAGCGAGTCGAGCGTGGTTGGCAAATCGAGCGTTGCTTCGGGATCAGTGCTGAATCCGAGCGAGCTGCGCTTGGGTGCCAAGCCGATGCCGGGCTGGTTGCCCCACAGACTGAGCGCCGTGCCCAGCACGTAGGCGTTAGTGACCGCGTCATCGCCCTTGTCGACTTTCTCGACCAGCTTGACAGCGTTCTTGAGATTCGTCGATGCCACGGCGGGCGAGTTCGACTCGCGCGCGAGATTGACGCTGAGCGTCGCACGAGCCGCGTTGCCCTTGGCCGACTCTCCCACATCGCACGTTGGCTTGGCGGGCGCGGCCTGGGCGCCGAGGACCGAGGAGGAGAAGAGCAGTGCGCCAGCGGCGAGGCGCGTCCTAACGAGCAGAGCCATCAGATTTTCTCCTGAAAAAATTCAGCGGATCCGGTGCGGTCACTGGGATCGCCTAGGTACCCTGCGCGGCTTGGAGCCGTTCCGCCGCGCCGAGTGCAAGCTGGTAAATATCTGCTGGCCGACGCCCGGTCGCCAGTGCAACGCGCTGCACGTCGTCGAACTCGGGTTTGGCGCGTGTTCCCCCGTCCGGAAGCTCGACCACCTTGAGTCGGATCGTGTGACCGACCACGTCGACAAAAGCTTCGCGGCGCACGAGCGCGACGCGACTCACGTCGCTCCGGCGCACGCCGATGGACGTCGTCTCCGTCAACAGCAGTCGTTCGAAGCGACCTGCGTCGGTGTGTGAGCACAGGAGCTCGATACGCGTACCGGCGCGCCCCTTCTTCATCGTCGTTGCGATGAGGATGACGTCCAGCGCGCCTTCGACTCGCGCGCGGTCTGTCACGGCGGCGAGATACTCGGGCGACATGTCGTCGACATCGCAGGCAAGCAGCGCGAGCTGTTCGCGAGCGAGCGACGATGCAGCGATCTCGACATCCGCGAGAATGATGCGCAGTGCATTCGCGCGGCCGGGAAAGTCTTTCGTTCCCGCGCCGAAGCCGCTGCGCACTGGAGTGTAGACAGCCGGCGGTGGACCCGCGGATAACACGCGCACGAGCGCCGCGCCCGTTGGTGTGACGAGCTCCCCTGCTCCGGCCGGACCGGGACTCACTTGATGTCCCTCGAGCAGCTTGAGTGTTGCCGGCGCGGGAACAGGAAGAAGGCCGTGCGCTGCGCGTACCGTTCCATCGCCAGTGCGGAGCAGTCCGCAGCGCACCTCTTGGACGCCGAGCTGCTCGAGTCCCCAGATTGCGCCGACGACATCGAGAATGGCGTCGACCGCTCCGACTTCGTGGAGGTGCACTTTCTCCGGCGGCATGCCGTGGATCTCGCCTTCTGCCGACGCGATCGCCCAGAACGCCGCATCCGCCTTGGCGCGCACCGTCTCGGGCGCGCCCGACTCAGCGACGAGCTTGCGAATCTGATCGATGTGTCTGCCGTGCGGCTGCGGAGGAATTCGAAAATCCACCTTCCAGCACACGAGCTCACCGCGGAGTACCTCACGGGTCTCCACCGTGACGTCGGCGAGACCAAGCCTCGCCGGCAGCGCGCGCAGCCATTCCGCATCGAGTCCGACAGCGAGCAGCGCGCCCAGCGTCATGTCGCCAGCGATGCCACTGAACGGATCGAAAATCGCGATCCGCATCAGAAGCGATAGCTCGCGCCGCTGCCGGTGTTGAACACCAGAACCTCCGCATCAGCGGGAATGCGCTTTTCGCGAACGAGCAGCTCGAGCACACCAAGTGCACAGCCGCCTTCGGGCGCGGCGTCGACGCCAGATGCTCTGCTCAGACGAAGCGTCTGCTCGCGGATGGTGTCTTCGTCGACTGCTGCCGCGTCGCCATTGCTCTCGTACAGCGCTTTAAGAATAAGACGATCACCGAGTGGACCGGGGACGCGGAGCCCGCTAGCGTGTGTCTCGGGATTCTCCCAGGGAGTCGCGCGATCTGCCTTCGCTTCGAATGCGCGCACCATCGGCGCACAGCCTGTCGCTTGCGCAACGACCATGCGCGGAAACTGCGCATCGCGCGGCAGCCAACCGCCGTCGCGCATCTCGGCGAAGACCTTCCACATGCCGATGAGCCCCGTGCCTCCACCGGTCGGATAAATCACATGGGTTGGCAGCGTCCATCCCAGCTGCTCGGCGAGCTCGATGCCCATCGTCTTCTTGCCTTCGATGCGATACGGCTCACGCAGTGTCGAGATGTCGAAATAGCCATGCTCCGCGGCGAACGCGCGCGATTGTTTGCCAGCGTCGCCAATGTGTCCATCGACGAGCTGAAGGTCCGCGCCGAG